>JAJYVR010000008.1 GCA_021791935.1 Acidobacteriota bacterium
TGGCAATGCTGACCGCGGTATCGAAACCGAAACAGATGTCCGTGCCGCTCAGGTCGTTGTCGATGGTCTTGGGTACGCCGATGCACGGCACGCCTTTCTCAACCAGCGCATTGGCCACGCCCTGGGTATCGTCCCCGCCGATGGTGATCAGGGCGTCCAATTTGTAGCGCTGGACGGTTGCAATGCATTGCTCGATGCCGCCCGGTTTTTTCCGGACGTTGGTACGGGAGGTGCGCAGAATGGTCCCGCCCAGTTGCAGGATTCCAGAAACGCTCTCGATGGTCAGTGGCATGATCTTGTCGTCCAGAACACCCCGCCAGCCTTCCATGAAGCCGATAAACTCATCGCCGTAATGAAAAATGCCTTTGCGCACGGCTGCACGAATTACAGCATTCAGGCCGGGACAGTCCCCGCCACCCGTCAAAATTCCAACCCGCATGATGCTTTTCTCCTTGTCAACAATCGATATCAATGGTCCATCAGTTTGTACTTCGATTGTACGTCTGACAGGCTGACGCGGAATGGGCGGCGGAGTAACCAAGGTGCGGGAAGAATTTCGGCTACCGATGCGGAGCCGCATCTTCCAGATAGAAACGTTCGATCTCCGCTGCATAGCGCTGCACCACGACCGGGCGTTTGAGCTTCATGCTGGGCGTCAACTCGCCGGAATCGAGCGTCCATTCCTCGGCCACGATGAGCAGGCGCTTGAGCGTTTCAAAACTGGCCAGGGTGGAGTTGACGCGATCGACAATCTGTTGGTACAGGGCCAGCACCTCTGGATGCGCGACCAACTGCCGGCGATTGTCGAAGGCAATTCCCTTCTCCTTGGCCCAGGCTTCCAGCGCGGGGAAGTTTGGAGAGATCAGCACGGACGCAAATTTTTTCTTATCGCCGACCACCGCGGCGTTGCCCACAAACCGATCGGCCTTCAACTGATTTTCAATCGGCTGGGGAGCAATCAGCTTGCCGCCGGAGGTTTTCAGCAGGTCTTTTTTCCGGTCGGTAATGTAGAGAAAACCGTCTTCATCGAAACGGGCCACATCTCCGGTCAGAAACCACCCATCGGCATCGAAGCTTTCGGCGGTGGCCTCCGGCTTGTTCCAATAGCCTTGAAAAACAGAAGGCCCCCGCACCAGCAATTCTCCGTCCGCAGCCAGCTTGGTTTGGACGTTTGGCAGTGGCTTTCCTACGCTGCCCATGCGGCAAGGCAAATGGGTATTCAGCGCAACCACGGGAGAAGTCTCGGTAAGGCCGTAGCCCTCCTGGATACGGATGCCTGCATCCAGAAACCAGCCGGCTGTGTCGATGCCGAGCGGAGCGCCGCCAGAGACGAACGTGCCCACGCGACCTCCAAAACCCTGCTGAATTTTGCGGAACACGAGGCGATTCGCCAGCTTCCAGGAAGTTTTTCGCGGCGTCGCCCCGGCAAGCAGCGTAGCGCGATTCTTCGCACCTCGCCGCAGGGACCAATTCAACATGGCCGAAGTCGCGCGGGAGTCCTGGGCGCGGCGCAACACTTCCTGGCGAACTTTTTCGTAGACGCGTGGCACTCCAACAAATATCGTCGGACGTACTTCTCCCATGGCCTGCTTCAGCAAATCGAACGGGGAGCAATAGGCGATGGTTGCGCCATGGCAGAGGAGGGCATAATCGACATGGCGCGCGGTAATGTGCGACAGCGGCAGGTACGAGATGCAGATGTCCTGACGACCCCAGTGGAATGCGGCGGTAGAAAAATTCAGGTTCGACGCAATGTTGCCATGGGTGAGCATGACCCCCTTCGCTACTCCGGTGGTGCCGGAGGTATACATGATGGTGGCCAGGTCGTCCGGCTGAACATCGTAGGCGCGGCGGTCGAAATCGCTGTCTCGTTCGAAATTGGCGTTACCGGGTGCGTCGGCAGGCATAGAATCGCCAAACCAGACCGCCTGGGTCACTTGCGGGACATGGTCCATCAGGACGATGCGTTCGATCTGGGTCCGGTCGCGCAGCGCGGCGACTTTTTCATATTGCTGCGCGGTGGACACGACCACGATGCGCGCGCCAGAGTCCGCCAACATTGCGGCCACCTGCTGCGCGGTCAAGCTGGGATAGAGCGGGACATCGACCGCACCCAGCGCCATTACGGCAAAGTCGGTGACGGCCCACTCCCAGCGATTCTCTGCCAGCAACGCAACCCGGTCGCCCTTCGCGATGCCCCAGCCGGAGAGTGCGGCGGCAAATGCGCAAACCCGCCGGTAGAGTTGGCGTCCGGTGATTGGCTGCCACTTTCCGGCAGCATCCCGCCATTGCATCACCCGCTGGTCGCCGGCGTTGCAGGCGCGAAAAAAAACATCGTTGAGCGTTTTCAGGTCGAATGTCATCGCCAGCTCGTCTCATATCAGCATTTAGTTTCGCTCTTGATAGCAGATGCCCGCAGGTTAAGCTCAACAACCAAGGTCCTGGAGGCTTCAAGCACTTGGTAACACTGTCACAGAAGAACCCCCTCAGCGTTCAGAAGGGGTTCATGACAAGTGTTGCAACTAAATTACAAGCTCATCTGTCGCGCAGCGTCGACCCAGTCAAGATCAACCGTCGTCCCATTGAAGAATCGGAGGAAAGTATCAAAGACAAGCCTCCTCATCGCCTTTCCTCTGGAAGACTTGATGTTGTGAAGAACCCGTTGATAAGCTTCCAAATTGAGCGGATCATCTTTCCCAGAGTCAAGGACCTGGTCTAGTTTTTGAAAAGCTGCTTGAAGAGCTAACATATTTACCGACTCGCGGGTCTTACCGCAAGCGGCTACGAAACTCACCAAGAAAATGCCCCCACCCGACAAGATATATCGATTTGCTGGATTGTCAGCGTAGCGTTCAACTATTTTCGACTGAATTCCTACCGCGATTTTTGTGAGGGTTGATACCACGTCTTTGATGCTGCCAATATCCGTAGCCGTATCAAAGTCAGATGCAGCCCCAGCCTCTAGTAAGTCAGCGGCCTCGTCTGGTTTCTTGAGTTGCGGGTTGGCCTCGATGAATGCACGCGCAGCAAGAACTAAGTCAGAAGCTGCAAATCTGTCCTTGGGCTTACTCAAACCGGGCATCGAAGTCGTGTCCTTGAAAATTGGAATTTGAGCGTGCTCCAGCGCAGTAAGTAGGGGCCGCCGCATAATTTCAAGTTGAACCTGGACACTCATAGCGCGCTGACCAGTGTTGAAAGTGACCATGTAGTGGAGCAGGCTCTCCAAGGTAATGTTCCAGAACACTTCATAGCGAATTTTGCGGCGCAATATGCGTTCCGTCGCGGATTTCACGTCGCCCCGGCTTTCGACAGAAGGCTTAAAATAGGTCCATGCATCCTCGGAAATGCAGCGAAGCTTCAAAAGCTCTTCCCTTCTCAACACCAAAAGAATAGCTATGCAGTAACAATATAGACGCTGCAAGCCATCGATGACCGAATACGTAACACCAGCTTCATCGAGCGACTGCGCAGCTCCTCCCTTTGCTAACGCGGCTATCTTGGCCTCGGGCATGGCGGCATCCTCAATGAAATCCTTGATTAGCCGACGGTAAATCTTGTCTTCTGGATGGTCGAATGGCTGCCTCTGATAAAAGTTGTCTTCGATGGAAACGCGTTGGATATACGTGCCGAGTTCTTCTTCAACATGTCCAATTTTTCCGCCTGTTTTCGGGTCATCTACCGGATCGGCGATCGGACTGAGGGTTTTGGGTAGTTTCAGCAAGGGTCCAAAGCCCCCGTCTTCGAGAACTTCTTTGAGCGACAGTATCTGCTGACGTAATAGATCCTGGCGTTCCACCCGCGTGGGTGGTTTTGTGACTTTCGGTTTGCGTCCGCGCATTTTTGCCTTCTCTGTGTGGTCGGAGATAGTTAAAGTGGGATTTTCATTTAGAAGCGCGTTAATTACGTGCTTGCCCAACGTTGGTAGAGTCATTTCTGTATGCATTGGCTTGCCCCTCAAATAATCAGAATTGACCCAAGAGCGAAACTGGAGCATACTGGGATGAATCATTATCTGGTATGTCCAGTCAAAGGCCCTCTGAGTTCCAGCTCAGCGGGCCTTGTTCTTTGGCCTAGAAAGAATATAGAACAATAAATATTGGCTGTCAACATTTATTTGGCTCTACTGTTAAGAGCCTTTCACCATTCAGGGCCTATTACAGACTCCCTCCCTTCGTACGTGTAGCATTCGGCTTTTCGCATACCCGGCGCCGGCGCGACTCCAAGATTGGCGCGCTGTTCCGATAGTTTTTATCTCTGCATGTATCAGCATTGAGTCGTTGGGCGTTTCGGGTGCTGTTCCCCTCATGGGTTATGGCTTTAACTATCGCGTTGCATATTTATGCACAAGTTTGTATTGTTATACACTGAGAAGAACCGCACTTGCCGCGGAATCGACCATGAAGAACGAACGTCACAATGCGATCCGTCAGTTGTTGAGCGAGGGCCCAGTCGTCAGCCAGGACCAACTGCGCCGCAAGCTGGCGCGGCGGGGTTTCGACGTGACCCAGGCGACGCTATCTCGGGACATTCACGACCTGCGACTGTATAAGGGGCCGAACGGCTATGCTGTGCCCAACGGTTCGGGGGGGGATGACGATCTGCCGTCGCTGGACGATGTGTTTGCAAATTTTGGACTGGCCGTACAGCAGGCGACGAACCAGCTTGTCCTGCGCACGACGACGGGCAGCGCGCAGCCGGTTGCCGCCGCACTCGACCATGAACATATACCGGAAGTGCTGGGCACGATCGCCGGCGACGACACGGTCCTGATTATTTGCCAGGACCAGAAACATGCCAGCAGCCTGCGCCATCGCCTGGAGGATTTACTCGAAGCATGACTTCCTCTCCACACCAAACCGCGGTCTTCGGCGTCAGCGGCTACGCAGGCGCAGAGCTGGCACGCCTGCTGTTGCATCATCCGCGGCTACGCGGACGTGCGCCGCTGTTTTTCGGGCGGCCTGAAGAAGAGAAAGGCACACGCGTCGCGTTGACAGATTTGCATCCGCAGCTTGCGGACAACAACGGCGCGGGCAGTGTCACCGTGGAACCATTCCACTGGGATGCGCTGGGCAAGCAGAAGGTCGATGTGGTGTTTCTGGCCACGCCGCATGAGCAGTCGCGCGCCTGGGCGCCGAAGCTGCTGGAGCATGGCGTGCGCGTCATCGATTTAAGCGGCGCTTGGCGCCTGGATGAGGAAACCAATCGCGCGATCTATAAGTTGGAGGACCACGATCCCGCCGCGGCGCAGTCGATCCAGCAAGGGGCGGTGTACGGGTTGCCGGAATTGCATCGGAAACAAATCGCGAAGGCGAAGCTGGTGGCCAATCCGGGATGCTATGCGACCTCCGTCATTTTGGCGCTGGCCCCCTTGATTCGCGAAAAGCGAGTGGACCTGGAACATGGAATTGTGTGCGACGCAAAGTCGGGAGTGTCCGGGGCAGGAAAAACGCCGACCGCAAAAACGCATTTTATGCACGCGGCCGACAATCTCTCCGCGTACTCCGTGTTCAACCACCGGCATACCGGGGAATTGCTGGAGCAACTTGGACTGCAAGCCAAGGACATTATTTTCACGCCGCACCTGCTGCCG
Organism: Acidobacteriota bacterium; assembly: GCA_021791935.1. Taxonomy (GTDB): domain Bacteria; phylum Acidobacteriota; class Terriglobia; order Terriglobales; family Acidobacteriaceae; genus JAKAAZ01. The sequence continues at coordinate 5,591 of JAJYVR010000008.1, forward strand.
ATTCCGCGGGGAATTTTTTCGACGGTCTATATGAAGTCGCAGCAACGGACGACGCCGGAAGAAATCGACGCGTGTTTTCGGAACTTCTATGCGGATTCTCCGCTGGTGCGGTGGTATGGAACGCGGTTGCCGGAGATCCAATATTGTGTGCGGACCAGCTATTGCGATCTCGGGTTCGCGCTGGCAAGCGACGGGCAGCGGCTGATCGTGGTGGCATGTTTGGACAATCTGCTGAAAGGCGCCGCCAGCCAGGCGGTGCAGAACATGAATCTGCTGTTCGGCTGGCCGGAGCAGGAGGGGCTGGAGTGAAATTCGTTATCAAGCTCGGCGGTGCATCGCTGGAAAATCCGGTCACGTTGCGCGGCAGCACCCAGGCGATTGTCGACCTGGTGCGGGACGGCCATCAGGTGGCTGTGGTCCACGGCGGCGGGGCCGCTCTGACCCGAACGCTGGCGCAACTGGGCAAGCAAAGCGAATTTGTTGCGGGCCTGCGAATCACCGACGCGGAAACGCGCGATGCGGCCTTGATGGTGCTTGCAGGACGCGTCAACAAGCAATTGGTGGCGGCCATTGGCAAACATGGCCAAGCTGCGGTTGGACTTTCTGGCGGCGACGGGCTGGTATTTCGCGCCCGCAAGAAACGCACCGCGCCCGATCTTGGATTTGTGGGAGAGATTGCATCGTCCGATCCGCGCTGGCTGCTGGCGATCTGGCAGATGGGCGCGATCCCCGTCCTCTCCAGTGTGGCGCTGGGCTTCGATGGCGAATACTACAACGTCAACGCGGACGAGATGGCCGCCGCCTGCGCGATGACCTGCCACGCGGACGTGCTGGTGTTTTTGACCGATGTCCCCGGCGTGCGCGGAGCGGACGGTGAAGTGATGCGCTGGCTGACGTTGAAACAAATTCCAGAGCTGACGCGCGCGGCCGTTGTCAGCGGAGGCATGCTGCCGAAGTTGAGCGCCTGTCGCGAGGCGTTGCTTGGCGGCGTGCAGCGCGTGCGTATTTTTCCCGCCGACGCAGCGGCATTATTGCCCGGTATTTGCTCGGCACGGACCCCACAAGGCACGGAGGTAATGGTGGCATGAAGCTGAACGACATTCGCGCGGCGGAAGCGAAATTGCTGGTCAGGACCTACGACCGCACGCCAATCGGTTTTGTCGGCGGCGAAGGTGTGCATCTGTTCGATGAAAACGGGGCCGCATATCTTGACCTGTTGAGCGGCATCGGCGTCTGCGCGCTGGGCTACGGTCATCCGGCCGTTCAAGCCGCGATCGACGAGCAAAGCCGAAAGCTGATGCATACTTCCAATCTTTTTTACCATCCTGGCCAGGCCGAGCTTGCACTGCGACTGACGGTGATGACGGGGCTGGACCGCGTATTTTTCTGCAACAGCGGCACGGAGGCGTGGGAAGCCGCGTTGAAGCTGGCGCGCGCCTACGCCACGTTGCGACGGTCGGAAGGAACTCGGCTGGGCACGAAAATTCTGGCGCTGGAACACAGCTTCCATGGGCGCACCATGGGCGCGGTTTCGACGACGCACAAGCTGGCCTATCGTGGACCCTTTGAACCGCTGCTGGATGGCGTGGAGTTTGTCCGGTTCGACGACGTTGCCGACCTGGAGGCGAAATTCTCCGACGAAGTTTGCGCCGTATGTTTGGAGCCGGTGCAAGGAGAGGGCGGCATCCGTCCTGTGTCGAAGGAGTTTTTCGCAGCGGCGCGGCGGCTGACCCACCAGACAGGCGCGCTGCTGTTGGCAGACGAAATCCAAAGCGGGCTGGGCCGCACGGGTGAGTGGTGCGCGTATCAGCACTACGGCATTTTGCCCGACGCGACGACGCTGGCCAAGCCGCTCGGCGGTGGCATCCCCATTGGGGCCATGCTATGCACGGAAGAGGCCGCGCGCGCGCTTTCCCCAGGCATGCATGGCACGACATTTGGAGGCGGTCCATTGGCATGCGCGGTCGCCGTCGCTGTCATCGACACCATGCGCCGCGACAACCTGCTGGACCATATTCGTCAGACGGGGAACTATTTTTTCGGGCAATTGCAGTCGTTGGCGGCGAATCGTTCCGCCGTTGTCGAGGTGCGCGGCAAGGGATTGATGCTGGGGATGGAACTGTCGAATGCCGAACTGGCGAAGCATGTGGTGGCGCAGATGTTGGAGCGTCACATTGTGATCAATCGGACCAGCGAAACCGTCCTTCGTTTTTTACCGCCGTACATTCTTCAGCGCCAACATATCGACCAGGCAGTACAAGCACTGGATGAGATTTTGTCCAGCGCAGCCACGGCTGCGGACCTTCCAGCAGCAGTGCAAGGAGCCCACGCATGACGACAAAACCGTACGCAATGAAATCATCTGCCATCGCGCAGGACGCGCCCATTTCCGTTGCCGCCGCGAAACGACAGAATACGCTGGCGGGGCGCGACCTTTGTTCGATCCGCGATTTGAGCGCGGCGGATGTGCGGCTGATTCTGGATACGGCGCATGCCGTAAAGGCGCACCCGGAACTTTACTGGCACGCGCTTAACGCCAAACAACTGGCGATGTTCTTTGAGAAGGATTCCCTGCGCACCCGGATGACGTTTGAAACCGGCATCAACACGCTGGGCGGCTCTGCCATCTTTATCGACCAGAAGGGTTCGCGGTTGGGCGAACGGGAAACCCTGGCCGACGTGGCCCACAATCTGGAGCGCTGGATCGATGTGATTGTGCTGCGCACTTACAGCCACGAAACCATCACGGAGATGGCGCGATTTGCGCGCGTCCCGGTGGTGAATGCGCTGAGCGACATCGAACATCCTTGCCAGGCTCTCGCCGACATTTTCACGCTGGAAGAACGTTTCGGCGATTTGCGCGGCCTGCGGCTGGCCTATGTCGGCGATGGCAACAACGTCGCCCACTCGCTGTTGCTGACAGCGGTGCTGACGGGCGTGAACATTACGTTGGCCTCTCCCAAGGGCTATGGGCCGAAGGCAGAGTTTCTTGCCGCCGCCGAAGCCCTGGCCGCAGGCGCGGAGGAGGTTCCGGCGGGCACCGTGACTTGCGTCACCGATCCCGGCGAAGCTGTTGCTGGAGCCGACGCCATCTACACCGATCAGTGGACCAGTATGGGGCAGGAAAACGAAGCGGACCTGCGGCAGCAGATTTTTGCGTCCTACCAGGTAAACAGCGAGATGATGTCGTTGGCGGCGCCGCATGCTGCGTTTATGCACTGCCTGCCAGCGCGGCGAGGCAATGAAGTCACCGATGAAGTGATGGACAGCGCGCAGTCCGTCGTTTTCGATCAGGCGGAGAATCGAATGCATGTGCAGAAGGCGATTCTTCTTTTGTTGCTGGATGCCGCCCGGGACGCCACGCCGCTGACGGAGGGATCCGGTGCGCGACTCGAAGGCGTGCGGCCCTTCACGCGCAACCCGAGGAAGCGTTCGACGCAATCGTCCTTCTAACAAGGTTTGAAAAAAGGAGTTTTACATGGCAAAGAAAGTTGTGTTGGCATATTCCGGCGGCCTCGATACTTCCATCATCATTCCGTGGCTGAATGAAAATTACGGCATGGATGTGATCGCGATGATCGCCGATGTCGGCCAGGGAGAAGATCTCGACGCCGTGAAGGCCAAGGCATACGCCACAGGCGCGAAAAAAGCCGTGGTGCTCGACCTGCGCGAAGAATTTTTGACGGACTACGTGTTCCCGACTGTGCGCGCGGGCGCTGTGTATGAGGACAAATACCTGCTGGGCACATCGATGGCGCGACCTGTCATCGCCAAACACCAGGTGGAAGTGGCGCTGGCGGAGGGTGCGGATGCGCTGTCGCACGGCTCGACCGGAAAAGGCAACGATCAGGTGCGGTTTGAGCACGCCTACCAGGCGCTTGCGCCGGAGTTGACGATCATCGCGCCCTGGCGCGAGTGGGACTTGAAGTCGCGTGAAGATTGCCTGGACTACGCGGAAGCGCATGGAATCCAAGTGGCCCAAAGCCGCGAGAAGATCCATTCGCGCGATCGCAATTTGTGGCACATCAGCCATGAAGGCGGCGAGTTGGAAGACGCAGGCAACGCGCCGCTGGAGAGCACCTGGGTGTGGACACGTTCGCCGCAAGATGCGCCAGATCGCACGGAAACTGTGGAGATTGGATTCGAGCAAGGCACTCCTGTGTCGGTAAATGGAATGCCTCTCGACCCGGTGCAATTGCTGGAACTGCTGAATGAAATTGCAGCGCGCAATGCTGTGGGACGCATCGACCTGGTGGAGAACCGCTTCGTCGGCATCAAGAGCCGCGGCATTTATGAGACGCCCGGCGGCACGCTGATTATGGCCGCGCATCGCGAACTGGAGGCGATGACGCTGGAACGCGAAGTGAAGCACTACAAGCAGCAGATTGCGCTGAAATATGCCGAGCTGGTTTATTTCGGCCTGTGGTTCACTCCGCTGCGCGAGGCGCTGGATGGCTTTGTCGCGACCACGCAAAAAAGCGTGACCGGCACGGTGAAGCTGGCACTGTACAAAGGCAACGTGAGCATTGCAGGTCGCGCCAGTGAATACGCTCTTTACTCGCCGGAATTGTCGTCGTTCACAATGGGCGACAGCTACGACCAGAAAGATGCGGCCGGGTTCATTCGCATTCTTGGCTTGCCGGCGCGCACCCTCACGCACCTGAAGAAGCACCTGGAGACCGTGCGGTGAAAATGTGGTCGGGCAGATTTCGTGAGCCACTGGACGCTACGTTCGATGGCTGGCAACGCTCGTTTCGTTTTGACTGGCGGCTGATTCCCTACGAAGTGGCCGCCAGCAAGGCGCACGCGCGCGCGTTGGCGGAACTGCGCGTGTTGTCTGACGACGAGTTGCACTCGATTCGCGAGGGCCTGGACGGCATCCTGACAGACTTTGAGGCAGGCGGTTCTGCCCGCGAGAAACATACGGACGCCGAAGACGTGCACCATTTTGTTGAGCTGGAATTGAAATTGCGCATCGGGAATACCGCGCTGAAACTGCATACAGGCCGCAGCCGCAATGAGCAGATTGCCACCGATCTGCGACTGTACGTTCGCGACTCGATTGCGACGCTACAGACCGATCTTCATTTGTGGATGCAGGCCTTCCTGGTGCAGGCGAAATTCGCGGGTGAGGCGGCCATGCCCGCCTATACGCACATGCAGCGGGCCGAACCCGTGCTGGTCGCGCATTGGTTGCTGGCCTACGTTTCCATGCTGCAACGGGACAGTACGCGGCTGGAAGATTGCGCGAGGCGATTGAATCTTTGCCCGCTCGGCTCCGGCGCAGTTGCGGGCGCGACGTTGCCGCTGGACCGCGCGACGATCGCGCAGGAACTTGGATTCGATGCGCCGACGGCGAACAGCATGGACGCCACCAGCGATCGCGATTTTGTGCTGGAGTATTTGCAGACGCTCGCTCAAATTGCGTTGCATGTCAGCCGCTTCGCGGAAGAGATCACTCTCTACGCGACAGCCGAGTTTGGATTTGTCGATTTGCCGGAAGCATTTTCAACCGGATCGAGCGCCATGCCGCAAAAGAAAAATCCCGACCTTACGGAGCTTGCACGGGCCAAGTCCGGTCGCATCGTTGCGGCCTCGCATACGGTGGAGCTGCAACTGAAGGGGCTGCCGCTGGCCTACAACAAGGACATGCAGGAAACGCAGGAAGCGATCTTTGCGGCGACCGAAGAAATGCACGCATTGCTCTTGCTGCTGGGCAGGTTTACGCACGCGCTTCATTTCCGTGCAGACAAAATGCTGACAGCATGCACGTCCGGGTTTCTGAATGCGATGGCAGCCGCGACCTATCTGGTACACAAGGGCGTGGCGTTTCGCGCGGCCCATGAAATCATCGGCAACGCAGTGCGCCATTGTCTCGGCAAAGGGTGCGAGCTGGACGGACTGACGCTGAACGAATTGCGCCAGTTCAGCCCGGCGTTTGAGCAGGACTTTTTTGCCGCCATCACCCTGGAAGCGACGCTCGATTGTCACGACGTGCTTGGGGGGACGGCCCGGTCTCGCGTCCGAGAGGGTTTGGCGCTTGCCGAACTGCTTGCCTCGGAGTGGATGGAACCGCAAGCGCATTCACCTGCGTTCAATCATTATGCAGATCGTTTTGGCAGCGACGCTGCAATCGCATCGCGGGGAGGAAAACATGCGGGCCCGTAAGGCGCGTTTGCCGGATGCAAACGCGATCCACGGCCTGATTCGAAGCCTGTCCTACGATGGCACGCTGCTTCCGCGCACGTTTGCAGAAATCTACGAGAATGTCCGCGATTTCACCGTGGTCGAGACCGACGACGGAGAGTTCCTGGGCTGCGGAGCGCTGCATCTGTACGGCCCGCATCTGGCGGAGATACGTTCGATCGCCGTCAGCGAAAAAGCCAAGAGGCAGGGTGCGGGAGGCCACCTGGTGGAAGCGTTGCTGGAAGAAGCGGAGAGCCACTGCGTTCCATGCGTCTGCCTGTTCACTCGTATCCCTGGATTTTTTCAGCGGTTTGGATTTGTGCAAGTCGACCGCACCGCGTTGCCGGACAAAATCTACAAGGATTGCGCGAATTGTCCGCGGCTGAATGCGTGCGATGAGTTCGCCATGGCCCGCGGCACGTTGCCGGACACTGCGGTGTTGGGCCCGGTGCGGGTAAAAGAGCACCTGGTCCCATTACAAATTTAGAGTGGATCTCCGAGGCAAATCACCACGCATGATAAAAACCATTTCGCTCGGCAAGTTCCACCTCCACTCCAAACAGATGTTGCAACCGCTCCGCGGTCAACATCTCGGCCTTCGAACCATCGCCGACGATGCGGCCCGCCTGCATCATGACGACGCGCTCGATTTCCGGCAGAATGTCGGACAGATGATGCGTGATCAAAAGAATCCCGGTTCCCTGCTGCGCCAACCGGCGCATGGTGTGCCGCAGCTCCCACTGCGCGGCCAGATCGAGTCCGTTGCTGGGCTCATCGAGCAGAAGTATCTTTGGCCGATGCACGATGGCCCGCCCAATCAGGATGCGCTTCGTTTCTCCCGCCGACATTTTGCCGACCGGCTTGTTGCGGAGGTGTTCGACTTCCAGCAGGCGAAGAACTTCGTCCGCCCGCTGCCACATTGGCTCGGTCACGTGGAAGTGCGGCCACAAAGTCGAGCTCGAAAAGAATCCCGACACCACCGCATCGCGACCCGTTGTTTGCGGCGTGCGTTCGCCCGGCAACTCCGCAGCAACAGCGCCCAGGCGCCGGCGCAGCTCGGTCAGGTCCCATCGCTCGCGGCCGAAGATCCGCAGGTACGAGTCTTCCCGCACCAGCGGATAGAGCCGGCAGGTAAGGGTTTGGATCAGGGTGGATTTTCCGGAGCCGTTGGGGCCCAGGATGGCGATGTGTTCTCCCTGGCCGACCCGCAGCGAAAGATCGTGGAGCACGATGGCATCGCCGCGCGCCACAGAGATATTTTTCATTTCAATAAATGACGATGGACCCAATTCCGCTTCCATTCATACAAGGATAATGGCAATGTCGCACGAAGCCTTCGCGCCTCCCTCTTTCTCTTTCTCGCACACGCCAGCGGGTTTTCGCTTTGGCGCGGTGCGGGCGGGCATCAAACCGAGCGGCAAGCCAGACTTTGCCTGCGCTGACGCGGTGGAAGGAACGACAGCAGTGGCGGTCTTCACCGGCAATCGCTTGATGGCCGCGCCCGTGCTTGTAGGGCGCGACCATCTGCGTCAATCTGGCGGTCGGGTACGATTCGTCGCGGTGAATGCCGGCAATGCCAACTGCGCCACCGGCGAACAAGGCATTGCAGCCTGCCTGACGGTGTGCAAGGCTGCCGCCAAGGAATTTGGATGCTCCGCTGAAGAGGTTTTTCCTTCTTCCACGGGCATTATTGGAGTGCCCCTTCCTGCCGAAAAGCTGGTCGAAGCGCTGCCACAGATTGCGACGCGGTTGGGAGAGAGCGCTGCCCAGGTACAACAATTCGCGGAAGCAATCCTAACCACCGATACGCGCGCGAAAATCGTCAGTGTTGCGATCGACATGGGCGACAAGCAGGTCCATTTGTTTGGAGTGGCCAAGGGAGCGGGCATGATTGCGCCGCAATTGGTCCCGCACGCAACCATGCTGGTCTACATTTTTACGGATGCGAAGGTGGAAGCGCCCGATCTGCAGAAATTCTTGAACGACTCCATTGAGCCGACGTTCAATTGCATCTCGATCGACGGCGACACTTCAACCAACGACACCGTGCTGCTGCTGGCCAGCGGAGCCAGCGGCGTTTCTGTTGCGCATTCTATCCACGAGCCAGGATCGAAAGCTTTCTCGCGTGCGCTGCTGGAAGTCTGCGGGTCGCTGGCAAGGCAAGTGATGGAGGACGGCGAAGGCGCAGGCCACGTGATTGAACTGGCAATCGAAGGAGCATCATCCAGGGACGACGCGAAGCGGATTGCTCGCAGCATTGCGAATTCTCCCTTGGTGAAGACTGCTTTTGCCGGCTGCGATCCAAACTGGGGCCGAATTCTGGCTGCCGCTGGATATTCTGGCGCGCCTATCGACCCTGGAAGAACATCGATTTGGATAGCCGGTCTGCCGGTTTGCCGGAACGGCAGGGCTGCGCAGGATTTCGACAAGAACAGGGTCCACGAAGCGATGCTGCGACGGACCGTGAATGTTCGGTTGGACCTTGGAATGGGACATGCTGGCTGCGATTTTCTGGCCTGCGACCTGACCGCGGAGTACGTGCGGATCAACGCGGAGTATTCGACTTGATCGAATTTGGGGGAGTGATTCCTCGCAGAGTCACACGCACAGACAGCGAAGCCCCAGGGTCGGAAAAATTTCGCTCCGCGTCTTGAAAACCAATGGCCACGATATTGGTGCAAACAGGTCGAAGAGCAGAAAAATAGAGGGTCTTTGCGCCTGCGGGACCTTGATATTCACAGGCCCTTGCACACCGTCGTGGAAATCGACGCGCGATGGATTTGAAGTGCGTCGCAGACCCGCCCGCGAGCAATCTGACGAACGGAATGGGCCCCTCGTTGCGCTACACTAACTCTATCGAGGATCACCTGAAGAATGGCGACAAAAGTGAAGGACCTGGTCGCAGATGGGATGCCGAACTCAATCCACCCCAACCCATTGATTAGTGACGACAAGCTGAAGCAACTGTACAGCGCCATGCTGAAATGCCGCCTTCTGGAAGAGCGGGCACGGATCATAACAAAGCAGGCGAAATTCAAGGACGACCACTACGCAGCCGTCGGCCAGGAAGCCGCAGCGGTCGGCGCGGCCATCGATTTGCGCCCCGAGGACACGGTGGTGCCGTCGCATCGCGATTTTATCTTGAATTTCATCAAGGGCGTGCCTCTAACTGCCATATTCCGCCAACTTTACGGGTCCAGTACCAGTCCGGATAAAGGTCGTTCGGTACCCGCGCGCCGCGGACACGCGCCACGGAACATCCTCAACACGGCCTCAACAAATGCCGCCCAGTTGAATTTTGCGACCGGCATCGCGGCGGCCAACCAGATGAAGAAAAATGACAACGTCGTCGTCGCTTTCTTGGACGAAGGCCCAGCCTCGCTTGGCTTCGGGGATGAAGCGCTGAAATTTGCCGGCGCGCGCAATTTGCCCATCGTCTATGTCTGCCGGAACAATTTGCGGGGGGAATCTGTCTCCGTGAAATTGCAGGCCGAGACGGACGACACCAGCCTGAAGGCAATGGAGTACGGTTTTCCGACTATCACGGTGGATGGCAACGATGCGGTCGCCATGTATCGGGTCGCGCAGGAAGCCATTGAGCGAGCTCGATCCGGCGGAGGCCCGACGCTGATCGAAGCCAAGACATACCGCTGGCATGGCCACGCTGAGATTGATCCGGCAAAATATCGCGCGGCGGAAGAATTGGAGGAGTGGAAGTCGAAAGATCCCATCGCTGCCATGGAGCGCTACCTGACCGGCAAGGGTCTTTTTTCGGGCGCCTGGAAGAAGAAAATTTCAGATGCGTTCCAGAAGGAACTTGACGACGCCATTGCAGTGGCCCAGAAAACTCCGCCACTGGAGTCAATCGAGTGCCTGGATTCTCTGTCCTCGTTTGAAAGCCAGCATTCGTCGGGACGGTCCGGTCATTTCTTTCGAGCATAAGAAGCGCTGAAGCGTTTCGATATCCCGAACGTGGACAAAATTGTCGATTCTTTGCGCCAGGACTTGCAAGAGTAGCGCGCTGTCATCGCCGCGCGCTTGATAAATATTTCACGCCCGACGCTCCTTTTGGTGGCAAGTTGGTGTCTAACACGGTAGGATGGATCGCTGTGCGCAGGGAAAATGTGTTGGCGACCCACTTCCTTTATTCTGCTAAGTAAGGATTGCTGCCCGATTGAACGACAAGCACGTCACACGCCGCGATTTGATACGCCGAGTCGGGGCATCTGCCGCTGCTGGGCTGGCGATGGGACTGCCGGGAATGGCGCAAGCATCGGCACCCGCGCAGCCGCAGACCACAGCCCCGGCGGAAGAGAAGACGCCCCAACGAGAAAGTGAAGTAGCAAAAAAGTATCCCCACCCACCGGGAAAGTTCATCAATCGCCCGCTTACGCAGATTTCCACTGTAGTCGATGCGATGCTGGACGACATGGAAGGCCGCGGTGTGGCCTATTTCTACGACCAGGCGCATCCGCTGACCGGACTGGTGCGCGATCATGCGCCCGCGGTCGGCCGCTCCGACAGCCGCGTTGCCAGCATCGCGGCCACTGGGTTTGGCCTGAGTGCCCTGTGCATTGCGGCCCATCGCAAGTACTTGCCGCCCTCCGTTTGCGAACAGCGGGTTGAGACCACGCTGGCGTTTCTGCTGGAACAATGTCCGCATGTGCATGGATTTCTTTATCACTTTCTGGACATTGAAAGCGGCGAGCGACTTTTCGGCTCAGAGCTTTCCTCCATCGACACGTCCCTGCTGCTCTCCGGCATTCTGTTGTGCCGCCAGTATTTCAGCGGCAATCTTCGCATCCATGCGCTGGCAACCACTCTATACAATCGCGTGGATTGGCAATGGATGCTGAACGGCAGCGACACGCTGTCAATGGGCTGGCTGCCTGAGTCGGGGTTCATTAAATATCGCTGGGACGTCTATGCCGAGATGCTGACGATGCTGCTGATGGCGATCGGCGCATCTCGCAATGCCATTCCGCCGAGCGCCTGGAACGCTGTGACTCGTCCAATTGTTGAGTTTGGCGGCATCGAATTCATCAGCGGCATAGCGCCGCTGTTTATTCATCAGTATGCGCACGCCTGGTGCGATTTTCGGCATCTGCGAGATGAACACGCCAACTATTTTGTGAATTCGATTGCGGCTACGCGGGCCCATCAGCTCTTTTGCCTGACACTGGGCCGACAGTTTCACTGGATGGACCAGAACCTGTGGGGCATCACGGCTTCAGAGTCGCCTACAGGCTATCGCGTGTGGGGTGGGCCGCCGCAGTTTGGCGGCATCGACGGGACCATTGTGCCGTGCGCGACGGCCGGTTCGCTGGTTTTTCTGCCCGCAGAGTGTTCCCATGTTTTGCTGTCGATTCGGGAAAAATACGGCGAGAAAGCCTGGACACGCTATGGATTCATCGACGCGTTTCAACCGCAGTCCAACTGGTATGCAGAAGATCAACTCGGCATAGATTTAGGAATCGGCGTGATGATGGCGGAGAACCTTCGCACCGGCTTCTGCTGGAATTACTTCATGCGCAACAATGAAATCACGAATGCCATGCAGATGGTCGGATTCGAGCCCGACTCGGGAAACTCCGAAGCCTTCTAGCAGGACCAAGATGGATCGGGCAGCGTTCACGGCCAGCCTTTGAGGCGCTTTTTGCGACTGCCGAGCAGCCATACAGCAGGCAGCGTACCCAAGACTTCCGCCGCGCGCAGCCGCATCATGCCATTTACATTCTCGGCATGGACAGCCGCTCCGGTCAGAACATTGGTAAAGTTCATTGGCCTCGATCGATTCGACGATTCTGCTGCGGGAATCTCGATGAAGGTCTGCTGAAGATTTTTCTTCAGGTCCTGCAGTGCCGCCGGTTTCGACAATAAAGATGCGAACCAACGCGTCGCGACGGTCAGCAAAATTTTTCCGTCGTATTCCCGAGCGAAGGCAACCAGATGCTCGGCATTCTCTCCTTCCGCACTCAGAGGATGATAGCCGCCGCGTAGGAGCAAGTCGGGCTCCTTCTCTCGCAGCCGCAGTCCCTGCGCGACGTAGAACAGCTTTACGTCGCCGGTCCACCAGGACTGGCAAATCTCCGCGACTGCCCGAGACCGTTCCTCCGGCGAGAGATGCGGACCGACAATGTGCTTCGTCAGTGCATCCAGCCGTTGCCGGCGTGTGTCGTAATCGACCGGGCGACGATTGTCAGGATCCACCAGGCTGAGGTCCCACAACTCACCTCCCTGGTAGGTATCGGCAACGCCGGGACTCATCAGCTTCAGGGCAATTTGAGAAACCGATCCCCACGCCGCCAGGGTTGCGATTCGCTCCGCAAACGGAACGAAGGATGCGAGGAATGCCGACGAAGATGCGCCGCGCAAGGTCTGTTCTGTAAACTTTTCCACGGCGTCGTCGTATTCATTGGATGGATTGACCCAGCTGGTGTGGACTTTCGCCTCTTTCAGGGCCTTGTTCATGAAGGCCTTCATCCGGGCGACAGTATCGTCCTCGGGCACCTTCTGCCGCGGAGGCCACATTCCGAGCAGCGTCTGGTAATACAGATATTCGTCGCCACGGTCCGGCGCAGGGTGGCCATTCACCAGGGCCTTCGCTCTTTCGTTCACTTGAGACCATTGCAGTAGATTCGATTTCCATTCCTCTGGCAGCTCGGTCAGGACATGGATGCGCATGCGCGCATCTTCACCGCGCTTGGTGTCGTGGGTGGAGGTTGTCAACATCGCATTGGGCCAGCGTTCCATGCGATGGATGTTAGCGTCGTGGAATTCCTGCGGAGTGGTCGCTCTGCGACCGGTCCCAGTGCCCACTTCATTCAGCGAAGCCAACGGACTGTAGCGATAGAACACTGTGTCTTCCATGCCCTTGGCTTGCACCGGGCTGGTGTATTGCTGAAACTTCATGGCAAAGCGGAGGCGTTTCGCAAAGTTTTCTTCAGGCTCCTCCGGCTGCCGCACAGGACAGATGTGGCCCCGGATAAATTCGAAGATGGAATAATCGATACTTGGATTCCGGCGCCTCGCCTGGCCGATTGCCTCGTCAATGGCCATTTCGTCGGTGGCGCTGAAGCCCTGCGCGGAAATATAGGTGCGATAGACGGGAAAGCAAGCAACTACCTCCCGCAGCGCCTCCTGCAGTCCGTCGAGCGTGAAGTCGCGACTGCGGCGATTTTCTTCGGAAAGAAGATTCAGCTCGTGCGCCAGGACATTCAACTCGCTCGCCATGGAAGAAGCGGTGATCAACTTTTTGGCGTGGTAAACGGCATCGCGGTCCGGCTTTCTTCGTTCACGAAAGTACAGATAGATTTGGTCGATCTCTGGAAGATTTCGTTCCTCGACCCATAACCCGTTCAACAGGGCCAGATATTCGTAGCCTGTAGCGCCGTCGACGGGCCAATCTGGGCTCAACCATTCTTGCCGCGCCAGTATTTTCTCGACAATCAAATAGAGCGGCTTCGCCGATTTTGCGGTAACGGCACGCAAATGTAACAGATACTGTTGCGGATCGAGCAAGCCATCGATGTGGTCAAGCCTCACGCCGTCGATGGCGCCCTTCTCGGCCAATTCAATTAGCTTGACGTGGGCCGCGCGAAACAACGGCTCGTACTCCATGCGCAGGCCGATGAGGTCGTTAATGTCGAAGAAGCGCCGATAGTTGATTTCCTGCATTGCCGTGCGCCAGTACGAGAGCCGATACGGTTGTTGCTCCAGAAGCTCATGCAGCAGATCGAACGATTCCGGCCGGCCGGGGATGCCGTTGTATTCCTCTATCACACGTCCCAGGTGGTCGCGCAGGGCCGGGCTTGCCTGCATCGCCTGAATCAACCGGCGCGTAACAATGGCCGTCTCGCGCTCGCGATCGGCGCGCGCCATCAAGCCTGCCTCTTGATAGCTGGGAATGTGATCCATGTGAAACAGAATGCTTTCAAACTCCTGGCGAGTCGCGTCGCCGATGCCAGACGCTTCCCTTGCCTCCTGCCATCGATGACGGAGCAACACTTTCATCTGGCGTGGATTGAGCGGCAAATTGCAGTCGCCGTACAGCAAGCAAAACTCTCCATCGCGATATGCAATGCGCATTTCTCCCGACTCGAGCACGTCGCCGTATTGCCGGCCAAGAATCGCGAGCAGGACCTTACCGTGAAGATTGGAGTTGACAGGGTTCCAATCGACATCGAAATATTCCGAGACGGAAGACGACGGGCCATTGGCCAAGACGCTGCGCCACCACCGGTTCCACTGTGGATGGGCGCTCATGTGATTGGGAACGAAATCGATAATCAGTCCCATTCCCTTGCGGTGCAGCGCGTTCACAAGCGAGTGAAAGGCTTCCTCCCCGCCAAGTTCCGGACTGATCCGGGAAAAATCGCAGGTGTCGTAGCCACTGAGGCTCCCAGGTCGCGCTTCGAACACTGGTGAAGCGTAGATATGGCTAATGCCGAGCTTGTGTAGATAGGGAGTTATCGCTTCAGCGTCGGCAAATCCAAACTTGTTTGTAAGTTGCAGGCGATAGGTCGCGCTGACACTTCTTCGATCCGTCATTGTGGCCGTTCTTCCGCGATACGAGCCAGATCGCCGCTAGCGAACAGCACCCCACCCGCTCGCTCAAAGGTCAGTGTACCTGTCTCGGATTGCCAGTCGATGGGACAAGGTTCCAGCATGAAGCGGCGGTCCTCGCTAGCAAGCACCCTGGTCATGTTTCTCCAGGATCGCTCGCTAACTGCAGCCGGACCCTCAAGGGCTACAATGGCGGAGAAATTTCCGTCAGCGGATTTCCAACTCAATTCGATCGTTTTTTCATTCAATGCCCGACATGCCTGAAAATGTGCCCGGTGTAATAGCTGTCTCCGAATCTGTAACAGTGCCTGATACCAATGCAAACACCGTGCATGTTCCTGGTTTTGGCGGACCGCCCAATCCAGCTTGCTGCGGCGAAATGTCTCGATGTTCTGTGGGTCGGGAATGGATTCTCGGTTGGCAGGATCGGCAAACGCGGAAAAGCGCGCGAATTCCTTGCGCCTGCCTTCGGTGACAAGGCGGCCCAGTTCATCGTTATGGTTGGTGAAGAAAAGAAATGGCCCTGGCGCCGCCCATTCCTGACCCATAAATAGCAGCGGGACCTCCGGAGACAACAGCAACAGCGCGCTGGCCGCATAGTAGGCCGCACGGGAAATCTGAGAGGACAATCGTTCGCCGAAGGCGCGATTGCCGATTTGGTCATGGTTTTGAATACAGAAGACGCGCGACGTAAGACTCAAGCCTGTCGGGTCTGTTCCGCGAGCATGTCCGTGAAATCCGGCGAATTGGCCGGTAAAAAACCAGCCATTCTCAACGGTCCTGGCGATACTTTCTGTCGTCCCGTCGAAGTCGCGGTAGTAGCCGTCACTGTCCCCAGCCAGGCGGTGGCGCATGTGATGATGGAAATCGTCGGACCACACGGCGTCAAATCCATGGCCGCCTTGTTTGGCAGGGAGAACGACTTTGCGCTCGTTCCGCGCATCCTCCGCGATGAGAATAACTTTTCTTCCAAGCGAACTCGCCGCCTGATGCACCCGTTCCGTCAGCTCCGTCAAGAAATGCGGCTGGCTGTCATCTTGGATGGTATCGGTCGCATCGGCACGCAATCCATCCACGCGGTAGTCGTAGATCCACGCCAGGGCGCTCTCTATGAAGTATGCGCGGACCATATCTCGGCCCTCGTTGTCGAAATTCAATCCGTCGCCCCAAAGTGTTTTATGTTTACGTGCATAAAACTGAGGCGCAAAAGCCGCTTGATATGCGCCGTCGGGACCAAGATGGTTGTAGACGACATCGAGGTAGAGGGCGATTCCTCGCGCATGGGCCTCATCCACCAGCCTGCGAAAATCGTCTGGAGTCCCGTAACTATGGGCAGGCGCGTACACCGAGACACCGTCATAGCCCCAGTTATGTTCGCCGGCGAAATCCGCGATGGGCATCAGCTCGATTGCGTTGATACCTAGTTGTCTCAGATGATCGAGCTTTTCAATCAACGCCAGAAATGTTCCTGCGGGCGTGAACGTTCCCACATGAAGTTCGTAAATGACCAGGTCTGGCAGCGATGGGGCTTGAAAGTTGCCTGCCTTCCATTGAAATCTGTCCGGCGCAACGACCTGCGAGGGACCATGTACGCCCGTTGGCTGAAAGCGTGAGGCCGGATCGGGAAACGGGCCCGCTCCATCGACCTTGAACCAGTAGCGCGTGCCCGGGCCCACGCCGGCGACATGGACGCGATAGATTCCGTTCTCGTCCGGAGACATGGCGATTGGTGGCCGCGCCGGCTCACTGTCGAGAATTAATTCAATCTTCGCTCCAGGGCGCGCCCATAGCCGAAACAAACATCCGTCTCGTTGAACGTCCGGCCCAAAAGTCGGCGTCCATAACTTCTTGCGGACACCAGGGATCATCGATTCGGTTGCTTGGGAAATGACATCTACCTCCGTAGTTTTTCATCTAAATGCAAAGCAGCGCTTATAAGCCCAAGATGCGTGAATGCTTGCGGGAAGTTGCCAAGGGCGCTGCCGGTCGCGCTGATCTCTTCAGAATAAAGCCCAAGGTGGTTCGCGTAACTCAACATTTTCTCGAAGATAAATCTCGCTTCGTCAAGGCGTTCCGCGCGCGCCAGCGCATCCACCAACCAGAAGGTACACATGCTGAATGTGCCTTCATGCCCAGTCAGCCCGTCCTTGGTCGCAAGCTCGCCATCCAGTCCATATCGATAGACCAGGCTATCGGAGACAAGCTTTTCCATAATGCGGTCGATGGTGCTGAGCATGCGTGGGTCCCGCGGCGCGATGAATTTAACGATAGGCATCATCAAATTGCTCGCGTCCAGCGATTTCGATTCGTAGGACTGCGTGAAACTCTGCTGCTGTTCGTCCCAGCCATTTTCCATTATCGATGCGAAGATGCGATCTCGTTCCATCTCCAACTTGACACGGTCGAGCGGAAGACTGCGCTGGCTGGCGAGGCGAATGCCCCGATCCAAAGCGACCCAGCATTGCAACTTCGAATACACAAACTGTTGGCGTTCACTGCGCACTTCCCACAGACCATCGTCAGGCTGGCCCCAATTTTCCGCCACCCAAACCAGCACCCCGTGAATGCGCATCCACAAGTCATACGAAATCGGAGACACATGTTTGTCGTAGAGATAGATCGCGTCCATCATCTCGCCATAGATATCCAGTTGCAATTGGTTGGAAGCGGCATTGCCGATACGGACGGGTCGCGAATTGCGATATCCGGCCATGTTTTCGAGTGTGAACTCCGGCAGATCGCTGACGCCGTCGATGCTGTACATCGTATTCAAAGGACCTTGAGCGCCCGTCGCCTCATGGATCCGCTGGGCCAGCCATCCAATGAACGCAGTCGCCTCCCCTGGGAAGCCGAGACGTACAAGCGAGTAGACGGTGAAAGCGGCGTCGCGCACCCAGGTATATCGATAGTCCCAGTTGCGCACCCCGCCAATTTCCTCGGGCAGGCTGCACGTGGGCGAAGCTACGATGGCGCCCGTTGGATGGTGCGTCAGCAATTTGAGCGCCAGCGCGGAGCGAAGAACGGTCTCTCGCCAACGGCCTTCATATTTGCACTGGGAAAGCCACTCGCGCCAAAAGGCGAGGGTTTCGTTCATCAGACGATTTCCATCGACGGGCGCCTTGAGGCTGTCGGCATTTTCTTGGGTGATGTAGCGCAATGCAAATTCGGCGGTTTCTCCAGGCTGTAACGTAAAGTCCAGGATCGCAATGTCACCCTCAATTTTCCATTCGCCGGGGCCAAGCAGCACCATGCGATCTTCTTCCGTTTGGAATAAGACGCCTCCTTCGATTGAGGTAGCCCGATGGGGAGTGCGGGCGTAATTGAAGGCTGGAGCGCATTCGAGGCGGAAACGGACCGCTCCGCGGACAGCCCTCGCGATCCGCACAATTTCATGCATGACCGATTCGCTCTGCTGTCTTTTGTCCTCGCGTACCGGCATAAAGTCGATGACCTCGCCGACGCCCTCCCGGCGCAGAAAGCGGGTGAGCAACACATTGGTTTCCGGCATATACATCTGCCGGTTGGTTCCGGCTTGTTCCGGCGCCAGTTTGAAATGGCCGCCCTTGTTTTCATCCAGCAAGGCAGCAAAGACGCTGGGCGAATCAAACTGGGGCATGCAGCACCAGTCAATCGTGCCGTCCATCGCCACCAGGGCCACCGTGTGCAAATCGCCAATTACGCCACAGGATTCAATCGGTCGTTGCGCCATATTTAGTAACCTTATGAGGATGTCTTCGATTGGAAGAAGACAAACAAAAAGCCGACTTCTTCATCTAAGCTGGAGATATCGGAGTCCAAGCAACCTATCGTTCACAGTCCCGCTCGCCAATACCAACGACGCGACTGAAAACACATTTGACTTTTTCTTAGATGCATTGCCGGCCAGCAGTGACAGAAACCGCAACCAACAAATCGTACGGCGACACATGGCGATCGCGACTGAGCGCGATGCGCAACATCCCGCCCGTGATGCGCATGGTGTGGGAATGCGGGCCGAAGACAGTCATCTGGTCGATGGCCCTGCGCGTGGCGCTGGCGTTGATGCCGGTGGCGATCCTGGAGGTTTCCCGCTGGCTGATTAACGCCATTGTCATGTTTCGGCACCAGCATACAGCCTTGCCGCAGTTTTTCTGGTGGATCGTCGTACTTGAATTCGCACTTGCCTCGCTTGCCGCCTTTCTGAGCAGGGGCGTGGGGTTCTGCGACAGCCTGCTCGGCGATCTCTACCTGCAACACATCAGCGTTCGCGTCATCGAACATGCATCGAAGCTCGACATCACTGCGTTCGAGAACCCCGATTTCTACGATCGGCTGGAACGCGCGAAGGCACAGGCGACGGACCGGATCGCCATGATCCAGATGGTCGGCACACTGATCCAACTGGTGTTGACCACCGTTTCTTTGTCGTTGTTAATCGCCAAATATTCTCCCTGGCTGCTGTTGCTGTTGATCGCTGGGACCATTCCAGCTTTGCTGGGAGAAAGCCACTTTGCATTCCTCGGGTACGCCAAGAATTTTATGCAGACCCCGCTGCGGCGCAAGATGGATTATTTGCGGGACCTTGGCGGCAGCAAAGAAGCGGCGAAAGAACTGAAGCTCTTCGGCCTGCGCGATTTTTTGATCGAGAGCTTCAGCGGCATGGCGAACACCATTTTCGATCAGAATGTCGATCTCTCCAGACGCAAGCTCGTTGCAGGAACGTTTCTGTCTATGCTTGCCACTGCGGGATACTACAGCGCCTACGCTCTGGTGCTGTGGGACACGATTCGCGGACGTTTTGAGATCGCTGTCCTGGTAATTTTGACGACTGCCATCCTACAAGTAAGCGCAAACCTGCAGCAGATATTTGTGAATGCCTCCGGCGTTGCCGACCAGGCATTGTTCCTGACCGATCTTCTCGGCTTTTTTGCCATGGAGCCCACAGTCAGATCGAAACCGGACGCCATCAAAATTCCACGTCCGATACGACAGGGGGTCGAGTTCCGGAATGTCTCGTTCGCCTACCCCGGGACCACGAGGCTTGTCCTGAAGGACTTCAACTTCCACCTTCGCCCCGGAGAACGGGTGGCGCTGATCGGGGAAAATGGCCAGGGCAAAACCACGATCGTAAAGCTCATCACACGTTTGTACGACCCGACGGAGGGACAAATCCTGATCGATGGCGTCGATCTGCGGGAATACGACATGGAAGACCTATGCCACGAAATTGGCGTCATTTTCCAGGACTATATGCGCTATGAAATGACGGCACGCGACAACATTGCGGTGGGCCGCATTGAAGAGCGCGATCGTCTGGACCGCATCGAGCAGGCCGCGCAAATGAGCCTGGCGGACGAAGCGATTGCGCGCCTCCCTGCGGGAATCGACCAGCAGTTGGGACGGCGCTTTGAGGGCGGGGTCGATCTTTCCGGCGGGGAGTGGCAGCGGATGGCGTTGGCGCGGGCCTATCTGCGCGATGCGCAACTGTTGATTTTGGATGAGCCGACGGCGGCGCTGGACGCGCGCAGCGAACAGGAAGTCTTCCAGCGTTTTGCGGAACTGACAAAAGGAAAAATGGCGTTGTTGATTTCCCATCGTTTTTCGACCGTCAAGATGACCGACCGCATCGTTGTCCTCTCCCACGGCGTTTTGACTGAAGAAGGGACCCACGAAGAACTGATTCGACACGGAGGCCTGTACGCGGAAATGTTTGAAATGCAGGCAGCGAGCTACCGATGAACTCTCCCGTCACGATTGGCCAGGACCTGAGCGCGCAAGGGCGCGCGTTCGCAAGCCGCCAGGCGACGCTGGTGCAACACTCCAGCACGAAGCAATTCAAAGAGCAAACTCTTTTGGCGGTGGCTTCGGCCTTTGCGCTGGCGCGTTATACGGAGGAGCAAATCAGGGCGCGGCAACCGGCAGAGCGGGAAGAGAAATCGCCCGGCATCCAGCGGCTGGAAGGCAGCACGCGGCTGTTGCGGTCCTCCGCGATCGAGATTCAGAGTGCGTTGCGCATCCTGGTCAGGTTGCCGTTTGCGCGCAGCGTCACAGGGACCGAAGCGCCGAGAATTCTTGGCGTCGCACAAGCCCTGTTGAATGCAGCGAAATATCAGTGGAGGTTGTCGGGTCTTTCCAGCTTCCTGAAGGGATTTCAAGCCGAAGAGCCGCTCAGTCTTCGAGAACTGTGGACTTTCCCCGTCGCCCTGAAACTGGCGCTGCTGGAAGAAATCCTAGCGCAGGCCTCAGGAGCATTCAGCAACTTGCCGGCCGGCGACGCCGCCCTGAATGCTGCGCTACTCTGCCTGCATGAGGTCAGCCTGCCGGTGTGGTCGAACATTCTGGAGCCCCTGGTCCCGTTCGAGGACATTCTTCGCCAGGACCCAACGGGCACGTATGCGCGCATGGATTTCGAGAGCCGCGACCTGTACCGGATTGCAGTCGCCAAGGTGGCGGCGCGATCTCCATTGAATGAAGTCGAGGTTGCGAACATGGCGCTGACGATGGCGCGCAATGCGTCGCAGCAACCCAACGTCAACGAGCGCATCGCGACACGTTGTTCTCATATCGGCAACTACCTGATCGGCGACGGCCTGAACGAACTGCGAAAGCGCTGCGATTTCCATCCTCGCTTGCTGGACCGAGTGCGTACCCTTCTGCGCGCCTACCCGGACGATTTCTATATCGGCGGGATCCAAACCGTCGCGCTGGTGGCCATGGCTGCGATCATCCTTCCGCTGGTGCCTCTTTACAATCCGCTGGGAAGTTTGGCCTTCGCGTTTTTGCTTCTACTTTTGCCGGTATCTCAAGGCGCGGTGGAATTGATGAACCACACCATCAGCGCAATTCTGAAACCGCAGCCGTTGCCGAAGCTCGATTTCTCTGAAGGCATTCCAGACGAGTGCAAAACTCTGGTGGCGGTCCCAACCTTGTTGTTGAACGAGCAGCAGGTGCGCGACCTGGTCGATGCATTGGAAGTCCGCAGCCTGGCAAATCAAGATCCGAACGTCCACTATGCGCTGCTGACCGATCTGCCGGATTCTGTCGAAAAACCGCTGGAGCGAGATACTCATCCCCTGGTGCTGCTGGCCGGTCAACTGATCGACGATCTGAACCGACGTTATGCAGGCGCGCACAGCAGTACCTTCCTGATGCTGCATCGCCATCGCGTGTTCAATCCGCGGCAGGGAGTGTGGATGGGTTGGGAGCGCAAGCGCGGAAAGTTGCTGGACCTGAATCGTCTGGTGATGGGCGGCATGGATTGTTTCCCCTTCAAAGCCGGCGATCCCGCCATCCTGAAGGGAATGCGGTACGTCTTGACGCTGGATTCGGACACCAAGCTGCCGCGCGATTCTGTGCACCGCATGGTCGGAGCGATGGCGCATCCGTTGAACCGCGCCATCCTCGATCCGCAAAGAAGGATCGTGACCCAGGGATATGGGTTGATGCAGCCTCGGGTTGGCGTCACCGTGCATTCCGTGGCGCGCTCACGGCTTGCCGCGATTTACTCCGGCCAGACAGGCTTCGATATTTATACGCGGGCCATCTCCGACGTGTACCAGGACCTGTACGGCGAGGGCATCTTCACCGGCAAAGGTCTCTATGAGATTCAGATACTGCACACCGTGTTGGACCGTCGCTTTCCACAAAATTCCCTGTTGAGCCACGATTTAATCGAGGGAGCCTACGCCCGCGTGGGATTGCTGACCGATGTCGAGGTGATGGACGATTATCCATCGCATTACAGCGCTCAAAATCGACGGAAACACCGCTGGGTACGCGGCGATTGGCAGATTCTTCGGTGGCTGCTTGGCCGTGTCCCGAACGATGCGGGACAGCTGGTACAGAATCCGACCTCCAATATTTCTCGATGGAAGATTTTCGACAATCTGAGGCGCAGCCTGGTTGAACCTGCAACCTTTCTGCTGCTGGTTGCGGGCTGGCTTTGGTTGCCCGGCAGCGCCCGCTACTGGACGCTGGCGACGCTGCTGATCCTGATTGTTCCGGTGGCCGTTCAGTTTCTATTCTCCCTGGTACGGGCCAGCGTGGCGGAGCAGAGTGGATATGTCCGCCAGGCAGTCCGCGATTCGCTGGTATTGCTGTTTTCGACCGCACTGAATTTCGCTTTGCTGGCCCATCAAACTCTTCTGATGTTCGACGCCATCGTGCGGTCACTGGTCCGAAGTTTTGTCACGGGCAAGCGGCTCCTGGAATGGGAAACCGCGGCGGAGGCGGAAGCGGGAGCGAGCAAACGGACGCCCGTCGAGTTCACCATGGGCCTGGTTCCGCTGCTCTCCGCTGTGTTGCTGATCCTCGTCGTCTCGATTCGGCCAGCGGCAATTCGGTGGGCATTGCCGATTCTCGTTCTATGGTCACTCGCGAAACCGATTACGTGGTGGTTGAATCGGTCGACCCACTTGGAACTGAATCTTTCCGATGCCGATACGCGGTTCCTGCGAAAAATTGCTTGGCGAACCTGGCGCTATTTCGCACAGTACGCGGAGGAAGACAACCACGGACTTGTGCCGGACAACGTGCAGGAAGAGGGGTATCGCGAAGCCTTGCGCATCTCGCCGACGAATGCGGGGTTGCAACTGAACGCGCGCCAGGCTGCCGTGATTCTTGGGTACATGACACTGCCGGAATACGCCGACCAGACGCTTGCGAACCTGCGCACGCTCGACCAAATTCCCAAGTGGAAGGGACATTTGCTGAACTGGCACTCGACGGCGACCCTTGAACCGCTCCACCCCTACATTGCCTCCACGGTCGATAGCGGCAATTTTCTGGCCTCGCTCTGCAGCCTGCGGATGGGCACGCTGGAGTTGCTGGACACAGCGATGTTGCCGGCGTTGCGACAAGGTTTGCTCGACATCGCGATGGATACGAGGACGCTGCCCTCCACCGAGGACAAAATAAAATCGGCATTGCGCGCGGGCCGGAAAGCGCTGTCCGAGGCGTGGTTGGCGCACCTTCTTACGCTGGAGCTGGCTTCTGAGCCTGCTGAGGCAAGCGCAGCGGGAGTCCGGCTTCGCGCGATCGTTAGTTTCGTCGCCGATTATCTACCGTGGCTGCTGCCAAAATTTTCGGCGCTCATCGGTTCGCCAGAGATGATTGACCAGCGCCCGCTCGATTACTACACGCCGGAAAACTCGCTGAACATATGTCGGGAATTGCGAACCGCCTGCGCGCAAAAACTGCAGGATGGGGCTGGAGGAAACGTGGAACTTGCGCGCGAATTGGCCGCCTCCCTGGCTGAGAGCGAAAAACGGCTGGCCACGCTGATCGAGGACCTCAAGTCCATTGCGGCGATCGGCGAACGCATGTTCCAAGCAACGGACTATCGGGGCCTGGTCGATCCCTATCGTCGCCTGCTCACGATCGGCTACGACACGGAAAAGGACCGGCGGCTGGACTCCTGCTATGACCTGCTT
>JAJYVR010000208.1:0-858 GCA_021791935.1 Acidobacteriota bacterium
TGCGGTCCTGGTCCTCGTTCATGACCACATCCAGCCGCCAGTGCAGGCTGTTTTCGATTCCCCAGTGCAGTCGAACGACTTGGTTGAGCCTCTCCGGCGACAGGACTCGACTGAGCAAATAGTAGGCAGTTTCGGTCGTGGTTTTGTCCGCTGTCTCGCGCCTTCGAACCACTTTACCGATGGCCTTCAGGCCGGGCCATTGATGCTGTTCTTGCAACCAGTCGATCTCGGTGGACACCATCGCCGTGCGCGTCTCGATGCGTCCGTGATCGGCCTCGACCGCCGGCGCAGCGATGCTGGCTCGCAACTCCGGATCGTCGAGCAGCAGGACCACGTCGTCCAACAGCGTGCCCTGATTGCCCTTCAGCGCCAGCGCGTAGTCCCCCTTCTGTTCGACGATTTGCTCGGCGATGGCGCGCTGGCAGTTGAGCGCATCGGCGGTCACGATCGTGCCTTTCAGCGCCAGCATCCGGAGCAGCCTGGGCACGGCCGTAATTTCGTTGGACTTGGCATCGGTGGCGACCTGCGCCAACACCAGCCGCTGCTCCGAGCCCCAGGCGCTGACCATGTGCAGGGCCGACTTGCCGCTGGCCCGATCGAACGAGCGGCGCAACACCTTGCCGTCGATGACCACCACGCCCTGCAACTGCTCGGAGAACTGCGCCATGAACCGCTGAAACGAATCGCGAAATTGATCCGGATCGAGATTGCGAAACAGGCGGCTGAAGGTGTCGTGGCTGGGCAGTCCGTTGGCCAGGCTGAGAAAGCTGCGCAGAAACGGCTCTTTGGCCTCGGCAAACACGGCCATATCCACCGCACCCTGGCCGCCGCACAGCACGCAGCATAAAGCGATCATCA
>JAJYVR010000208.1:868-6064 GCA_021791935.1 Acidobacteriota bacterium
GCAGCGCGGATCCTCAAGCCCTTCCCAACAGGCTCCAAACTGCTCCAGGGTTTCTTGGCGGGACATCAAATCCTCCTGCAAGAAACCTCAGCCCTCTCAATGGCTGCCGCAAGTAGCAACCCTGGTTCTACTGAATTTCAAATGCGATTGCCCTGAGTATGCCATATATGTCCCTTTACTTATGCGCGAATGTATAGTAGTGCGGAAGCAGCGAATTCTTGATCGAATGGTCGATGGAACGCTTGAAAAAGACGACTTCGAGCGACTGTATGAAGAGGTCAAAGCGCAGATCGAGACCGTGAAATCCAATCGGATTGTTGCCGAGCACAGGGTTATCGATGTGGATACAGCGCTTTCCTACCTGAAGCACCTGTTTTAGAACTCTTCTAACCTATGGGAAAACAGTGACTTGCTCGGGAAACAGAGACTTGCAAAGTTGATTTTTCCGAAGGGGATCACTCCAACAGAAAGCGGCTTTGGAACACCCGTAACCCACTCACTTTATACCCTCTTGGCAGATGAAACTGTCGATCAAGAGGGAGTGGTGCGCCCCGAGGGATTCGAACCCCCGGCCTTCTGGTTCGTAGCCAGACGCTCTATCCAACTGAGCTAGGGGCGCACAAGAAGCGGATGTGCGTGCTTCGGTGAAAAGCAGCAGTTTCTAACTTATCAGGAGCCGTGTTTCGGCGCAAATGTTTCAGGTGGAAGACAGCCGCTGAGTTTTGGAATGCCTATGATGGAATGCCTATGATTGGGGTGTAATAAGGGCATACGCCTGTGGTCTATTGTTTCGCTCGCAGGACAGGGACCGAGGATGACCTTCATCGCAGAAAACAAATCCACGATGCCGACTGTAGATAATTCTGTTGCAACGAGACGTAAGTGGCGCGACATAGTGGAATTTGGCGCGGGATATGGATTGATTCTTCTGGTGATCTGGACGCCTCGCCCGCTGCAAACGGTCCTGTTTTACGTGGCCGTTGCCGCACTGGCGGCGATCTTCTGGAGGTCATTCGAGAGCTGGTCGGCGATGGGCCTGCGTACGGCGAATCTCCTTCGTTCGCTTTGGGTGGTGGGCGTGGCCTTGATGCTGGCCGCGGTCGCGGTGCTTCTCGCCATCCGACTCCACAGCTTGCATGTGCCGGATGGCCCAGTGCTTTTCCTCAAGACCTATTGGGGTTACGCCCTTTGGTCTTTTGTGCAACAGATTCTGCTGCTCGACTTTTTCCTGTTGCGCTTGCTTCGTTTGCTACCCGGGAGAAAATCCGCAGTTGTGGCGACGGCGGGAATCTTCGCGTTGGCGCATCTGCCGAACCCGATTCTGACGCCGCTGACGCTGCTCTGGGGACTGGCGGCGTGCCTGGTTTTTCTGCGTTACCGCAACCTCTATCCTTTGGCCATGGCGCACGCCATTTTCGGCATCTGCATCGCCATTACGGTGCCCGGGCCGGTCAGCCATAATATGCGGGTTGGCCTGGGATATCTGCAGTATCGGCCGCCTCGTCATCGTCAACGCAGCCAGAGCGACCAAATCGTGTCCACGCAGGCGTGGGTGATCGCGGAGGCCCCAACCCGGCGCTGCTGGCGCCATGCGCGGCCGTAGAAGATTCCCGCCAATGCGGCCAGCAACACGTACCGCCAGTTGAAATGAACGGCGCGCTTGTTAAAGTGCGCCAAGCCGAACAGGGCTGCGGTCAAAAACAGCGATGGATAACGACCGATGCGCCGCTCCAGCAGGTTCTGCAGCCATCCGCGAAAGAAAAGTTCCTCCGGAACGGCAATGAAGAAAAAGGTGAAGAGAAACGCCCCCGGCAACCGCGGCAGCCAGGGCGCGGATGGATGCAGATGCAGAAAGCCAAGGCCCAAACCCAGGGGAATTGCGATCGGCGCGTAGAAGGCCAACTCTCGCAACCCGATGCCGAGATCGCGCAGACGCAGGCGAAGATTGAATCCAACCTCATCCAGTCGCCGCACCACAAGGAATCCCCAGATGCCGGCATCGAGAAGAAGGACCTTATTGAAGACGGTAAGATGGGCCGGCCACGCATGCTCAAACCAGCGAAGATCGACAGCCAGCCCCAGGACCGCGAGGACCAGAAAATCGCGCCAGTTGCCGTGCTGCGCCGGATCGCTGCGCCTTGCCTGCAACATCATGAAGGAAATGGCGACCGGCAGCAGCGCATAGAGGGCCAGCCACTGCCAGTGGAAGGTCCCAGTGGAAAGCGCGACCAGCAGATAGGGCACACACAAGACCGATGGCACAAGGAGCCGCGCGCTCGTCGGGAGTGCTTCCGTTGCGTCGGCAAGCTGGGTCGCGAAAAACGCTGCCGTCAAAAACGGTATCAGCGTGAAAAGGGCCGACATCGCAATTGCGGGGCTGATCATTGGCAGGTACTCCGCATCATTCCAGACTCGCCGGACAGAGAATTCAGCGCCAGTGTAACTTGTATCGCGGGGGCCGAACGGGATGCGACACGGGGACGAGGTCAGGCGGCAGGGTCCTTGTTTGCTGCTGGCGCTGGCGCGGGCGCAGAAGCAGGAGCAAAGGGGGAAATTTGTTCCGTGACAGAAAGCCCGGCGCAACGCAGTAACTGAAAGACGACGGCACTGCTGAGGCGGGTGGCATCGTATTCCACCAGAACAGTCCGGTCTGACTGGTTCAGGCGGACGCGACGAATGCCGTAGACATCGTAAAGGTCCGCCACGGCGCGCAGGGTGTCTTCCGTCGGATGTTGGGCGTAGCGAAACTGAATGTCCATGGTCGTCATGCCTCCATCATAAATGGCCGAGGGTTTTCAGGTCGTTGAGAAGATGCGGCGGTCCTTCGTTACGTTTCAGGATGGCAAGCCTCAATGTTTTCGATTGAGCGTGGCAGACAAGGTGCGATAGATCTCCGGATCGTTCCAATCCTGCGCGCTGACGTACTTGCGAACTATGTGGCCGGAGCGATCGATCACGTAGGCTTCCGGAATTTGCACGGTACCGTAGCGATGCATTACATCTTGCGAGGGATCGCGGATGGTGAGGAAATCGACGTGATTCGCCAGCAGGAAATTGCCGTAAGCTTGCGGGTCCTGGTCGATGCTGACGCCGAGAATTTGCAGCTGCGGCAGTCGATGGTGAAGGGCAAGGAGCGAAGGAAACTCCTCCATACACGGGGCGCACCAGCTTGCCCAGAACGTAAGCAGCACCACCTGACCTCGATATTGGCTGAGGCTGAGCGTCTGCGCGCCGTCGTGAAGGGTGAAGGTCGGGGCCACTTCGCCCAGCTCGCGCGGAAGTTGGCCGCGGTTGCATCCGGCGCCGCCCGCTAGGCAGGCGATGGCGAGGATCGCCAGCACAACAGAACGCCCGAATTTCCCGTCTCTCGACTTCCGCCATCTCTCCATGTCCTTTCTATGATACGAATTTGTTGGATGGATATGAAATCGGCGACGACATTTTCGACAGAATCGGCACAAGACGGTTCGACCCCGCTTCGGCTTTCCGTGATGGTTCCGGCGCGGAATGAAGCGGCGTCGATCCGGGACAGTCTTGCGTCTTTGGTGCGGCAGAGCGAGGAAGGCTTTTTGCTGGGGCACGATTGGGAGCTGATGGTGGTGGACGATGCATCGTCGGATGCGACACGGCAGATTGCGGACGAGTTTGCCGGCGTGACCGTGATGGAAGCGCCGCCGTTGGCGGAGGGTTGGACGGGAAAGACGAATGCTCTGTGGTTTGCAGCGCAGCAGGCGCGGGGAAAGTGGCTGTTGTTTACCGACGCGGATACGGTGCATGAAGCGGGCGACCTGCAGCGCGCGATGCATGAAGCGGAGCGGTACAAGGTGGCGCTGCTTTCGTATTCTCCACGGCAGTTGGTGCGTGGCGTGTGGCAGCGCGCGCTGATGGCGCTGATCTTCGCCGACCTGGCGCAGGCGTATCCGCCGCGACTGGTGAATCTGTCTGATTCGCGTGTGGCGGCGGCGAACGGACAATTCATTTTGGTCCGGCGAGACGTGTATCAGCGGGTGGGCGGGCACAAGGCGGTGCGCGGCTCGTTGATTGAAGACATGGATCTGGCCCGGCATACGAAGCAATTGGGCGAAGCATTGCGGCTACGTTCTGCGCCGGATGCACTAAGTGCGCGGACGCCCAAGTCTTTGGGTGAGATGTGCGCCGGATGGCGAAAGAACCTTGCGTTGCTGTTTCCGGATGCGTTGAGCCGCGGACTGTGGAAGCTGATTCAGGCGGCGTTGCTGTTTGGGCTGCCGCTGCTGGCGATCTGGTTATATCTGACCCTTGCGCGCGCGCCGGTGATCTGGGCGGTGGGGCTGTGGTGGGCATGGCGAGTGCGGGTACATTATGCCAACACCGCCAAGGCGCATTTTCCGGTTGCGGATGTTTTGTTGTCGCCGTTGGCGCTGGCGCTGTATGGATGGCTGCTACTGGATAGCTGGAGGCGGAAACATTTGCGGCGAAAGATCGCCTGGAAAGGCCGCGAGTACAAGGCTTGAGACGCGGGCCAGGCCGTACTGCGCGAAGGCAAAAAAAGTGCATCAAGACGCAGGCCGGGTGAATCCAATATGCTAAGTTCATGGTGCTTTTAACGCGCAAGGCGGAATTCTCCTCGGCCCACTACTATTGGAACGACGCCTGGTCGCAACAGGAGAATGAAAAGGTCTTTGGCAAATGCGCGAACCGCAATGGGCACGGGCATAATTACACCCTGGAGGTAACGGTCGCGGGGGAGATCGATCCGGTGTCGGGATTTGTCGTCGATTTGAAGGCGCTGAAGGATGTAATCGAGCGCGAGGTAATCCAGGTGTACGATCACCGGCATTTGAACCTGGAGGTGCCGGAATTTCGTACAGCGATTCCCACGACGGAGAACATTGCGATCGCGATTTGGAAGCGGCTGGAACGGAAAATTGTCGGCGCTCGCCTGCAGCGTGTGCGGGTGTATGAAATGCCGGACCTGTTCGCCGATTACTGTGGAGAGCGATGAAAGCCTATTTGTCTCGACGCTACCGCATCAGCGCTTCGCATCGGCTGCACACGGACCTATATTCGCCGGAGCAAAACCAGGCGGTGTATGGAAAATGCAACAATCCGTATGGTCACGGGCATAACTACACCGTGGAAGTGACGGTGAGCGGGGAAGTGGATGCGGCGACCGGGATGGTTTGCAATCTGGGCGACCTGGACGGTTTTGTGCGA
>JAJYVR010000209.1 GCA_021791935.1 Acidobacteriota bacterium
GCTGCTACGACGAATTGAACCTGTCGCAGCCGGACCTAATTCGCGCGATCCACGAGGAATATCTGCAGGCGGGCGCGGAGATCATTGAGACCAATACGTTTGGGGGCAATCGATTTCGGCTGCAACGGCACGGGTTACAGGACAAAGTACACGAGATCAATGTCGCCGGGGCCAAGATTGCCCGGCAGGCGGCGGACCAGATACGAGACAAGCAGGCCACGCAGGCTTACGTGGCCGGCGCGGTGGGACCGATCGGGGTGCAGATTGAGCCGCTGGGCAAAGTTGCGTTTGAAGAGGCGCGGGCGGCGTTCGCCGAGCAGATTCGCGCATTGGCGGAAGGCGGCCCTGGGGTCGGCGTGGACCTGCTGGTGCTGGAGACGATGACGTCGCTGAGCGAAGTGCATCAGGCCATCCTGGCGGCGCGGGAAGCCGCGCCGGATCTGCCCATCCTGGCGATGATGACGATCGACGAGGAGGGCAATACGCTGGATGGCTCCTCGCCGGAAGCGGCGGCAAAAAAATTGACGGAGTGGGGCGCGGACGCGGTGGGCTGCAATTGCAGCGCGGGACCGGCGACGATCTTGAGCGCGATTGAACGGATGCGGACGGCGACAACGCTGCCGCTGGTGGCGATGCCGAACGCGGGCATGCCGCGCGCCGTGGATGGGCGAAACATCTATCTTTGCTCGCCGGAATACATGGCCAGCTTTGTGCGCAAATTTGCGCAGGCAGGCGTGCAGTATGTGGGGGGATGTTGCGGGACGACGCCGAGCCACATTCGCGCCATGCGTTCGGCATTGCGGGCGCTGGACGCGCGCAAGAGCGGCCCGGTGGCGGCCGCGACCGTGACCGTGCAGAATGCTGTAACGCCGCCGCCGCTGGAACAGCGATCGAAGCTTGGAGCCGATCTGGTGGCGGGCAGGTTTGTCGCGCTGGTGGAGATTGTTCCCCCGCGAGGCATCAGCGCGCAGCGCGAACTGCAGGCCGCGACCATGCTGGCGCAGCATGGCGTGGAGGCGATCAACGTTCCGGATTCGCCGCGCGCCTCGGCCCGCATGAGCGCGTTGAGCCTGTGCCTGCAGGTGCAGCAGCAGGTTGGCATCGAAAGCGTGCTGCACTACACCTGCCGCGATCGCAACGTGTTAAGCATTCAGTCGGACCTGCTGGGCGCGGCCTCGCTGGGACTGCGCAATATTCTTTGCCTGACGGGCGATCCGCCCAAGCTGGGAAATTATCCGGACGCGACGGCGGTGTTCGACGTGGACGCGATCGGACTGGTGAACATTGTCCGCAATCTAAATAGCGGACTCGATATTGGCGGCAACTCCATTGGCGCGTCGACTGGATTTGCGATCGGGGTCGCGGCCAACCCCGGCGTGCCCGACCTGGACAATGAAGTGCGCCGCTTTGCCTACAAGGTAGAGGCGGGCGCGGAGTATGCCATCACGCAGCCGGTGTTCGATCTGCGGCTGCTGGAAGCATTTTTGAAGCGGGTCGAGCAGTTTCGCGTGCCCGTGATTGCCGGCATCTGGCCGCTGGTGAGTTTGCGCAATGCGGAATTTATGCGGAACGATTTGCGCGTCTTTGTGCCGGATGAAATTCTGTTGCGCATGCAGCAGGCCGATACGCCGGAGCTGGCCCGCGCCGAAGGGGTGAAGATCGCGCAGGAGATGCTGCTCGCGGCGCGCGGCATGGTGCAGGGCGTACAGGTCAGCGCGCCGTCGGGTCACTACGAAGCGGCGTTGACCGTGATGGAGAGCGTGCTCGCCGGTCGTTCCGCGGCAGGCAGAGCGGAAGCGGAGAAGCGCGCATCGGCGCTGGAGACAGACGTGGCAATGAAACGGGGAGTCAACCTTGGCAAGTTTTGAAGAATCGTTGAAGCAGTTGGAAGCCATTGTCGGCAAGCTGGAACGGGGCGACCTGCCGCTGGAGGAATCGGTGCGGCTGTTCGAGGAGGGCGTGAAATTGTCGAATGCCTGCAAGGGAGATTTGGAGGCGGCCGAGGGCAAGATCCAAATCCTGCTGAAGCAAAAAGATGGGGGCCGCAAGGCGGAGACGTTTCCGCAGGCCGATGAGTCCGCGGGCGAGTTGAAATAGCTGGCGTCCTAATTTCCGCTGTTCCTTCAACTGTTCCTTCAACATTGACTCGACTGGCACATCTGCCAGACTTTGGGGTAAGTAGTCGGCCCTGTTTTCTGGAGGCGCCGTATGCATCCTATCCGCGTTGGATGTTCCGCAACGCTTCTCTCCTTATTGGCTGCAACCTTGGGATGCGGAATGGGACCAAGCCGGACGCTGGTGTCGATTTCGGTCAGCCCAACGATAGCCACCGTCAAGGATCTCAATCTGCCAGTGCAATTTGTTGCCACGGGAACTTTCAGCGCGCCGCCAACCACTGTGACTCCATTGCCGGTCCTGTGGAAGGGAAACTGGACGGCATTGCCAACCTTTTGCGTTGGGCCTGCCTGCGCGGGAATCAATCCCACCACCGGGCTCGCGCTCTGCGGCGGTGTTCCTCCTGTGGCTACGATCACCGCCAGCGCTCCCAGCGATCCGACTCTTCCGCTTGGGACCCAGAACGTACCTATGGTGTCTGGAACCGCGACCCTGAGCTGCCAGTGAGTCAAATCGACAACTTCATCGGATCTAGTTTGTTCCGGCGGCCGATAGTTTCTGCATTCCTGAATTACTGGATAGACTTAGTAAGTTGACGAACATGCGATAGGCCCCGGGGACACCTTCGGGTAGTTGGCGATAGAAGGCGTAGGCATCGTAGACATAGAAACCCTTTCCATAGGGAGCGATGAGAAGGCCGCCTTTTTGCGGGTCCTGGTTGGGATCGTGGGTCTCAGTGGGCGCGGTATAGCGCGGGTCCCAGGCGCGCATGAAACCGTGGCCGCGTTCTTCCACCCAGCCGTCAAAATCATGCGTAGTAATTCGATTGGGCCAGGTTAGCGCGGGGTAGTTGGGATCCAGGAAAGATACTTGAGAGTTTTCGTCAATGACTTTTTCCGGATTGCCGCCAAGTTGGAATGGATAGGGGCCGGAGGTATCGCCTAACTCCGTGAGGTTGTATTGAACGATGAGCGTGCCGCCATTCTTTACATATTGGAGCAGTCGCGCGTTGAAGGTCTTCAACTCAGGACGCACCGCGTAGGCGCGCACGCCGAGAACAATGGCGCGAAAACGATCCAGATTGCCGGTCGCTATGTCCTGCGCGGACAGAAATGTAGTTTGAATGCCTATATCCTGAAGCGAAGCCGCAAGACTATCCCCGGTTCCAGCCACATAACCCACAGTGAGACCTGCCGGAACATGAATATCGACTCCTGTAGTTTGGTAGGTCGCGTCGCGATAGTACGGGTAGGAACGAAGGCCCGTGTAGCCGACAGCAGTTGAACCGGAGCTATAGGCGTGTCCTTGATAGGTGGCCGTGACCGCGATGCGATAGGGTTTGGCTTCGACCGTCTTGGGGACGACTTGAAATTCGATATTTTGCTCGCCGCCGTTTTGCTGGATGGCGAAGCGTGCCTCGGAAGGGTCCGATGTCCAGCCATCCGGCAGTTTGAGTGACACGCCGCCACTGGCTGGACCTTCGACATTGCTACGAACCTGCGCGCGAATTGTGAATGACTTACTGGTCAGCGGAACGATACCGGCCTTAGGCGACACCCACACCGAAATTGCCGGAGCCACCAGCATGGGATTCATGACGGGACCTGAACCGTGTACCGTTTGCACGGTCTGGACGACCTGATCGAGGACAATTTCCGCTCCTCGATAGGTAAAGGTGGCGCGGGCGGCGAGAGGATAGGGCATCCACGAGCGGTTGAGATACGCGGGATTCGATACGTCGTAGTAGGGCTGCTCCAGGTTGGGGCGCGTGAAGTACGGCTTGGTGACGGTCGCGTCGGCGGGCACGGTGACGGAGAAGCCAACATCCTCGGCATCGCCCACGCTTAGAGAAGTTGGCGCGACGCCGAGAGCGGAAAGCTTCCAGTCTTTGTCCGGCGTGGTGACGAGATGGACATCTTTCAAGGCGACGGGATCGGTTCCCTGATCGTCAAGATGCACGCGGACGGCAAACGTTTGGCCGGGAATTGCCGACTGGAATGTGTTTGAAATGCCTCTGCCATAGCCCATCCGTGTCTCTGCCGCGCGGTTTGAAACTACAGCTTCCATGCTGAGGCCAAGCGCCTGGGTGAGAGCGGTGTTGAATTGCACTCTCTTTACGCCGAGCTCATGCAGCATGTTATAGCGAGCGTCTTCCGGCAACGGTTTCTGTTGGACTGCATCGATGAGCGCTTGGGTCTGGAGAAGTCCGCTGGCCAGCAGCGGCGCGATTTTTTCGGGCGCGTCGATGGAGTAATTCTGGATTGCCTGCTCCACAAGCGCATTGATGGAAGTCAGCTTGGCGCGAATCCATCCAGCCTGGTCCGCGGGAGCGTAGTCCGCAATCCCGGCGAGCGAAACATCGATTCCATCGAAGAAGCCGGTTTCTTTGGACGTGGCGGGAACGCGCGACGCGTAGAGATGATAAGGCGACGAATCGGGGCCGGGAGCAGGGATGCCGTAGCCGCCGTTCTGCGATTTTTGCTGGCCCCATCCTTCCCGCGCGATTTGCAAATAGGAGAGCCCGAGGGCGGGATCGTATTGGCCGACTGGAATTGTCAGCGTGGGCGAGGGCTTGCCTTCAATCCAGGTGTTGTCGATGTAGTTATGAAAGCGCGCCGGGGCCCAGTGGCCGGTGGCATAGTCGAAGACACCCTGGGAAGAGATGGTGGCGAACGGCGTGCGCACATACATCTTGAGCGGGGCCCAGGGACGAAGGCCGGCGCGAATTTGATCGGGGAACATTTTCGGATCGGCGGCGGCGTTGTAGACCTCCTGCGCCATTTGGCCGGAGACCTGGTGCTGGCCGTGGCCGTCGGAAACGTTGCCGGAAAAGACGGACGTAACCACCAGCGGACGAGTCATGCGGACGACTCGAACCGAGTCATAGAGGACGCGGTCATACCCCCACTTTTGCATGGCCTCCTCTTTGGTTTTGGTAAAGCCAAAGTCGGCGGCGCGGGACCAATATTGATGCACGCCGTAGTAGCGATCGGCGGCCAGCAGTTCTTCCGTGCGCACGATGCCCAACTGGTCCCAGAAATCCGACGACATCACATTCTGGCCGCCCTCGCCGCGATTGAGCGTGAACAAACTGGTATCGGCACCGACCTCGCGACTTTCGTAGGTGAGCACGCCGCCGTCTTCATCGTCCGGATGGGCGGTGAACATGATGAGGCTGGCGCGCGTATGCAGTTCGCGGAGCGTCCGCCAGAGGGCCGCCGCGCCGCGGTTGAGTTGGATGGCGCGAGCATTCGGATTCGGTTCGACTTTAGCGGAAGTTTGGCCGAAAGCTGGTATCGTGATCCATGCGGCACATGCAACCAGTGCGATGCCGATGGATTGCTTGGCTGAACGTCGATTCATTCGTATGACCTTTGCGGACGACAAGGGAATGGCATTTCTGAAACAACGTGCAATGACGATTGGACACTCGCAGGGCGCGAAACGGTTCGAGAATTGGCTGCGATCGTCGTCTTTTTCGTACACTCCATAATCTCAGACGCGGGCCAGTTTCTCCCACAGAACACCGAACGATGGCTACGGAATCTCGATCGAACTCGGCGGCGGTTGCAGGCGGGACGACGGGGCCTCCGTCGCTGGTCCGCGGCATTGGACTGACGACCGCGATCAATCTGAACGTGCTGAACATGATTGGCGTGGGGCCGTTCATCACGCTGCCGCTGATGGTGGTGGCGCTGGGAAACCGCGCCCTCCTGGGATGGATTTTGGGGGCTGCGCTGGCGCTGTGCGACGGCATGGTATGGGCTGAACTGGGAACACGTTTCCCGGAGTCGGGCGGGAGTTATCTGTATCTGAATCGGCTGTACGGCGTGCAGCGGTGGGGACGGCTGCTTTCGTTTTTGTATATCTGGCAACTGACGTTCAGCGCGCCTCTCTCGACGGCTTCAGGAGCGGTGGGACTG
>JAJYVR010000009.1 GCA_021791935.1 Acidobacteriota bacterium
TTTCCATGCCAGCAGCCACGGTTCACGTTTCATGTTGCCCATCGGGCGCGGTACCCAAGTGGTAAGGGAGAGGTCTGCAAAACCTTTATGCGCCGGTTCGATCCCGGCCCGCGCCTCCAAACTTTTTCAATTGCGAAGCAGTTTGGCCTGCTTTGCAGGCAGTGCAATTAACGCCCAACGATCTTCAGGGAAGTAGCTGGATTGCTTCGAATTTCGGCGCGCGCAATCGACGACTACGTCCCCGAGTGCGATTCAGCATCGAATCGGCGCGGTAGCGTCGGGTTTCGAGCAGATCAAAAACAACGATCGCCCGGTTTCCGACGTGCCGCTACTTCCCGGTGTAGGCGACCCGCCAGATTGAATTGGAGCCATCGTCGGTCACCAGCAGCGATCCGTCAGGCGCAACCGTAACGCCGACCGGTCGGCCCCACGCGTTTCCGTTGGGGAGCACGAAACCGGTGAGGAAGTCTTGGTATTCTCCTGTGGCGTGGCCGGTTTGGTGCAACGGAACGCGAATCACTTCATAGCCGGCGCGAATTGCCCGGTTCCAGGAGCCGTGTTCGGCCGCAAAAATGTCGCCGTTGTACTGTTTTGGGAACTGCTTGCCCTCATAAAACGTCATTTCCAACGATGCGTTGTGAGGCTGCAACAGCACATCTGGAACGATCGCCTTGTTTTTCAATTCCGGATGCTTTCCTTCCAGCCGAGGGTCCTGGTGTGCGCCGATATACCACCAAGGCCAGCCATAAAAGCCGCCCTTTTGCACATGCGTAATGTAATCGGGAACAAGATTGTCGCCCAGCGCGTCGCGCTCATTCACGCTGCACCACAGTTGGCCGGTTTGCGGATTGATGGCCAGCCCTACAGGGTTGCGAATTCCATAGGCATAGATACGCATGTGGGAGCCGTCAGGATTGAACGCCAGGATATCGGCGCGATCTTTTTCTTCCGGATGCGTGTCCGGATCGTTGACGTTCGAGCCCGAACCGACGGAAACGAACATCGTCTTGCCATCGGGCGAGAAACGAATGTCGCGCGTGGTATGGCCTCTGCCGTTGGCCGGCAGATTCGCCAAGTGCTGCGCTGGCCCGGTGGCGGCCAAGTCCCCGTTTTTATAAGGGAATCGCACCACCGCATTCGTATTCCCGATGTACAACCACTTCGGGTTC
The DNA here is from genome assembly GCA_021791935.1 of Acidobacteriota bacterium. Classification (GTDB taxonomy): domain Bacteria; phylum Acidobacteriota; class Terriglobia; order Terriglobales; family Acidobacteriaceae; genus JAKAAZ01. The sequence continues at coordinate 1,170 of JAJYVR010000009.1, forward strand.
GGTCCCGGAGGATAGAAAGCGATGCCGAAAGGTTCGTTCAGTCCGCTGGCAAAGATGCTGGTCGTCTCCGGTTTCCCATCCGCCGTGGTCCCGCGGAAGACCATGATCTGGCCTTTGCCGGTCTCGGCGAGGAAGACATCGCCATTCGGTGCCGTCCGGATCAGCCGCGGATTGTCGAGGCCAGTCGCGTAAAGCTGCACCTTGAAGCCCTTGGGGGCCTGCGGCCAAACGCCTGCAGGACGAGGAACGATGGTCGGGCCGTTGCCTGCGGAAGGGGTGGCAAATGGCGCGGGAAGGTCCTGCACTGTAATTTTGCGAATCGTTCCCGGCTTCTCAAATCGAAAGTCTGTAAAGGGGGGCGTTGGGGGCGGCGCGTTGATGACTCCCGTGGCAGCATTTTCTCTGTTGCCGGCCGCAGTCAGGCGCGCGGCATCGGGACCCCGCAAAAACTTCAAATAGGTAACGATCTGCCAACGCTGCTGGGCAGGCAGGCTTGCCCAGGCGGGCATTCCATTAGCCACATCGCCGTGCGTAATGAACCAGAAAATCTCGCCTGGCTTGGCTGCCTGTGTCGCTCCGCTGGCCAGGGAAGGGATATTGCCGGTCCCCCGGGCATTTGCGCCATGGCAGGGGGCGCAACTCTGCCGGTATCGCGATTGGCCCGCTTTAGCATTCCGCTGTCCCGTGTACGGGTCCTTCAGCGCGGCCGAGGAGGCAGGCGCGTTATGAAAAGTCTGCGCCAGGGCGGGCAAAGACGGAATCAGGGCGCTGGCAGCGACGATCAAACGAAAGAACGGGCGGATGAAAATGGACTTTCCTGATTTCAATGGTTCTCTCCTGCATCCAGGGTGTTGACCTCGCGGTCTGGGGTCATCCAAATAAGACGCATTTACCATCCAAAAGACTCATAAATCGCGCCTCGCACTGGACACCTATTTTCCAGCGCACACGATCCGGCCAGAGATTTTTTGCAAAATTCATGTTCCCCTTCCGGCAAAGATGATTTGCATTCCACGCGGTTGATTTTGGCAATCTCGTCTTGACCGCGACGCGCCATTCGGCCGGCATCTGGCGATGTTGCCGCAGTATCGTTGGATGCCGCGGACCGCCGGCCATGTTGACCGTTTCCCCCGGGCCACGCTCCAGATCCACCAGCGACTCTCTGCGTTCGCCATGGTCATCGACGCAGTATCTGTATCGCCGGTTTCCGACCATGCGGCCTTGGGCGTGGGAAATGGTTCCGCCAACGGGGCCAGCTTGTCCACACCATTGGAAACGGCGATGTAGGCGCGTGGATATCGCGGCGGTTCGGGCATCGTCCGGGGAGCGCCGTTGCCTGGCGGCAGATTCCTGCGGTACGAGTGTTTCCCTTGGTTCGAAGCCAGGAAACTGCACCAGGCACTTGCCTGGAGGCGATTTGCGGACCATACTGGCATTCCTGGAGCACTTCGGTAATCAAGAAAGCAACAACACAGATTGACAGATTGTAGACATTTATAATTATCCAATTGAAAAACTCGCCAAGAAACGGCAAACTCGTTGTAGCAATCGGCATCTATTTGAAGCAGCAACGGGACTCTGCTGGCAGCCCTGGGAAGTGCAGGATCAGCTCCATAAGCCCAGATCCTGGAGTTTGCTCGCGACATACGTATTCGTATTGGACGATGCAACGGCCAATGGAGTCAAGGCCTTTCTTGGAGGAGTAGATTGATGATGTGTTCAAAGTGGCGTGGTTTGTGCGGAATTCTCTCCCTGGCTGGATCTCTGACCCTGTTTGGCTGCGGCAGCAGTGGTAACAGCTACGTGCGCGTCGTGAATGCATCGCCGGGCCTATCGAACTTTACTGTCCAGGTTGGTCAGACTGGCATTGTTTCCTCCCTTCCATTCGGAACCGAAGGGGTACAACAGCAGGGGCAATACTCAACTACGGATACATCCGGAAATTACCGGCCGCTGGGTGCCGGTGCTAACCAGAAGATGATTGTGTATTCCACCCCCGGCACAACTCTTGCCTCTACGACCCAGTCGTTCATCAAGAGCACGCCCTACACCATTATTCTCGAATCCACAGCGCTGGAATTCCAGGTGTTGACCGACAATACCGCTCCCTCCGGTGGAGGTCTGCGCGTTGTCGATACGTCCACCATGGCAGGTGCCGTGGATGTATACATTACGGCCGTCGGAGCTACTCCCGGTGGCACACCCGCCGTGGGCAACATGACGTATCAGCAGGTCACAAATCCGTACTTATCCTCGACCTCGGGATCCCTTGAAGTCCAGGTTACGGCCGCCGGAAATCCCAGCAAAGTTTTGGCGATTTTGCCCTACACGTTTGCATCCGGAAAGACTTATTCGATCTTCGTTCTGGATCCTCCGAATCCTGCGGCTCCGATTGTTCCTCCCAAGATGCAGCCCGTGCCGGGAGCCAATGCCTATGGCGTGCTGGTCACGAATGATCCAGTGATGTAGTTTGACCACTACATGAAGAAGGCCTTCATTCTCCCAGGAGAGCGAAGGCCCTTTTACTTGGATCGATGTTGCTCGCTGACCCTCGTCCCTGATTCGATCAAGGGAGCCGCGGCGGAATTGCTCTAGGTCCCTTCGGACCACCCGGCCAGGTATTCTTCCTGTTCTGGAGTCAATTTGTCGATCTTGCAGCCCATCGCTTCCAGCTTCAGTCGCGCCACGCGGCTGTCCAGTTCCACCGGGACCGCAAAGACCGTGGGTTGCAGTTTCTTGTAGTTCCCCACCAGGTACTCGGCCGACAACGCCTGGTTGGCGAAGCTCATATCCATCACCGATGCCGGGTGACCTTCAGCCGCCGCGAGGTTGATCAGGCGGCCTTCGCCAAGCAGGAAGATGTGCCGTCCGTCCTTCATCGTGTACTCCTCGACGAACTCCCGCGTGGGGCGCTGCGAGGAGGAAAGGCGTTCCAGCGCCGGAATGTCAATTTCGACATTGAAGTGGCCGGAGTTGGCGATGATGGCGCCGTTCTTCATCAGCTCGAAATGTTCTTGGCGCAGCACGCTCTTGTTTCCCGTAACTGTGACGAATACGTCGCCGATCTTGGCTGCCTCGGTCATGCTCATCACGCGATGTCCATCCATCGCCGCCTCAATGGCGCGAAGCGGATCGACTTCAGTTACGATGACATCCGCGCCCATGCCGCGTGCGCGGGAGGCCAGGCCCCGGCCACACCAGCCATAGCCGGCCACCACAAATCGGGAGCCTGCCAGCAGCACATTGGTGCAGCGGATGACCCCATCCAGCGTGGATTGCCCGGTTCCGTATCGATTGTCGAACATGTGCTTGGTCAGCGCGTCGTTCACCGCAACCACCGGATACTTCAGCACCTTGTCTTTTGCCATGGCGCGCAGTCGAATCACGCCGGTCGTGGTTTCCTCGGTGCCGGCCAGCACTCCATCCAGCACATCCTTGCGCTTGGTATGCAGAATCGAAACCAGGTCGCATCCATCGTCCATCGTCAGATGCGGCTTGTGGTCGATCGCGGCCATGATGTGGGAGTAGTAGCTGTCGTTGTCCTCCCCCTTGATGGCATAGGTGGAAATGCCGTAATCGCGGGCGAGCGATGCTGCCACGTCGTCCTGGGTCGACAGCGGGTTGGAGGCGCAGAGCGCAATGTCGGCGCCGCCGTCACGCAGGGTGATCATCAGATTCGCGGTCTCGCTGGTCACGTGCAGGCACGCGGACACGCGCATCCCCTTCAGGGGCTGGTTCTTGATGAATTCCTTGCGGATGATTTGCAGGACAGGCATCGATTGGTTGGCCCATTCAATGCGGCGTTTTCCCTGGTCGGCCAGGTCGAGGTTCTTTACGTGCGAGGGAACAGTCGTCGTCGTTGCCATAGATGTCTTTTCTTTCGTGGATTGAAAACACCCGCGGAACTCTGCGGTCATATGCGGTCATAATCGGAGGGGGACTTCGAAATCAGGGTAATTGCATTCCACTGTCAGGGTATCACTTCCGTGGCCGGCCCAAGAAGTGGGCATTGCCTTCCAGCGCCAACAGCTTGTGTTTGCGTTCGATCCCCCAGCGATAGCCGGTCAGCTTGCCGTTCGATCCCACCACGCGATGACAGGGAACCACCACAGCAACGGGGTTCTGCGCACAAGCACGGGCGACGGCCCGCGCGGCGGTTGGCTGCCCCAGGGACAGGGCAATTTCGCTGTAGGAGCGTGTCTCGCCGCGTGGGATCTGCTGCAGCGCTGTCCAGACACGCTTCTGGAACGCTGTGGCACGCACATCGAGGGGCAAACTCAGAGCTGCCGGATGTTCCGTCAGAAGAGACAGTATCCGTTGCACAACGGACCCAAGGTCCGGCTCATCGCGCCTGAGGTCCGCGAACGGAAAGCGCGCTGCCAGATCGTCCTCCAATTCGCTTTCCAGCAGGCCGAAGGAGATGGCGCATAACCCGACATCGGTTGCAGCAACCAGCATCTTGTCCAGCGGGGAGTCGCTAATGCTATAGCGAATCTGGATGTCCTTTCCGCCGCCGCGCAGTTCCGCGGGTGTCATGCCCAGTTGTTGATTGGCATCTTCGTAGAGGCGACTGCTGGAGCCGAATCCTGCTTCATAGAGGGCAGCCGTGACGGTTTCCTCCTGCGAAACCTGACGACGAAATCGCTCGATGCGTCGCGCCTGCTGGTATTCCCTGGGGGTAATGCCAAGGCAGCGACGAAAAATGCGCTGTACGTGAAACGGACTCAGACCCACGGCATTTCCCAGGTCCCGGAGTTTCACTGTCCGGTCCTCGTGCCGATCAAGATAGTTGCATGCCGCCGTCAGCGTACGAAGCTGCGGATGTTCCTGCGCCGGGGTGCAGCGCTTGCAGGCCCGATAGCCCGCGCGTTCCGCCAGTTCGCTGGTGGGATAAAACTCCACCGACGCGCGCAGCGGTTTGCGGCTAGGGCAGGATGGACGGCAATAAATGCCGGTGGTGCGCACAGCATAGACGAACATTGCGTCCGCCGTGGATGCTCGCTCGACGACCATTTTCCATGCGCGGTCCCAGATACGATCTCCAGTCATCGATTCCTCCTTGCCTGAAGACAATCTTCGCCCAGGGTTGCGGGCGGGCGCACTCCGCTTCTTGCGGTCAAATTTTCGGTCACTGGGTTCCATGGCTGCAGCCGGTTTCTATTGTGCTCTCCCAAAGAAAAACAGGGCAGGCCGATTAGGCTTGCCCTGTTTTTCAAATCTCGAAGCGCACGGCTACTTCTTTGCTGGAACAGCTTCCTTGGCGGCCGCTTGCTCTTTCAGCGCCGCAGCTTTATCGGTCGCTTCCCAGGTAAAGTCAGGATCGTTGCGGCCGAAGTGCCCGTAGGCAGCCGTCTTGCGGTAGATGGGTCGGCGCAGGTTCAGGCTCTCGATAATGTCCCGTGGCGTCAGCTTGAAATTCTTGCGGACAAGCTGCTGCAGCGTCTGGAGCGAAACTGTTCCGGTTCCAAAGGTATCGACCAGCACGCTGACAGGTTCCGCCACTCCAATGGCATATGCCAGTTGCACTTCGCAGCGACGGGCGAGACCAGCCGCAACAATGTTCTTGGCAATGTAGCGGGCCATGTAGGCCGCCGAGCGATCGACCTTGGTTGCGTCCTTGCCGCTGAATGCGCCGCCGCCATGACGGCCGGTGCCGCCGTAGGTATCGACGATGATCTTGCGACCGGTCAGGCCAGTGTCGCCCATGGGTCCGCCGATGACGAAGCGTCCGGTTGGATTGATATGGTATTTCGTGTCCTCGTCCAGCAGTTCCGCCGGGACGGTCGCCTGAATGACATGCTTCAGGATGTCGGCGCGCAGTTCCTCGTTGGTGACGCTTTCGGCGTGCTGGGTGGAGATGACCACAGCATCCACCCGGACCGGCTTGCCATTCGCGTCATATTCCACCGTGACCTGGCTCTTGCCGTCGGGACGGAGATAGCCGAGTTGGCCAGATTTCCGGACCTCCGAAAGTCGGCGGGTCAGTTTATGGGCCAGGGAGATGGGCATCGGCATCAGCTCGGGTGTCTCGTCCGTCGCATAACCGAACATCATGCCCTGGTCGCCGGCCCCACCGGTATCGACACCCATGGCAATATCGCCGGACTGCTTGTTGATGGTTGAAATCACGGCACAGGTGTTGGAGTCGAACCCGTACAGGGCATTGTCATATCCGATGGAGGCGACGACGCCCCGCACCAGCGATTGAAAATCGACGTAGGCGCGGGTGCTGATTTCTCCTGCAATCACCACCAGTCCGGTCGCGGTCAGGGTTTCGCAAGCGACCCGGCTATGCGGGTCCTGATCCAGACATGCGTCCAGAATGGCGTCGGAGATCTGGTCGGCAATCTTATCGGGGTGTCCTTCGGTCACGGACTCCGAGGTGAATAACAAACGGTCTTGTGTTGGCAAAATTCCTCCTGGTGCGGGTCAAGCCTGGGAATTGTGGCCCGGACTCGAACGCCGCCACGATATCGGAAGCTGGTCCCAGCCCATGGAGTCGGGCGGAGGGAGAGCGAAACGAAGATCGCTCCTATCAGGCTAACAAATGTTTAAATTCGGGGGGCAATTGAAGCGCAGCCAATGGGGAAGATAAGCCGATGGCGTGCCGATTATCGCAGTGAATGGGAGGCGTGTTGGTGCGGCTTTTTCACGTGGACCGCAACGGGCGTCGCGGCGGGCGCGCGCAGCACGGATGAGGAAGCGTAATTGGGTGGCGAAACGATCGACAAGGCCGACATTCGCTGATGCACATAGCCCCAGACAATCCAGCCAAGTCCGCCCAGAAGGAGTAGCAGCGCGACGACGCCAGCCCAGCGAAGCTTTGTGTCGGCGATGCGCCCACCTCTGTGGGTGGAAACGTTCAGCGCAAACGCCGCCCAATCTTTATCGTTGCTCGCGGCGGGTGGGTTCTTTTGCCCGCTGGCATCCAGAAACCGCTCCACCCATTCGCTTTCGTCCAGGCCCAGAAAGCGCACATAACTGCGGACAATGCCTTTGCTGAGGATACCACCCGGCAGTTGATCGAATGCCTCAGACTCAAGCGCCTGCAGGCTGCGGACGGTCACCTTGGTCGTCTGGGCGATATCTTCCAGGCTGACAGAGCGGCGTTGTCGCTCACAGCGGAGTGCTTCTCCGAAGTGTTCCATGGATGTGGTTCCTGCTGTCACAGGTAGAACCTTCTATTTGCGCTGATTATTCGGTGCTTGCAGATTAATCCTGCACAATAAACGAGTCAAATCAATTAGTGTTGCCGTTCCATCTCCAAGTCTGGCACGTATCTCTATAGTACCGAAGGGCATTGCCCATGTTTTGGTGCTTTCTATCGCATGAAAGCGATCTTTTCGGCGAGTCGATATACTGAAAGCGGCGCGCAGACCTTGAACCAGTGCGCTTTGCATCGGATCCGCCGATACATCCCCCGATCGTTACAGCCTTACTATATGAATAAGCTTATCTTTGGAAACCTGGTTTACCGCCCCCTCCGTTCGCTTCTCAGCCTGACGGCTGTCGCCATTGAAGTGGTCATGATCGTCTCCGTGACCGCCATCATGCTCGGTATGCTGAACGATACCAAGTCCCGCACCAGTGGCATCGGCGCGGATCTGATTGTCCGGCCTGCAAATTCCAGCTTTCTTGTCGGTGTTAGCGGCGCTCCGGTTTCGGCGAAGGTCGCCAACGTCCTGGCTCGTCTGCCTCACGTTGCTGTGGCCGCTCCGGTAGCTGTGCAATTTGTTACCGGAAAGTCGCTTGAAAACATCTTCGGCATCGATTACGAAAGCTTTAATGCTTTAAGGCCTTTTGTCTTTCTTTCTGGCACTCCCTTTCAGCACCCCTACGATGTGATCGTCGATGACGTGTATGCTCGGAGCGACAAAGGCCACCGCGTGGGTGAGCGGATCTCCATCATGAACCACCAGTTCCGTATCTGCGGCATTGTGGAGCACGGCAAGGGTGGCCGTAAGTTCATCCCTTTGGCCACGCTCGACCAATTGACCGGTTCCGAGGGGAAAGCTTCACTTTTTTACCTGAAACTGGACAGTCTCGCCAATGAGGCGTCGGTCGAACAGGAGATCACGAGCATGCCAGGGATGCAGGGCTACCAGGTACAGACCATTCAGGACCTGCTCTCCCAGATGACACCGAGTCGGTTGCCGGGACTCGAACCTGCGCTGAACTCCGTCATCGGAATTGCCTGCATTATTGGCTTTCTGGTCATCTTTCAATCCATGTATCTGGCGGTGATGGAACGCACCCGGGAGATTGGCATTCTAAAAGCTCTGGGCGCGTCGAAGGCATATATCGTTTCGGCCATCCTGCGAGAGACGGGGATGCTGGCTGTGGGAGGAATTGTGCTCGGCATCGCGCTCAGTTATGTGGCACGTGTCGCGGTGACCTCTACCTTCACCACAACAGCATTCCCCATCACCGCGCACTGGATTTTGTGGGCGACAATCCTCTCGCTCGTGAGCGCCTTGATTGGAGCGATCTATCCGGCCTACAAGGCGGCTCGCAAAGATCCCATCGACGCCCTGGCCTATGAGTAATCTGGATCGTTAAGTTGTCGTCCCGACCGCAGGTCGACGCGACGACCGCAGTGGAGAGCCTGCCCTGAGCGAGCCCGCCGCAGCGGGCGAGTCGAATGGGGACCTGCGGTTCAGTCGCGGGCCGGGTCATGGCGATGTTTTCCTCAGAGAACTTCCGGTTCCGACGCCATTGGATAACGGAATGCGTGCTGCTTCCAGCGCGCGATTGGACCTTCGAAGTAGCGCCATGAAAGCGCGGAAAGTCCAAGCGCAGTCGCCAATCCCGCGATCAGCGCAACACCGTGCGGAAGATAGTTTCGCAGCGCCAAGTAGATGGGATAGTGCACGATGTACAGGCAGTAACTGATCCGGCCCAGCCAGCGCAGCAGCGGTTGGCGCAGCAGTCGCGGCACCATTCCAGACGTACCGCTGACCGCCAGTGTGACCATCAGCCAGAGCGACCATGCCAGCCACAGCACGGTGTAATCGGTGGCGTTAAAAATGCGCTGATCGAACACGCTTCGCTTGGTAATTCCCGTCGCAAAATCGATCCAGATGGCCAACGCAATCAACGCCGCAACGCATCCATACAGCCAGCGTGCTTGGCGTTGCAGCCGGGTCCGCCAGCGCTGGCCATGGTCCTGCCACAGGATCGCCACCAGGCATCCAGCGGCCAGCGAATCCATCTGCGCCAGGAACAATTCCTGGCCTCCTTTGGGGTCGGGATAGAAGTATCGGGCCCAGGGTGTCAGCAGCAGAATCAGTGCCAGGATGGCGAGCAGCGGAGCGCGATGCGCGCGCGTAAAGGTGACCAGGGAAGCCCAGAGGATATAGAAATATTCTTCCACCGATAAAGACCACAGCACGCCAAAGCCCATCACCACCCAGTCCGGGTGCGGAACGATCTTCAGATGCGTCATCAGCGGCGGCAAGAATGCCTGTAAAAAACTTATGTAGAGAAAGACAGTTTTCACTGGCTGCGGTGTGCCCACACTGGCCGACGCCACGAAGTAGACCAGCAGGGCAAGAAAATAGAGAGGAAACAGCCGCAGGGAACGCCGCGCATAGAAGATTTTCAATGCGCCGGGCTGATCGGTCAGCCGCAGCAGAATGGACGTAATCAAAAATCCAGAAAGAACGAAAAACAGATTGACTCCTATCCACCCCCATTGCGGTCCCAGCAAAAGAAGGCTTGGATGATGGATGTAGTGGCGCATCAGCACCAGGCCAATGGCGATGCCGCGCAGTCCATCCAGTTCAAGGATTCTCTGCGCCGGACTGTGGACGCTCGATGCGATTTCGATGTTCCCCGAAAACTGTTTCAATGTCTGGGATGCTCATGCGGCAGAATAGCATCGCACGATCCGATTGCGGCATTTGAAAGCCATGGTTCTGTGTCAAGAAACGCTTTCCTAAAGCGGGACAGCGAATGAATAACCCCGCCGCAAGCAGCGGGGTATCTCAAAACAGCGCGAGATGAAGGCTGCGCCGCAAGCGGCGGGGAATCATACCCGAAGAGATTGAAAACATTGTCGCTTATTGAGCGAATACGAGACAATGACATGAATCCTCGGTTCACCGCTCGACAGATCGTTTATGAGTAAAACAGCAATCATTATTGGCGCCGGACCTGCCGGCCTGACTGCAGCCCTGGAATTGCAGCGGCATTCCGACATTCACCCCATCGTGCTGGAGGCGACCAACGAAATTGGCGGCATTTCCCGCACCATCCGCTACAAGGGCAACCGCATGGACATTGGCGGACATCGCTTTTTTTCAAAGTCCGATCGCGTCATGGAGTGGTGGCTGGATGTGATGCCCGCCGCTTCCACCGATGGCGCCGGCAGTGCGATTCCCATCAGCTATCAAAACAAGCAGCGCACCGTCCCGGCCGGCGAGCGAAACCTTGACCCCGAAAACAACGACCTGGTGATGCTGGTCCGCCCCCGGAAAAGCCGGATTTATTTTCTGCGAAAATTTTTCGATTATCCCATCAAGTTGACCCCCGAAACTCTGCGCGGACTGGGATTGCCTCGCACTGTGAAGGTCGGGTTCAGCTATTTGCGAGCGCGCTTCTTTCCCCGCAAGCCGGAAACTTCGCTTGAGGACTTTATCGTCAACCGATTCGGCAAGCAGCTCTATGGATTGTTTTTTGAGTCGTACACGGAAAAAGTGTGGGGTGTGCATCCGCGGCACATCAGCGCGGAGTGGGGCGCGCAGCGTATCAAAGGCCTGTCCCTGACCAGCGCCGTAAAGCATTTCGTGAAGCAGGTATTTTTCGGCAAGAAGAAAAGCTCCGGCGATTTGCGCCAGAAAGGCGTCGAAACATCTCTCATCGAACGCTTCCTCTACCCAAAATTCGGTCCCGGTCAGCTTTGGGAGCACGTAGCATCGATGGTGCAGGGCAATGGCGGCGAACTGCACATGCAGACGCGCGTGACAGAACTCCGGGTCGAGAGCGACAAAATTACTGAAGTCGTGGCCGTCGATGCGGAAGGAAAGACGCACGTATTTCCAGCAGACTACGTTGTCTGTACTATGCCGATTCAACATTTGATTCGCAGCCTGGTCGCTGGGGCGACCCCGGTGCCGGCGGAAGTGAAGGAAGTGAGCGAAGGCCTCATTTATCGCGACTTCGTCACCGTCGGCCTACTCGTCAATAAACTGTCGGTGACCGAGCCCGACGGCAGTCCGCTCAAAGATACATGGATCTATATTCAGGAGCCAGACGTCACCGTAGGCCGGTTGCAGATCTTCAATAACTGGAGCCCGTGGATGGTCGCCGACCGCTCCAAGATGTGGATCGGCCTTGAATACTTCTGCAACGATACCGACCCGCTCTGGAAAATGCCGGACGCAGATATCAAGAAGTTTGCAGTTGCGGAGATGGAAAAGATCGGCATCCTCAAGGCGTCCGATGTGCTGGACGGCCACGTTGTGCGCGTGCCCAAGACCTATCCCGCATACTTCGGCACGTATGATCGCTTTGACGTGATCCAGAATTTTACAGACCGCTTCGAGAATCTATTTCTGGTGGGTCGCAATGGAATGCACAAGTACAACAACCAGGACCATTCCATGCTGACTGCAATGGCAGCTGCGGAAAACATCATGAACAACGTCGCCGACAAGTCCAATCTTTGGGCAGTGAACACGGAACAGGAATACCACGAAGAAAAAAAGGCATGACAGCGGAATCGCGCGCGCATCGATGGCAACTGGCTCTCCTATGGCTGACAATCTGTCTGCTGGCGCTGCGGCTGTGGCACATTCGCGCGGACTTCCCCGATGATCGCTTCTATAGCCAGGAGCGGGCCCGGTTCACCGACGAGGGCTTTTATACCAGCGCCGCGCTGCACTATTTCACCCTTGGCCATACCTATGTCCCAGGAAGCTGGAATCCCGGCGTGTTTATGCCCGTGTGGCCATTGTTGGTGGGCCTGGTCTTTCATTTCACCGGAATCAACGTAATTGCTGCCCGCTCGTTGGCTGTGGTATGCACCTGGATCGGCGTCTTGCTGGCCTATGGAGTCGTGCGTCAGTATCGCTCGCAGACCTTTGCCTGCCTCACCGCATTTCTGATGGCGGCAAATGCTCTCGGCTTTTTTTACGGACGCTTCGCGAGTCTGGAGCCGTCCTTTGTCATGTTCCTGCTGCTCGCGATCTATCTGGCGGGCAAGGTCCATCCTGGCAGCTACGCGATGGCCGCATTGGTCGGCCTGGTGTTTGTCGCGGCAACGCTGACAAAAACGACCGCGCCTTTTCTTTTGCCGGCCGTACTGTATCCCATCTGGGCGAACAATCGAGCCGATCGCACGGCCGCGCGGCGTATGCTGGCCGTTTCGCTCGCTGTCATCGTGCTGCTGCTGGGCTTCGCCAAAATCGTCTGGATGCTGCATTACGCGCCCGACGCCACGATCATTCTTGGGCTAAGACCGTGGTGGCAGCTGGAACATTCTCCGCTTCGCCTGCTGCGTTTCTTCTTTCGCGGAACATGGATTGATCCAGTGCTGTTCCCATTTGCGCTGGCATTGGTGGTTGCGGCAGCTTTGCGTCTGCGGTCCTTCTGGCACGACACTCTATTCGTGGCGGCGCTTCTGTGGGAAGCAGGGTACGCCGCGTTCATCGCGTTTCACTACGATGGCCCGCCGCGCTATTTCGTTACGCTGATCGCTCCCACAATCTGGCTGGCCATGATGTTTATGGAATGGCTTTGGCAGACGAACAGGCGCATCGCCCTGGCTGTAACCGCCTGCGTTGCTGGCTCCGTGTTGTGGAACATCGCCTCCATCGGAGACTATCTGCTCCATCCGCAGTACAGCCTCGTCAATGCCAGCATCGCCATCAAACAGGTCATTGTCGCCGGGCACAAAATGAATCCTGCGCAGTCTGAATTGCTGATTGGCCGCGGGGCGGATGAAATTTCTTTGCTGAGTGGAGGTATGGCTACCATCGACAGCGATGGAGCGATGCCCTTGGCGCAGAAGCTGGATGTCTATCGTCCTGGCTGGTTCATGGACTTTACCGGAGGGCTTCCCACTCTGCGAATGGAAACGGTGGCCGTCCACAGACGCCTGATAATGAAGGCTGCGTTTCCCGAGTTGGATCGATATCGCAATGCCGGTATCGTGCTGTATCGGATTGTCCCGAGAGGTTCGCAATGACAAGCCATCGCTCCGCGTCCAATAGAGATTCGTTATATGCAGCGGGAGAGACTTCCGTTCGGCGGTCCGGCATTTTGCAGTCGTGGTTGATGCCTCTCTTGGTATCGGGGATCAGCTTGTCCTATGCCTTTCTCGACTGGAATATCTACCGGGAAAAATTTTTTGCGCACCCGGACGGCTGGATGCTGTATTTTTCCGGGCAGATTGACGCTCCGTGGCAATACCGGATCGGTGTCTGGGAAGTAGTGAAATGGCTGCATCGCTGGTTCCACTTCAAAGCGTATGACGCTCTGACGCTAATCGATGTGTTGTGTCTTGCGCTGTCGTTGTGGCTGGTCCTGCGAGTGCTACGCAATTTCGAAGCCTACAAAATTGCGTCTCCGCTGACACAATGGCTGACCACTGCGGGTGTGCTGTTTCTTGCTGAATACTATCTGGTCTGGGGACATTGGTTTCAAACTGAAGACACCCTGCCCTCCATCTTGTTTGTCACGTTGAGCGTGGCGCTGGCCTGTGGAGAGATCGTGCGGAGCAGGGTACTGGCCTGCTTGCTGCTCGTGTGCCTGGGTGGGATTCAGGGGTTCATTCGGGCCGATGTGGCGGTCGTGCTGCATACAGGGTTTTTTCTGGCAGTCCTCTTCAACGGGAAGGCTGTGCCGCTGGGGAGAGGCTGGCAGACGGCAACCAGTCTGCTGGCCGCGTTGGCCGCAGGCTGCGTGCAACTGTATCTCATGCTGGTGCGATTTCCGAACGCGCGCTACGGCCCTGAAGGCGTGTTCCAATTGATGAACAACCTGAAGCCGGAAATGTGGGCAACCATGTTGTTGGCGACGCTTCCATTCTGGCTTCTGCTGGGTCTGATCGCCAGCAAACGCTATCGTCCAGACGCGGTCATGGCGATGATTCTGACCAGCTCGCTATTATATTTTCCGCTGTGGGCGACGGTTGGCCTGCTGGATGAAGTGCGCATCTTCCTGCCCTTCGCCTTCGCGCTGATGCCCGCCACCGTGTGGGCATTGATCGGCCTCATGCCGCAATCCAGCTCCGAAAATTAAATGTGACAACTGGTCGCGCCGCGCTTTTCCAGGTATTTCTGGTGATATTCTTCCGCCGGCCAAAACGTCTCCGCCGGCACTACCTGGGTGACGATGGGCTTTGAGAATCTGCGCTCCGCAGTCAGCCGCGCGATGGTTGCGGCCGCGGCTTGTTGCTGGTCCGGCAAGTGATAGAAAATCACGGAGCGGTATTGCGTTCCGAAGTCCGGGCCCTGCCGATTCAGTTGCGTCGGATTATGCTCCGCGAAGAACGCGTCCAACAGTTGTTGATAACTCACGCGCGCCGGGTCGAACGTGATTTGCAAGACCTCGGCGTGGCCGGTCTGGTCGGTGCACACGTCACGATAGCTTGGGTTTTCCAGCGTGCCGCCCTCATACCCGACGGCGGTTTCTACTACTCCCGGAATGCGATCGAAGGCCGCCTGCACTCCCCAGAAACATCCCGCTCCAAATGTCGCTTTTTCCATGGTTCACCCCGCGATTGCAGCGAAACTCCCGCTCTCACCCCAGTATATCGAGCCATGCCGATCGATCCGAAGCGTGGCTATCGTGGGCGCGAAGGGTCAGGCTTGCTGCGTTTGGGATCGGGGATCGAAGTTTTTGAGGTCTGCGGTCGCCGCCCGGATCGAGGCTTCGATTTCGATCCAGCCGGTTGACCGCCTTTCGCCGCAGACGTCAACTTCGCCGCGCGATAGAGCGCCTGCACTTCCTGCGCCGTCAATTCCCGCGACTCGCCCGGCGGCAAATCCAGCACCAGCGGACCATATTCCACGCGACGGATTTTCTCCACGTGATGCCCGATCTCTTCAAACATTTTTCGCAATTGGCGATTGCGGCCTTCGGTGATCGTGATCTCGTACCACGGATTCTCACCCGCTCGAAACAGGCGAACGGTTGCCGGTGCCGTGCGCACGCGCGCTTCTCGGCCTCGATATCCAGTATTCGATTCAGGATCGCCCAGCGGAATCGAGACTCCCCGCCGCAGCGCATTCAGGGCCTCCTCGCTGGGGACGCCGCCGACTTTCACCAGATAAGTTTTTGGCACGTGGGAGGCGGCCCGCGTCAAGGCGTTCGCCAGTTCGCCATCGTTGGTCACCAGCAGCAGTCCTTCGCTGTGATAGTCCAGCCGGCCCACTGGGAACATGCGCAACTTGATGCGCGAAAAGAATTGCATCACCGTGGGCCTTCCCTGCGGATCGCTCACCGTGGTGACAAATTGCTTCGGCTTATTCAGCATGTAATAGCGGTATTCGCCGGCAGGATGGATCAATTTTCCGTCCACACGGATGTGATCGTGAACGGGATCCGCTTTGCTGCCCAGTTCGCTGACAATTTGTCCATTCACCTGCACGCGCCCCTGCAGGATGACCCCTTCCGCCTTGCGGCGCGACGCAATTCCAGCACTGGCGAGTATCTTCTGCAGACGTTCTACTTTGCCGGCCGGGCACGCTGTTTTTGCGTCGTCCTGCGGAGCGATGGCTGGCGTATCCGTCTCTTTTGCCCGCTTCATGGCTCAAGTCCAGACGATTCCTCAGAGGTTTCGACGACGGAACTCTCTTCTGTAACTGTTTCTGTGACAGAAGGCTCGTGGGACTCCGCATCTGTATCCGTGACTGTTGCGGAATCGGAAGGCATGGCGTCCAAATCGCTCGCATCGGACTCGGCCATGTCCGCAGCCATCTTCTCGAACTCCTCCATGCTGGGCAATTCGCTTACGTCCTTCAGCCCAAAACGCAGCAGAAATTCCTTGGTGGTCTTGTAGAGGATGGGGCGTCCGATCACCTGCTTGCGCCCCGCCGTCGTGATCAGTTTTCGACTCATCAATCCGCCCAGCACGCCGGAGGTATCGACGCCGCGAATCTCGCTGATCTCCGGCGCCGTGACCGGCTGTTTGTACGCGACGACGGCCAGCGTTTCCAGCGCCTGCAGCGATAGTTTCATCTGCGGCTTCAAGCTTTTTACAAAGGAGCGGACGGCGTCGTGATACTCCGCCTTGGTTGCCATGCGATAGCCACCGGCAATCTCGCGAATCTCCATGCCGCGCTCGCCGTTGGCATATTCCGCAATCAGGTCGTCGACAATCTGCTGCACCGCCAGCCGCGCCGCGCGGTCGCGCACGCGAGCCTGCTTGCGCGCTTCGGCGTCTTCCATGGGTAACGAAGGCTGCCCCGTAGCTGCTGCATCCACCGTGCCTTCGTCCGATGCTGCTGTCGCGGTCTCCGCAGGGGGTTCCGCTGGAGCGTCTCCGTCTGCGGACTCGCTCGACGGAGCATTTGCGTTCTCAGGCGAAATAGCGTCGAACAGATGCCCCGACGCAGACCTGGCTGCGAGGATATCCTCTGAAAAGATGGAGGCGAGTTGCGCCAGCGTAATCGGCTCTTCCGCCGCGTAGATCACTGCTTCGATTTTGGCTTTTAAGCTCATTGGATTTCAGGAGTCTCTAGGATATCAATCGTGCACCTTCGACCGGCTCTAACGCCAGTCGTCACGGCCTTCCACCATGGTGGACTCAAAATTGTCGTGCTTCTTGATGTAGATTTCTCCAAAGCTGCCCGTCTGCCGCAACAGGATCGCCTGCAGCCGAACCAGCTCCAGCAACGCGAGAAACGTGCAAATCAGCGCCCGTTCCGACTGTACATGTTGCAGCAGTCGCCGCAGTCCCACTGGACGATCTTCCATCACCAGTCGACGCCGCACGTAGTCGATCATCTGCGCCACCGTGACCGTCTCTTCGTCCACATTCAACACCGGCCGCTGCCGCGCACGATCGAGAATCTCGCGAAACACGCGGACCAGGTCGACCGTATCGGCGGCAATCTCCGGTTCCGTTCCCTCATCCGCCAGAAATTCCCGGATCGCCGGATTCGTCCATGACGATTCCTCCAGCATTTGCTTCTGCAACAGCATCTGCGCCGCGTTCTTGAAACGCTGATGCTCCAGCAACCGCTCGACCAACTCCCGGCGGGGGTCTTCATCCGCCCCATC
The DNA here is from genome assembly GCA_021791935.1 of Acidobacteriota bacterium. Lineage (GTDB taxonomy): Bacteria > Acidobacteriota > Terriglobia > Terriglobales > Acidobacteriaceae > JAKAAZ01. The sequence goes on from JAJYVR010000009.1 coordinate 18,399, forward strand.
AGCCGTGCCATCGTCTTTACGCGGCAGCAGCATCTTGCTCTTGATGTGGATCAGCAGCGACGCCATGTAGATAAACTCGCCCGCGCTGTCGATGTCCGATTGCTTCAGATTTTCAATGTAAGCCAAAAATTGCCCGGTGATCTTGGCGATGGGAATGTCGTAGATGTCGATGTCCTGCTTGCGAATCAGGTCCAGCAGCAAATCGAGCGGGCCATCGTACACCTGGCCGACGGTCACGCCAAAGGGGAAAGTATTGGCCTCCTCTTGCGCAGCCTTCTTTTCTGCCGCGCGTTCGGCGGCCCTGGCTGCGGCTTCGGCAGCTTTGTCCCTCTGCTCCGGCGCAAACGGAGGATTGGCCGGCAGATGCAGTTGCTCTGGCGATGCCGCAGCCGCGCTCTCCTCGCCGGACGCATAAACCTCGGTGCTCTTCTGCTCGGTCAATTCCTCTTCCGCTTCGTCATTGGCGCGTGCTGCATCGTCGCGGGATTGAGAGAAATCCATCATCGTGCTACGCCTGCGGGTTCAATCTGCGGCAGATGCATCGCATCCCGCACCTGCTGCATGGTCTGGTCTGCGCGTGAACGCGCCCTGGCCGAACCCTCGCGAAGAACCTCCCACACATGATCCGGCTTGGCTTCAAACTCGCGCCGCCGTTCCTGGATGGGGGCCAGTTCGGCAACCACTGCGTCGGCCAGCCAGCCTTTGCATTCAATGCAGCCGATGCCAGCCGAGGTGCAGCCCTCGCGAACTTTCTGCTGCGTCTCGGGCGAAGAAAAAATCTTATGCAAGTCGAAGACCGGGCACACATCCGGATTTCCCGGATCACTGCGGCGAATCCGCGCCGGATCCGTGACCATGGTCTTCAGCTTCTGGCGAATCACCGGCTCTGGATCGCTCATCAGCACGGTGTTGCCGTAGCTCTTCGACATCTTGCGGCCATCCGTACCGGGCAGCTTCGGGGACGGTGTCAGCAGTGCCTGCGGCTCAGGAAGCACCAGCGGCTTGGCCGGATAAAAAAAATTAAATCGTCGCGCCACTTCCCGCGTCAGCTCCACATGCGCCACCTGGTCCTGGCCGACCGGCACCAGGTCCGCCTGATAAATCAGGATGTCCGCCGATTGCAGTAGCGGATAGCCGAGAAATCCGTAGGTGCTCAAGTCCTTGCCGCCGGCCGAAACATCGCCAATTTGCTGCTGCTGCTCCTTATAGCTCGGCACCCGTTCCAGCCAGCCCAGAGGCGTAATCATGGAGAAGAGCAGGTGTAACTCCGCGTGCTGTGGCACCCACGATTGCACAAACAGTGTGGCCCGATCCGGATCGAGCCCCGCTCCCAACCAGTCCAGCGCGACGTCGAGAATGTTTTGTTTCACGTTCGACGTATCGGCATAATCCGTGGTCAGGGCATGCCAGTCGGCGATGAAGAAATAGCACTCATACTCGCGCTGCAGCCGCACCCAGTTGTACAGCGCGCCCATGTAGTTGCCCAGGTGCAGCTTGCCCGTGGGACGCATGCCGCTCAGCACGCGCTTGGGCAACGGGTTTCCATGCTGGCTGGCATTCGATTGGATAGATTCGGTCATGATATCGGAATGTGTACGGCGCCTTTGCTAATGCTTCAATCGTATCGAAAGTATAGGGCAGCAGGACAAAAGATAGGCAGCTTGCCGGACGCGGAGCGCTACATGCCAAGCAGGATATGGTTGAACACGTTCAGCATCGGGCTGACGATCATGCCGATAAAGCGGCCGCCAAAAAGGAAAACCAGGATCAGGCCGATCATGCCGATCGAGTCATATATCCGCAGCCAGTTGTACGGCAGCATGTGGCGCAGCACGTGGCTACCGTCAAGCGGCGGCAACGGGATCAGGTTGAACGCCATCAGGATCAGGTTGATCAGCACGGCGTAGTACAGCAGCAGCGTTATGGGAAACAGGATCGGGCTGCCATGCATCACGTTGGGGTCGATCATGCCCATCTGCGCCGCCATCATGGCGGAAATCACCGTGCCCGCGTTCACAAACTTCAGCGCCACCAGGATCACGGTGGCCACAATCGCCGTCAGCAGGTTGCTGGCAGGGCCGGCCAGCGTGGTCAAAATGTCGTCGCGCTTGATGTTCTTAAAGTTGCGCGTCGTCACCGGCGTCGGCTTGGCCCAGCCAATCAGCGGAAAACCGGCGTAGACACACAAGAGCGGTATCAGGATGGTCCCGAACGGATCGATGTGCTTGATGGGGTTCAGCGTCACCCGGCCCAGCATACGGGCCGTCGGATCGCCCAGCCGCCATGCCATCCAGCCGTGCGACGCCTCGTGCAGGCTGATGGCAAACAGCAGCACCACGATTTGAAAGAGGATCAGAACTGCGTGTAAATTCATGCGCTGATGCCGATGGTATAGCAAAACCAGGGAAGGGTATATCCCCGGAGCGTCACCTCGTCCGCCGTCGCGGCCGCCGCGACGCACTCCACGCAACCCGTCTTTGCTGCCATCTTCAGGGTGCTACTCCGTCGCATTCGCAGCGTAATGGACCGCTTGCCCGCTCGAATCGTACCGCGCATAGTCCAGAATCCTGGTCCCCGCGGGAACCACCAACTCCTGCCGATCGTCGAGCAAGGAAAATTTATGGATCGTGCAATTGTCCTCGATCGTCAGGTTGTAGCCAAAGGTAAATTCGACACCACGATAAATCCGCACGCGCTTGCCAATATGTTTGAAAATGTGATGGCCCAGCATGCAGCGAAACCGCGACCCCAGCCACACATTCAGTCCCACCGGGGAGCGGTCGAACATCTGCCAGAACCAGATCAGCGGCTTCACCTCGGCATACTTCTCTGGGTCTACGTCCGGATAATATTCCGGACGCAGCGTCACATTGCGCGGGTCCAGCGTCAACTGCAGCACGTTGAACGGCAGCTCCGTCACCAGGGTGAAATTCAGCTTGCCGCCGTGCGGACGCCCCAGGTAGAGCTGGTGCAGTTCGTCCCGCACAATCTCGCTGCGGATTTCCGGCTTGTGATGGCGGGTAAATTCCGCGTCCAGATGCGCCAGCCATCGCAGATAGGCGGACTCCGCCTCCGGCAACGGCTTCAATTCGCGTTCCTGTTCCTCAGCCATAAAAGTAGTGTAGCGGCGCGAATCGTCGCGTTAAAGCAAAATCGAGTGCCCCATATCTACCCGCGTTCTATGCCGGGAGATGTGGGTGGCTGCGCTACTGGATCGCGAAGACCGCATATACCGTGGCGGATCGCTTGACTTTGCGTGGGATAATGGCCAGGGGTGCTGGTGTTCCCGCCCGGTCGTCTACCTTCAGCATTGGAGGCTGGCCGAACAAAACCCGAGACTGCTCAAGGCTTTGGTTACTGGCGTAAATCAAATTTCCAAGTTGGATACCGAGTCCCTCCACCGTCTGCGAAGCAATCGCGCGGGCGCGAGCCAGCGCGTTCACCGCAGTATTCAAGACGCTCGCGCATTGTCCGCCTTGGTCTGCACCGTCCAGCTTTGGTGGACTTGGAACCGCCGCTGCGTCTGCTCCGCCGGGGGCAGCTTTTCCAGTTCATAGGGCTGTGTTTCCGCCACGCCTTGAGGCTCGCTTTGGATGTCTGTCTTGGCCACTCCCTTCGCGGTCAGCGCACCGATAATGGCATTCGAGGTTTTTGATCCCGCAGCGTAGGCCGCCTGTGCATCTGCCGCGTAGGCCACAAAACCGGCGTGAACCGCGGCTGTATCGGCCGGCACGCTGGCCGTGTCCGTCGCTGTAATGGCGATGGTGCGGTTGTCTTTATTGATTTGAATCTGCTGTGCGGAAACTGTTGCGGCAAACAGGCCGCACACCGCAACGACCCTCCAACTGCGGGACAATTTCGGAAGAAATTTCATGCAATCCTCCTCGGGTTCAAATACGTCACACTCCGGTTAGACACCGGCAACGTTCCAGTCACGCGGTTTTTCTTGAAAGTTATCTCGCCTGCGTCCCAAATTCCACCAATGCGGCCAGCGTCTTCAATACGGCTCCAGAATCGATGGCTCGGGCGGCCCGTTCGATTCCGCTGCGAATATCCAGCGCCATTCCCGCTACCACCAACGTTGCCGCCGCATTCACCAGGACAATATCGCGGCGCGGCCCCGTCTCTCCGGCAAAAATTGCCCGCAGGATAACCGCGTTTTCGGCTGCGTCGCCACCTTGCAGCGCGGAAATCGGGGCTGGTTCCATGCCGGCATCCTGCGGCGAAAATCTCCACAGACGAAACGCGCCATTCCTCACTTCGGCAATTTCCGTCTCTCCGCTCAGAGTGATTTCATCCAGACCGTCGGCTCCATGCACGACGAAACCATGCCGCACGCCAAGCTTCACCATCGCTTCCGCCATCAGCGGAACCAGGTCGGCCGCATAGACTCCCAGGATTTGCGCCGGCGCCAGCGCCGGATTGGTCAGCGGCCCCAGAACATTGAAGACGGTACGCCTGCCGATGGCCTTCCGAATCGGCTGCACGCGCCGCATCGCGGGATGCATCAATGGCGCGAACAAAAACACAAATCCGGTGGCGCGCAGGCACTCCACCGACTGCTCCGGCGTCAATGCAATCGGGACTCTCAGCGCATCCAGCACGTCCGCCGACCCGCAACGGCTGGTCAGGCTGCGATTGCCGTGCTTGGCGATCTTCGCTCCCGCGGCCGCCGCCACCAGCGCCACGGCGGTCGAAATATTGAACGTTCCGCTGGCATCGCCGCCGGTGCCGCAGGTATCCACCAGCATCGCGCGTTCCTTGTCCGTAAACGGCAGTGTTACGGCCGCCGCGCGCATGGCGTCGACGAAGCCCGCGAGTTCATCGGCGGTCACCGGACGCGCCGCCAGCGCGATCAGCATGCGCTCGATCTGCACAGCGGGCAGAATATTCCGAGTGTCTTCCAAAATGGCCTGCATGGTGGCGCGGGCCTGCTCGCGGCTCAGGGTTGCGTGCGCTTCGTTCAAAATCGACAATGTTTGGATCAGGTCTGTCATGGGAGATCTGCGTTCACAATCTACGGACTCGCGCGCGGTGGTTTGCTCCTGCTCCTGCTCGTCCGATAGTATCGAAGGTTCGGTGTCTTTTGCTTTTTCTTGTGCGCGGCAGACCGTCTGCCGTGCCACCGGGTCAGCGGCGCACCGTTAGAATTAGAGACATTTTTATGAAAATTCACGAGTATCAGGCCAAAGACATCCTTGCAAAATATGGCGTCGCCGTGCCTCGCGGAGAAGTAGCCAACACGGTGGAAGAGGCTGCGGATGTGGCCAAGAAACTGTTCGCTGCGGGCGCCAGTGGCGTCGTCGTCAAGGCCCAGATTCACGCCGGCGGCCGCGGCAAAGGTGGCGGCGTCAAAGTGGCGAAGAACCTGGCCGAGGCCGAGGAGTACGCCAAGAAAATCCTTGGCATGCAGCTTGTGACCCATCAGACCGGGCCGGAAGGCCAGAAGGTCAAGCGTCTGCTGATTGAAGAAACGGCCGCTATCGATCGCGAGTTGTACCTGGGCATGGTGCTTGATCGCGCCGCCGCCAAGATGGTCTTTATGGCCTCCAAGTCCGGCGGCATGGAAATTGAGGAAGTCGCCGCGAAAACTCCCGACGCCATCTTCAAAGAACACATTGATCCCGCGATCGGCTTCCAGCCGTATCAGGCGCGCAAGCTGGCTTTTGCGCTTGGCCTGAAGCCAACCCAGATCGGCCAGGCCGTGCATTTCATGTCCGGCCTATACAAAGCATGCGTCGAGACTGACGCCTCTCTGATGGAGATCAATCCCTTCATCACCACCAGGGACGACAAGCTGTTTGCGCTCGACTGCAAAATGAACTTCGACGACAATGCCATGTTTCGGCATAAGGACCTGAAGGAGCTGCGCGATACCAACGAAGAAGATCCGCTGGAAGTGGAAGCCTCCAAGTTCGCGCTCAACTACATTCGCCTCGGCGGCAACATCGCCTGCATGGTGAACGGAGCCGGCCTTGCCATGGCCACAATGGACATCATCCAGTACGCCGGCGGCTCTCCGGCAAACTTTCTCGATGTCGGCGGCGGCGCCAACCAGGAACAGATCGAAAATGCTTTTCGCATTCTGCTGTCGGACAAACACGTGAAAGCTGTGTTCATCAACATCTTCGGCGGCATCCTGCGCGTCGATACACTGGCGCGCGGCGTAGTGGAAGCGGCCAGAAAGATGAATGTGCAGGTGCCGGTCATTCTGCGCCTGGAAGGCACCAACGTGGAAGAAGGGCGGCAAATCCTGCAGGAGTCGGGCCTGAATTTCATCATTGGACAAACCATGAAGGACGCAGCGGAAAAGGCAGTTGCGGCAGCGAAGGGGAGTAGATAAATGTCAGTTTTAGTAGACAAGAAAACCCGCCTGATCGTGCAGGGAATTACTGGCCGCGAAGGCACCTTCCACGCCAAGGGCTGCGCCGACTATGGCACCAAAGTTGTCGGTGGCGTCACGCCAGGCAAAGGTGGAACAACGCACGAAGGCTGGCCGGTATTTGACACGGTAGAGCAAGCTGTCAACAAGACGGGAGCCAACGCCACGGTCATCTTTGTGCCGCCGCCGTTTGCCGCGGACGCCATTTTGGAAGCAGAGGATGCCGGCATTCCGCTGATCGTCTGCATTACGGAAGGCATTCCCACGCTCGACATGGTGCGCGTGTGGGAGAAGCTGAAGCATTCCAGCTCACGCCTCATCGGGCCGAACTGCCCAGGCGTCATCTCGCCCGGAAAATGCAAAATCGGCATCATGCCGGGTCGGATTCACATGGAGGGAAGCGTCGGTATCATTTCCCGCTCCGGCACGCTGACCTACGAAGCCGTCTTCCAACTGACCCAGCGCGGCATTGGCCAATCCACCGCCATTGGCATCGGCGGCGATCCCATCATCGGCACCACGCACGTCGATGGACTTCGCTTGTTGAACGGAGATCCCAACACGGAAGCCATCATCTTGATTGGCGAGATCGGCGGAACGGCGGAAGAGGCTGCTGCCGACTACGTCAAGGCGCACGTCAAGAAGCCTGTGGTTGGCTTCATCGCCGGTCAAACCGCGCCACCGGGCCGACGCATGGGCCACGCAGGAGCCATCGTTTCCGGCGGCCAGGGGACCGCGGCCGACAAGATGAAGGCGCTCGAAGCGGCCGGCATTCACGTCGTCAAGTCTCCGGCGCTGATCGGCGAAATGCTGGCGCAGGTAATCGGCAAGGCGTAGGCAGTATTTTCTGAATGCCAACCGATCTAAGGAGAGATTTCATTGCAGCGTACGTTCAGCATCGTCAAGCCGGACGCGGTCCGCAAAGGCCACACCGGCGCCGTCCTCGCCATGATTGAAGCCGCAGGCTTCCGCCTGGTCGCCATCAAGCGCCTATCGATCGGCAAACAGCAGGCTGCAGGATTTTATGCGGTCCATGCGCAGCGTCCATTCTTCAATTCGCTGACGGACTTCATGTCGTCGGGCCCCATCTTCGCGATGGTTTTGGAAAAAGACAATGCCATTGCCGACCTGCGCAAACTGATGGGCGCCACCAATCCCGCGAACGCGGAAGAAGGCACCATCCGCAAAAAGTTCGCCGGCAGCATCGAAGAAAATACCATTCACGGATCGGATGGAGAAGACACCGCCGTCTTCGAAATCGGCTACTTTTTCGCCGGCTACGAACTGGCATAAACCCCGGCACAAACATGCCATCCCGCCGCCACCCGATGGAGGCAGGATGGCTGGTGCGTCCATTTCAAATGACACGTCGCATCCCGTAGCCGCGCACGCGGCCCTGCGCAGTTTTGCGCATCGACGCTGTTGATTTGTTTTGGGAGGAGAGGAAAGCGGAAGGAATAAAGACTTTGAGATAGGGGGGAGGCCTAGATTCCAATCCGCTTATGAGTGAGATACTCATCCGTGCTCGTTATCAATGTCAATGCACGGAAGGATGAGCCCTTTGGTCACTTATGGAATGGGTTATGCAAGTGCCAATGTTTTCTTTCAGATGGAGTCGCGCCGCCGGAGGTATCCAAGTGCCCCACCCGGAAGATCGGGCCCACGGAAAATCCAAAATTCTGCTGCGCCGTGCCCCCATAATGGGTCAGCAGGAGTTCCGGTTGGATTCGAAACGCGATTCGAGGGCTGTAGTTGTAATCGAATGTGCTGCCAATGGCCCCGCTGAAGGTCCATTGCGTGGCAAATAGTCCGATGGTTTGGACGTTCAGGCCCGTAAGGTGGGCGGAGTCGAAGATACCCCAGGCATTGCCAAACATCGTATGAAACGTGGCGGAAGCCCTGGCGCGGCGAAACATGCGATACTCCGGGCCCGCCATAAAGTAATACTGCATGATGCGCGGCCCTGTCACTGTGGGATTGTTGTAACAGGTAGTTTCAAAGGGCGGGCACGGCGGAATGGGCAGGCCGCCGTTTGCGTTCGGAAAGACGCCGGAGGTGCCAATGTACTCGCGCGCGTCCGCTATCAGGCCCCAGTGCCAGCCAAGCCAGTAACTCGCGGCGGCTTCCCATCCGCCCATGTTGGACCGTTGAAACAATGCTGGGCCAGCCAGAAAATTCGTATAGCTCAAGCCAGCGTATATGTCCCAACGGTGGTTGTAGTAGACATTCGGGCCAGAGGGCGGCGGCGGCGGCACATAGTTTCCCGTACTCACGTTGTGATTCTGCGGATTGTTAATTGTCGGGGTGGTGCCGTTACTGTCGGTGGTGTCGCTGCTGCTGCTCGACTGGGACGAGGTCTGCGCCAGCCCGAGCATGCATGTTGCCATGAAAACAGCGCACAAATACACTCCCAGCTTCAGGCGGGTATGCGCCTGAGGAGGAAGAAAGCGAAACAGATTCATCCTGATCTCCAGCATTCAGTGTATCGGAACCGTTGGGTTTCGTCCTTCTCTACCGGAATTTGCCAAGGGGAACTGAACGAGGCGGGTGCCCCAGGTCTCGCTTCTGAGACCTGGGGCCTTCAACACAGAAAGTTAAGACAATTTACAGGCCCATTTGCTTCCGCAAACTTGCTGCCGCCGTTGCCAGGTCAGCTTCTGTGTCGACGCCGACAGTGTCGTGCTCTGCCGGCTCGACGTGGATGGCGATCCCATTTTCGAGCAGGCGCAATTGTTCCAGCCTCTCCACGCTTTCCAACTTGCTGCTCGGCAAGCCAGGAAAGCGATCGAGAATGTACTTGCGGTAGGCGTACAGCCCCAGATGTTTCCAGTAAGGGATGCTGACGCCGGCATTTCCTTCGCGATCGAACGGAATCGTCGCCCTGGAAAAATAGAGCGCCTTTCCATCGTGGTCGACGACAACCTTCACCACATTAGGATTGCCGATGTCTGCGGCGGGACAGCGAGTCATCACGGTGGAGACATTGACCTCGGCCCGCTGAAAGGGAAGCAGCAGCGCACGGAAATGTTCGGGACGGAGCAGCGGCTCATCGCCCTGGATGTTGACGAAAATATCGTTCGACTGGTCCCGGTCCTCCGCCCACCCCAACTCTTGCGCCACCGCGTGGACGCGGTCCGTTCCGCTCGTCAGCGCGGAAGAAGTCATCCGGCATTCCCACCCCTGCGCCCGGCAAAGGTCAACCACTTCTTCCGCATCGGTGGCGACTATCAGCCGATCGAATACGCCCGCGCTCGACGCAGCTTGGTGCACCCATGCCAGCATCGGCTTGCCGGCGATGTCCCGCAGGACCTTGCGCGGCAGGCGCGTGGAAGCCAGACGCGCCGGGATGACGCCAATCACTTGCGCGGCAGGCAAACTGGAGGATGCGGGCATGCTGGTCTTGAGTCTAAAGCAAAACCTTTCCGCACAGGATGGACGCGCATTTCAGGCCCTAAGTCGCGAAGCCTCACGCTGGCAGGATCGTGACTTCCGCCGTTCCCACTTGCAGCGAAACTCGGTGGCGTTTGCCATGGATTGGCAGGTTCGTCAGTTCGACGGGCTCGTTGTAGCCGGGTCCCAACTTGGGAACGCCGTCGTCGCCGATATCGACAATCGACTCGACCCCAATCAAACACATCAGAGCGCCCCAGGTGTGGTTGCGATTGCCGCCGACACTTCCGTCGATGCTGAGGAAGTTCTCGCCGCAATATCCATCCGCCAGCCAGTTGTCCATGAAAAGATGGACGTTTTTTTGCGCGAAAGCAGCTTGCAGTTCCGGCGACGCATAGCGCTTCACACCCTGAAACACCAGATAATTCACCGGCCCCCAGATGGTCCCATGCCAGTAGGTTTGCTCCAGAAACAAGGGGTCCCGACGGGAGACCGTAGGCAATATCCATTCACCCCAGAATTGAGCAGGATCGGTCATCACCGCGAGCACTTTTTGCGCGCGGTTTGCATCCGGCGCTCCACAGATCGGCGGATAGAAATTCGCCGGCGTCAGGCGGGTGAGAAAATCGCCGGGAGTGCCATCCTCCTTGTCCCAAAACCGGCTGCAATACATGCCCAGTTCTTCATTCCACAGCTTCGCGTTGATTCGACCGTTCATGTCGCTCTCGTCCTGGCGATAGCGTTTAGCGTCCTCCGGTTTGCCGATCGCTTCGGCAATCAGCGCCAGGTAATGCGCGTCCATGGCCCATAG
>JAJYVR010000210.1 GCA_021791935.1 Acidobacteriota bacterium
AATCACCGGATACACCAGCGCCGTGACGATGCGAATCGTTTCTGCGGCGGTGTAGAGCACCTGTCCTCTGTATTGCTTTTGCAATTCGTCTGGAACGTCTGCGCCTTGCTTCCAGGGAGCATTCACTGAGATGTAAATATCTACAGCGGCTATTAACCCCCAAACCACTTCCAACCCGCGAGAAAACTTGAATTCTTCAAACAACAGATCAACTGCAACAATTGCTTTGCGCGCTTCTGGTGTGACAGTTTCTACTTCTTCACTTGCTGTCGGTACAACGCCATCAAAATACTTCACAATCATCGCCAGCGTGCGGCTGACCAGGTTGCCGTAGCCGTTCGCCAGGTCGGCGTTATAGCGCTGCACCAGCGCGTCGAAACTGAAACTGCCATCCTGCCCGAACGTCACGTCGCGCAGCAGAAAATACCGCAGCGCGTCCGCGCCCAGCACGTCCAGCACCGTCTCCGCGCGCACAATGTTGCCGCGCGACTTCGACATCTTCGACTGCTCAAACAGCAGCCAGCCATGCACCATGAAGCTTTTGGGCAGCGGCAGTCCGGCGGCCATCAAAAACGCCGGCCAATAGACGCAGTGGAAGCGGCTGATCTCCTTGCCGAGCAACTGCACATCGGAGGGCCAGTATTTCTCAAAATTCGCCCGCTGCGCTGGGTCCTCGCTGCCATAGCCAAGCGCGGTAATATAATTCGCCAACGCGTCCATCCACACGTAGATGACGTGCTTTTCATCGCCCGGCACTGGAATGCCCCAGTTGAAGCTGGTGCGGCTGATCGACAAATCGCGCAGGCCGCCCTGCACAAAGGACACCACTTCATTGCGCCGCGCCTCTGGCCGGATAAAGTCCGGATGCTGCTCGTAATGTTCCAGCAGCTTGCGCTCGAATGCGGACAGCTTGAAAAAATAATTTTCCTCGCTCACCGTCTCGGTGATGCGACCGCAGTCCGGGCAAGGCGTTCCCGGCGGCCCTTCGACGTACAATTCGTCCGACACGCAGTACTGGCCGGAATACGTGCCCTTGTAAATGAATCCGCGCTTCTGCATCTCGGAAAACAAGTGCTGTACGCCGCGCTTATGCCGTGGCTCGGTGGTGCGGATATAGTCGTCGTAGGTGAGCCCCATGCGGTCCCACAGGCCGCGAAATTCGCTCGATACCTCCGCGGCAAACTCCTGCGGAGTTTTGCCGGCCTTGGCCGCCGAACGCTCAATCTTCTGGCCGTGCTCGTCGGTCCCCGTCAGGAACAGGACATCGTATCCGCGCATGCGCTTCCAACGCGCCAGCGTGTCCGCCGCCACCGTGGTGTAGGTGTGGCCAAGGTGCGGGCGGGCATTCACGTAGTAGATGGGCGTGGTGAGGTAAAACGTCGGTTTCGTTTCTTGCTTTTTTTCTTGGGTTGGCATCAAGTGGGCGTTCAGTCCTTGCGCGTTCGGCTGGAGAGCGAGTCTCTTCCATCTTAATCGATTTCTCGTACTGCGACTGCCATCCCGATCGCGGACGCCCCGGGTCTCGATTTTGAGACCTGGGATTCTCCAGTTCCCCTGTAGAAAACTGGCCGCCCAAAACACTCATGCGAATCGCTGACCCCTCGCCCACTCTGGTAAAATTCGCTCTGACCCAATCGAATCGCGATCCGGTCGCCTCGGCGGCCCAGCGCCCATGGACGACCCTTGTGTATCGCACCTATCGACAATCTTTATTTGAGCGCCTTCGCGCTGTCCTGCTGGAAAAGTTCCAGGTTGAAATTCCTCGCCTCACGGTGGAGGAGCCTCCCACGGTGGAGATGGGCGACTACGCCCTGCCCATCGCCTTCGATCTGGCTCGCGCGCTGCGGAAAGCGCCGCGCAAGATTGCGGAAGAGCAGGTCGCCGCGTTGGGCAGCGTGCCGGGATTTACCGGCTTCGAAGTCGCAGGCGCGGGTTACATCAACTGCCGTCTGGACCGAAACATGGCGGCGCAGGCCCTGGCAGCGCAGATGGAAAGTCTGCCGCAGGCGCTCGAATTCATTCTGGTGGAACACACCAGCATCAATCCCAACAAGGCCGCGCACGTTGGCCACCTGCGCAATTCCATCCTGGGCGACACGCTGGTGCGCATGTTGCGCGCCGCCAATTACCAGGTCGGCGTGCAGAATTACATCGACAACACCGGCGTCCAGGTAGCGGACATAGTCGTCGGGCTGAAGTATTTGGAGAAACTGGGTCGCGATACCGTTCTGCTGTGGAAATTTAACCTTGCACGGGATGGGCAACATATCGACTATGCCTGCTGGGACCTGTACGCGCGCGTTTCGCAGTGGTATGAGGAAAGCGAAACAGAAAAAGAAGCGCGTAAACAAATCCGTCTCGATATGCTCCATACGATAGAGCAAGGCGGGAACGATGAGGCAGAACTGGCGGAGTCGATCGCAACTGCCATTCTCCATCGACACATCGAAACCATGCAGCGGCTCGGCATCGAATATGAATTTCTGCCGCGCGAGAGCGAGATTCTGCATCTGCATTTCTGGGACGCCGCCTTTGCGTTGATGAAAGAAAAAGGCGTCCTGTACCAGGAGACCGAAGGCAAGAACGCGGGCTGCTGGGTGATGCGCCGCGCCGGGACCGCCGGTGCTGACGGCGAAAATCCCGATGAAGAAGCCAAAGTCATCGTGCGCTCCAACAAGAACGATCCCGAAGCGGACGGTACGGTGACGTACGTCGGCAAAGACATCGCCTATCACCTGTGGAAGTTCAACAAGCTGGGGTTGGATTTCGGATACAAGCTGTTTCACGCCTATCCGAACGGCAACGAATGCTGGGTTTCAACCGAGCGCGGCGTAGAACCGCATCCCAGCTTCGGCAAAGCGGACGCGATCTACAACGTCATCGATGCGCGCCAGGCCGATCCGCAAAACAATGTCATCGAAGCGTTGCGCGGCATGGGCTTCAACAAAGAAGCCGACAACTATCATCACTTCTCCTACGAGATGGTTGCGCTGACTCCGCGCTCCGCCATGGCGCTTGGCTATCAGATCTCCGACGAAGACAAAGCCCGTCCCTACATCGAAGTTTCCGGACGCAAAGGCTTCGGCGTGAAGGCCGACGACCTGATCGACATGCTCATCCGGGCGGCAAAAGCCGAAGTGGACGCGCGGCATTCGGAACTCAGCGAAGACGAGCGGCAAAGTATCGCCCGCAAAATTGCGGTCGGCGCGCTGCGCTATTACATGCTGCGCTATACCCGCAACACCGTCATCGCGTTCGATTTTCAGGACGCGCTCAGCTTTGAAGGCGAGACCGGACCGTACGCGCAATACGCCGTGGTCCGCGCCGCCAACATCTTTCGCAAAGCCGGCACCACCGCGGAAGAAGCGCTACGCGAGTTCGCGACCATCGATGCCGCCGCCTATTTCACCGGCGAAGCTGGCGACAGCCTGTGGGAGCTGTGGCTGCTGGCGTCGAAGTCCGTGCATGTGCTGGAGCGCTCCATCCAGACCACGGAGCCGGCCTACCTGGCAAAGTATGCGTTTCAACTGGCGCAGCAATTCAGCAACTTCTACCATCGCCACCACATTTTGACGGAGAGCGATCCGACGCGGAAAACATTGCTGCTGGCAACCGCCGCCGTCGCCCAGCGGGAATTGCTGCGCGCGCTCAACTGGATGGGCATCGAAGCCCCCGACGTAATGTAGAGGCGCTGGATAGCGGCTGTAGGGCAAATTTCGTTTTATGGATATTGCGCTGGAGGATCGAGGAAACTCACGGACGCGATCTTCGCATTGCCGGTCAACAAAATCCCTGGGCCGAGGATTGGGATGTCCGTTGTTTCGTCTTCGCCTACCCACGCGGCACGCTGCAGAAACACCGAGCATTCATCTGCCGTATCCGAATAGAATTTCACAGCCCCTATCACCCGTCTGCCATCTCCGAGTTCCACTTGCACGATGGATCCAGCTTCCGGATCGACCTGTTGCTGCACATCCTGAAACGTGTCGTTCCAAATCGAGTTTCTCGATGTGCGCTCAGTCAAACGGGCCCAACGGAAGAACCTCGCTCCATCCTTGTTGACGTATAGGATCATCAGCAAGGCAAAAGATAAAGTCAGTCCGACCAACCAGACGAGGTTGATACGTTGGAATTGAAACGTATCTCCATGGGCCGTCGAAACCAGAGCGACCGGCAGGCCGGTGTGCCGAATGAGGCTGTAGCTCACATAAATCGAAAAGCTGAAGAGCAGCGCCTCAACGATCTTCTCCAGATCGGTCTGCTTCGCGCGCGTCGCCAGCAACTGGACAAGATAGGCCGCGGTAAATCCAGGCAGAAGAATCAGCAGGATTTCGAGCGCGGCAGGCGTAACTGGCATGGGGCTTAGTTATTTGTCGGCTGCGGCTGTTGGATAATTTGGATGATTGTGGTTGCCGGCTTCCTGGGCGCTCGCACGGGCGGCGGCAGCTTTACGCGCTGGGTTGCCGGCTTCGCGGAGTCAGTCGCACGCGCCCTACCCGCACTGCCGGATTTTCGGATGACATAAGGCATCGGGAATCTCCTACCAGGGTAAGTTTACCACCTCTGGCCTGGATTCCTGCCGCCAGCAGGTTAGTGCAAACCCGCATTCAAAATCGACGGACGGCTTTTTGGATCGAATCCAGAATAGGAAACTGGTCCCTCTACCGTCCCTTTTATTGGCCTTATTGGCCGCCGCATCTCATTCCTTTTCGTAGCTGCGCACCCACTCCACAAGGCTGCGCACGGCCACGCCGGACGGGCCTTTCGCGATCCACGGCTTCTGTTCTTCCATCCAGGCGACGCCGGCAATGTCGAGATGCAGCCACGGCGTCTCGTCGACAAATTCCTTCAGGAACATGGCCGCCGTAATCGCCCCGCCATAGCGGCCGCCGGTATTCTTGATGTCTCCAATGTCGGAGACGATCATCTCGCGATATTCATCTTCGAGAGGCAAGCGCCAGAACCGCTCGCCGGAAATTTCCAGCGCTTTCTGGAAATGTTCGTAGCTGGCTTCATCGTTCGAGAACACGCCCGCGTTCACCATGCCCAGCGCTACCACGCAGGCCCCGGTCAGGGTCGCCGCATCGATCAAATGCGTGGCGCCCAACTGTTTCGCGTAATGCAGCCCATCGGCCAGCACCATGCGGCCTTCGGCGTCGGTGTTCAGCACCTCAATCGCTTTGCCGGACATCGCAATCGCAACATCCCCCGGCTTGTACGCCTTGCCGGAAGGCATATTTTCCGCCGAGCAGACCACGCCGATCACCCGCACCTTCGGCTTCAGTTGCGCAATGGCGCGCATCGCCCCAATCATGGCCGCGCCGCCCGCCATGTCGTATTTCATCTTCTCCATGCCTTCGGAGGGCTTGATGGAAATGCCGCCGGTGTCGAAGGTAATGCCCTTGCCCACCAGCGCCAACACCGGGCCATCCTTAGCGGCGGCCCTTCCATCGGTGGGCGGCTCATAGCGCATCACGATCAGCGCCGGCGGCTCATCGGAACCCTGCGCCACCGCCCAGAACGCGCCCATCTTCAGCTCTTTGATTTTGTCGGTGCTGTGGACCTCGCAGGACAATCCTTGCTCCTTGCACATCGCGGCGGCGCGTTCACCCAGGATGGTGGGCGTCAGCCGGTTGCCGGGCTCGTTGACCAGCGCGCGGGTAAAGTTCTGCGACTCGCCGAGGATCACACCCTCCCGAAACGCGGTCTCGACCGATTTCTTCTCCGCACCGGCAGGAGCCACCACGGTGAATTGCTCGATGGAGCGGTCTTTGCGGTCCGAACGATACGTATCCGGATCGAAGTCGCCAACGAAAGCGCCTTCCACCGCTGCGCGCGCGGCCCCGGCCAGATCCAGT
>JAJYVR010000211.1 GCA_021791935.1 Acidobacteriota bacterium
ATGGGCTGAACTGGGAACACGTTTCCCGGAGTCGGGCGGGAGTTATCTGTATCTGAATCGGCTGTACGGCGTGCAGCGGTGGGGACGGCTGCTTTCGTTTTTGTATATCTGGCAACTGACGTTCAGTGCGCCGCTCTCGACGGCTTCGGGAGCGGTGGGGCTTTCGCAATACGCGGCCTATCTGTGGCCGAGCCTGAATCTTTCCTGGTTTACGTATGAGGTTGGGTCCGGCGGATGGTTCCATGTGCGCCTGGCGGTGACGCTGGGATCGATGGTCGCGATGCTGGCGTGCGGTCTGGCGACGTTTCTGATCTATAACGGCATTCAGGCGGTGGGGCGAATTTCGCGGGTGCTATCGATTGGCGTGCTGCTGGCGATTGTGTGGGTGATTGTTTCCGGGCTGGCGCACATGGGTGCAGCCGCGGGACACACAACTGGATTTTCCGCAGAGCACGGCGTCGGCGGTTTCAGCGCGGGACTGCTGATCGCGATCTATAACTACGGCGGTTATTACAATATTTGTTTTCTCGCGGGAGAGGTGAAGGACCCACGGCGCGTCATTCCGCGCGCGGTTTTCTGGTCGATCCTGACTGTCGCCAGCCTGTATGTGTTTTTGAATATCAGCGTGCTGCAGGTGATCCCGGTGCATGAGTTTTTGACGTCGGGAGCGATCTCGACGCGCAGCTCCGTGATCGCCGTGGTGATGCAGCGGCTGTATGGGCCGTGGGCGGGCGAGGTTATGGCCGTGTTGATTGTATGGACGGCGTTTGCGTCGGTGTTTGCGGTGCTGCTGGGCTATTCTCGCGTGCCGTATGCCGCCGCAGTCGACAAGAATTATTTTGCCAGCTTCGCCACTTTGCACAAGACGAAACGCTTCCCTACCGTGTCGTTGCTGGTGCTGGGAGCGGTGTCTGTTTTCTTTTGTCTGTTTCGATTGCCCGACCTGATTGCGGCGCTGATCATCACACGCATCGTATTTCAATTCTTATTGCAGGCGGTGGGGCTAGTGGCGTTTCGCAGCCGTCTAGGAGGCCAGCCAAATCCGTTCAAAATGCCGTGGTATCCCCTGCCAGCGCTGCTGGCCATTGTCGGATTTTTGTTTGTGCTGGTCCACGGCAAAAATCTTTCAAAGGAAATTGAATTTGCTGCGGGACTGTTGCTGACGGGATTGACGATTTACGGAGTGCGGGCCTTCATTGAAAAAGAATGGCCGTTCAAGCAGAGCGCTCCGTCGACAACTGAACAGATTTGATCGGCCGGCTAGGGCCTGTTGCCACGACCCGCTATGTCTGGAAGCTGATGTTCAGGTGCTCGATCGTTCAGGTTTCGGGGCCCACCTCGCTGTTCACGCGTACTAATTTTTGTTGAGGATTTTCGTGCTCGCTTCCCAGAGGCCGTTCAGGTACACGGCGCCGAGGGCGCGATCGTAAAGTCCATAGCTGGCGTTGCCTTTTTCTCCCCAGATCATGCGGCCGTGGTCGGGTCGGGCGTAGCCGTCGAAGCCAGTTTCGGCGTAGGCGCGAACGATGGCCGCCATGTCGAGCGAGCCGGCGAAGGAGTAGTGCGCGGTCTCCTGGAAGTTGCCGCGCTCATCCACTTTGATGTTGCGAAGGTGGGCGAAGTGGATGCGTTTTTCTGCGCCAAACTCCTTGACCATGGCGACGATGTCGTTGCGGACATCCGCGCCGAGCGCACCCGAGCAGAGCGTGAGGCCGTTGGCCGGGGTATCGACAGCGTCCAACACTCGGCGCAGGTCGTTGCGATTTTTGACGATTCGCGGCAGGCCGAAGATCGGACGCGGAGGATCGTCGGGATGGATGGCCATCTTGATGCCGGCAGCCGCGGCGACAGGAATGACACGCTGGAGAAAATATTCAAGGTTCTGCCAGAGTTCTTGTTCACCCACGGAAGTATAGGCAGCCATCAACGCGCGAAATTGTTCCGGGGTGTAGGCTGTGTCCCAACCGGGCAGCGTCACACCTTTGCCGAGATCGACGTTGAACGCCACATCGACATCGAAGGCGGTGCTGGACGAGCCGTCGGGGAGCTTGCGGTCGAGGGTGGTGCGCATCCAGTCGAAGACAGGCATGAAGTTGTAGCAAACCACCTTGACGCCGGCGGCGGCGAGGCGATCGAGGGTTTCGCAATAATTCCGGATCCAGCGATCGCGGCTGGGCTTGCCGAGCTTGATGTCCTCGTGGATGGGGACGCTTTCGACGACCTCAAATGCAAAGCCGTGGGCGGCGATGGAATTCTTGAGGTCGAGAATTTTCTCGACCGGCCAGACTTCGCCTAACGGCACATCGTAGATGGCGGCCACGATGCCGTGCATGCCTGGGATTTGCCGGATGTATTCCAGCCTGACGGGATCGGATTTCCCGTACCAACGAAAACTCATTTTCATTGCGACACCTGTCCTAGTGAAATACTTTCTTCAGAAAGCAAATGCAGAGACCCTGTCGCCACAGCGGACCAGGCGACCAGGAATGACAAATTTAGTTCAGCCCCCACTCAAGCCAACAGAAGGCTTGAATGGGCCACCCGGATTCTGTTGCTATAGAGAGAAGGGCCGTCATTCTGAGCCGCAGGCGAAGAATCTATGCATCGGCCCTCGTCAGCAATACAGAGATTCTTCGCTCCGCTCAGAATGACAAACTGTCTGGGCCTGCACTCTACAAGATTACGCGGGAACACAACGCTGCTTCTGCCGGCCAAGGCGGTCAATCTCCAACTCGACAACGTCGCCGGCCTGGAGGAACTTTGGCGGCTTCATGCCGAGGCCGACACCGGGAGGCGTGCCCGTTGAAATGAGATCGCCCGGTTCGAGCGTCATGAATTGCGATAAGTAATGCGCCAGGAAGGCCGGATTGAAGATCATCTTCTCGGTCGAGCCATTCTGGCGCAGTTCCCCGTTGACCCAGAGCTTCATCTTGAGGGCGTTGGGATTGGGAATCTCGTCGGGCGTGGAGAGCCACGGGCCGAGCGGGTTGAAGGTGTCGCAGCTCTTCCCTTTGGTCCACTGGCCGCCACGTTCCAGTTGAAAGGCGCGCTCGGACACGTCGTGGGTCAGGCAATATCCGGCGATGTGGGCGGATGCGTCCGCCGGAGAAGAAAGATATCGCGCCTCCTTGCCGATCACGACGCCCAGTTCGACTTCCCAGTCGGTCTTGTCGCCGCCGCGAGGGATCATCAGATCGTCAAAGGGGCCGACGACGGTGTTGGAAGCCTTCATAAAGACGATGGGCTCGGCGGGAATTGGCATACCCGATTCGGCGGCGTGATCGGAATAATTCAGTCCAATGCAGATGACTTTGGCCGGACGCGCGACGGGAGCCGCCCAACGCTCGGTCTCGGACACGGCCGGCAAGGCGGTAGTCTCTCGCTTGAGGATTTCAGCCAGGCGCGGCATGTTTGAGGAGCCGAAGAAGGCCATGTCCCAGTCTTTGAAGTGGGCGGAGAGATCGCGACGGGTCCCTGAGTCGTCGATCACGCCAGGCTTTTCGTTTCCGGGGGGACCAAATCGTATCAATCGCATCGTGACAACTTCTCCTGGCGGGCGCAGGGGCCGGTTGAGTTTCGTTTGCTTTTGTATTTTTGCTGACAGGAAATCGACGTTTCAATTGTATGAGCAACAGTATCCGGGTTCAAAGCGACATTCCTCCGTCAATTTGAACCGCCGATCCGGTGACCAAGCTGGCATCGCCGGAGACAAGATAGAGCGCGGTAAGGGCCTCCGCGATGCCGCCAAGGCAGCGGATTTCCTCGACCGGCTTCGCATTGCCATCGGCGTCGCAATCGACGGCGGCGACGCTTGCGCCTCGCTTTGCAAACGGCAGGCAGGAGGCGCGGCCAATCCCCGCGGCAGATCCTGTGACGATGGCAATTTGCCTGCCAATTTTCCGGCTTTGGTCACTGTTTTCCTTCCGTTCCAATGCCGGATTCCTGAAAACCCATGCCGCCGGTGGGAACCAGGAGTCCTCCATCCACGATAAGGCTTGTCCCGGTAATAAAGGACGCCTCGTCGCTGGCCAGGAAGGCGATCGCGTTGGCGACTTCTTCGGGACGTCCAATCCTTCCAAGAGCGTGCATCCGACCAATCGCCTCCAGCATTTTTTCCGGGGAACCGGTCAAGTGCGCGGTCTGGCGCAACATGGGCGTATCGATAGCCCCCGGGCAAACGCAGTTTGCCCGGACATTGCGGGAGGCGAAATCGAGCGCAATGGAGCGGGCGATTCCCAGCAGCGCGTGTTTGGCCGCGACATACGCGACTGAATTGTCGATGGCGGTAAAACTCTGCACGGAGGCCACGACAACAATCGCTCCGCCGCCGGACGCCAGCATGGCGGGGATGGCATATTTCGTTGCGTGAAAGCAGCCCTTGACGTGGACGTCCATGGTCTCGTCCCAGAGCTTGGGGGTGGTGGTGACGACATCGCCGTAGCGTTGAATGCCGGCATTGCTGACCAGAACATGGAGTGCGCCGTAGTGCGCAACAGCCGCAGCCATGGCGGCCTTCACTTCGGACTCGACAGCGACGTCGCAGGAGTGAAAGCTTGCCGCGTGTCCCGATTTTTGAAGTGCCGCTACCGTTGCCTGGGCAGCTTCCGCGTCTCGATCGAGGATCGCGACGCAGGCACCCAATTCGCACAATTTTTGCGCGGTCGCCTGGCCGATACCGGCAGCGCCCCCGGTCACAACGGCAACCTTGCCTGTCATCCGCATCACGGTCTCATCCTGTCACGTCCAAGTATTCAGTATTTCAGAAGTTCGCTCGCGCGAACGAGGGCCGCCGGAACAGAGGGATAACATTTCAGGAGTCATTGATTGGCCAGTTTCTGGCCGCGCTCGCCGACGTGGACGCGACAGATGTGCCAACGAGCGAGGTTCGCTACATACAGCACATCGGAGTCCGCGGGGCCGAAGGCGACGTTGGTTGGACAGGCGAGCATGGTCCCCAAGGGATCGAAGGCGAGCACGGCGGCTTCCCGCTGCGGGGAAACTCGATAAAGGTTATGGGTCGCATAACAGGTCACATACAGGTTTCCGGATGCATCGAACGCCAAGCCATCGGGCACGCGGGCCAAACCTTCCGCATACACCTCTGGCTGGCCTGCGCTTCCATCGGAGAGAATCGGAAGGCGCAGCACGTTGTCCTGCAAACTCTGGGCAATGTACAATGAGGTCTCATCCGCGTTGAGCGCGAGTCCATTCGGGAATGCAAACGGTCCGGCAAAGTATTCCGTCCTCCCACTCGCCCGCAAACGATAGATGCACCCATTTTTGACGCCCCAGGTCCCGGAGTCGCTGAAGTAGAGATTTCCTTCGGAATCGAAGACAGAGAAGTTCGGCGTCAATAATTTTCGGTCGGCAACTCGATCCAGCGAAGACAGTAAACGTCCGCTGCGGTCCACTTGTTGCAGCGCGCCAAGCCCGGAATTACAGATAAAAAGGTCTTGTTTCGAGGAGAAGGTGAGGCCCAGGCAAAAGCCGCCCAAGCGCGCAACTTCACTGACCGAGGCATTCGAATCGATTCGGTAAATCTGGCCGAGCTCCCCGCCGGCCCATAGATTACGCTCAGAATCGAAGGCCAGGCCTTCGGCGTGGTCCAGACCCTCCGCAAAAATCTCGAATGCGGCGATATCCAGAATTGGGGCTTCTTTCATACCAATCATCTCCCAACTTTCTAGCCATTATAGGAGGTTGCGAAGATGCATGGGATGACTCGAAAATCAGGCACGCCTGTCCGGTTAAAAGTCGAACAGAGTCAACTGGTTGGCGCAGAGGGGTAAGTCATGTTGGGAGTCGATCTGCTGAAGTGCCCGTAAAATGGGG
>JAJYVR010000010.1 GCA_021791935.1 Acidobacteriota bacterium
GGTTTCCATCGTTCGGGAACGGTCGCGGTTGGGCGGTGTCAACGGCAAAGTGGACTGGATTGGATCATGGATTCAGTCGCGCAGGACTGCGGGGGCTGAGGCGACGTCGGACAGGGTCTTGAAGTCGTCGTCGGGGAGCTTGAGCGCGGCGGCGGCGACGTTTTCTTCCAGATGGGCGACAGAGGAAGTCCCAGGAATGGGCAGCATCACAGGAGAGCGACGCAGCAGCCATGCCAAGGCGACCTGCAAGGGAGTTGCGCCGAGTTTGCCGGCGACTTGCTGCAGCGCGTCGTTGGCCTGGCGGTTCTGTCCGAGCGGGGCCCAGGGCACGAAGACGATTCCATGCGCTTCGCAGTGGTTGAGGAGGTAGTCCCATTCGCGGTCGGCGAAACCGTAGCGATTTTGCACGGCGACGATGGGGACGATCTTTCGGGCACGCTGCACATGCTCCAAAGTAACGTTGGAGAGCGCGACGTGGCGGATCTTTCCTTGCTCGCGCAACCGGGCCAAAGCGCCGACGGAGGCGTCAAAGGAGACCGCCATATCTGGAATGTGCAGATAATACACGTCAATATGGTCGAGGCGCAGGCGTTCCAGGCTGCCTTCGACCGCCTCCTGAAGATGCCTGGGGCTGGCGTTGTGAATCCACTGGCCGGGGCCGACGCGCTCCCACCCGCCTTTGGTGGCGATAACCAGACCCCGCGGATAAGGGGATAAAGCCTCTGCAATCAGCGATTCAGAGATGCCGGGGCCGTAGGAATCGGCGGTGTCGATGAAATTGACACCGAGTTCCACGGCGCGCCGCAGAGTCGCGAGGGCGGCATTGCGGTCGGCGGGGGGACCCCAGATCCCTTTCCCGGTCAGTCGCATAGCGCCATACCCAAGGCGGTGGACGGGAATATCGCCTAGTTGAACGGTCCCGGCGGCTGCGGCCAAGAGGGTCTCTGTTTTCTGCGTCATGCGATCCAAACTCCCTTTGTCTGGTTGACATTATGTCTGAAACTGCTATACTTGCCAAACCTTTTAACTTAACCCGAACCACTTGTTCAACGGACCTTCAAATCCCCCATGCGAAGCCGTACGATCGAGTTATCTTTTGTCGCGCTTGTTTTGATGCCGTTTTTGCTTGTGCCTGGTGCCTGGGCAACGCAGAAGCAACGGACCATCATCATTGCCCTGGATCAATCTGGGAGCATGGCACGCAGCGACCCTGCCAGACTCCGAGTGGAAGCCGCCGGACTGCTGGCCGCGACAGAAAATCCAAGCGATCAAGTAGGCCTGGTAGCTTTCGGCGATCGCGCCCGTTGGCTGCAAAAGCCAATTGCGCGCGATCGGTTCGACTTTTCGCTGTTGGACAAGATTGGGTCCTCCGACGCCCACACTTCTTTCTCGCCAGTTCTCCGCGCGGTGGAAGACTACCTGGTTGGGCAGCCTTCGTCTTTCTTTCAGGATAACGACATTTCGCTGGTGCTGCTGACGGATGGCCGCAGTGACCCTGCGGACAAGGCTGCCGATGCGGACCGTTCGCGGGCGCTTTCGATTGCCAGCGAGAATGCATGGCGGCTGAAGGTCTACACCATCGGCCTGGGAAACGATCTCGATCTCGATTTCCTCGATCGCCTGGCGCGCACCAGCAATGGATTTTCGATCCAGGCTGCGTCAGCGGGCGACCTTCAGGAGGCATTTCTTCGTGTTGCGGCGCGGGCGGCGGCGCTCCCCGTCTATGTTCGCAGTTCGTCGGCGCAAAATCTGATGTGGACCGGAACACCCGACCGCGTCGTCGTCGTCTTTACCGGCGAACATGCCGATTCGTTGCAATTGCAAGGTCGCGTGCTGTATCGCTCGACAAATGTGGCTGTTGCCGAGGAAGACCCTGTAACCGGCAGCGCCAAGCTTGCATGGTCTGGACACGGGCTCGCTTTCCTCTGTGTACAGGAGCCGCTGCGGCTGTCGCCGGAAGGCGAATTTCCGTCGGCGTTGCTGACCGATGCGCCGCGCCCGTTGACGCTGACTCTCGAAAGCTCGCATGGGCCAGTGAAGAGCGCCTTTTTTCTGCAGAGTGCTAGCGCCCATCTGCAACTGGCGGGCCGAGACAGCGAAACAGTGCCGTTGAACCAGCAGGCGGACCCCAGCCGTTTTGCAGGCGAGATGGAAATGCGCAGCGCCGGCGCATTCCGGGCGCGAGCCTATTTGGATTCTCCATACGGCGGGGTAGAAACGTTCCTGGGCGACCTGACCGCAGTGGTGATGCCGGTCGCGATCCCGCAGCAGGTGTCTGTGGGCGTTTTCGATCCGCTGCCCCGTGCGTGGTTCCAGAAGAAGCTGGCGATCCAATCGTTGCTGCCGGTGGGCACGGTGAATCTTCAGTTTTCGCCGCAACCCATGGCAAACGGATTGGCGGACCGAATGCCCGGCAGCCTGCAAGTTGCACCCGGGCAGAGTTCGCGATTCAAGGTGATGCTCGGCGGCGATCCGGGCCAGGTGCAGTTGGTGGACTACTCCGCGACGTGGAGCGACGGGGAAACGCAAGTGACCCGCCACGGCGCATTGCGGGTTGTCGCCCGTCAGATGTCGGCTGCGGAACTGGTCTGGACGAAATGGCCGTGGGCGGCGCTGGCGCTGCTGGCGATCTGCGCGCTGGGTAGCGCGTTGTGGAGTTTCTGGCCTCGCCCGTTGCAGGCCGACTTGATTGTGCGACAGAACGGCACGCAGGTGCTGCGGCTCCGGCTGCCCTCGCAACTGCGCACGCGCATGCTGCATGTTTCCGAGGGCCAGGAAGGCGTCAGTTCCGAACCAAGCCGCGCAGTCATCGCCGGCCCGCAATCGCGAGAATTGCTTTCGCTTCAAAGTACGCGCAGGCATGGCAGGTGGACCATCGTAGCTCGTCCACGCGCTGCCCATGCCCCTGCGCCGCAGGTCCACAAGTCGGCGGAGATCGATTTGCGGGCCATCCATGTTCCCGTCTTTGCTACTGAAGACGGAACCATACAGATCAACGTGCTCTACAGCTAGATCAACGAACAGAAGGTACAAGATGCTTCACCGTACATTGCTCATCGGACTTGGTGGGACCGGAATCGACTTGCTGCGGAAGTTCAAGACCCACTACGGCAAGTATTACGACAAGGAACAGAAATACATCCAGATTCTGGGGATTGACACGACCAATCAACGGACGGACAGTTCCGATCCGTTCCTTGAGAACCATGAATTCCTGCACCTGGGCAACCCGGTCATCACGTCGGCCAACGTGATGCAGTTCCGCAAGCGGAACCAGTTTCGCTGGCTGCCCGACGATCTACCGGCGTTTTCCGTCGCGACGGGCGCCGGCATGCGGAGATTGGTCGGCCATGTCGCCTATTTCTGGCGCGGCCAGGATATTGCCGCGCATATTGAACGGGCCATGCACACCTTGAACCATGCGGAAGTCAGCGGTGAATTTGCCAATGTGGTGGACGGCGCGCAGACCCGCGTCTTCATTATCAGCTCCGTTTGCGGCGGCACCGGCACCGGCATGTTTTTGGACATTGCTTTTCTGGTGAACCATCTGTTCACCCGGCACAATTATGAAACGGTCCGCTTCGGCATGTTGTTTCTGCCATCGACGTTTCGGCAGCTTGGCCAAAGCGCGCAGTACGCAACGCTGGAAGCCAATGGATACGCGGCCCTGCAGGAACTGAATTACTATATGGCCGATTCATTTTCTCAAACCACGCTTGCCTCCCCGGCGGACCAGGTATCGGGCGAAATCCCCATCTGTCCCAGTCCGTTCGACATGTGTTTCATGCTGGGGGGCACGGATGAGATTGGCCGGCAGTTGTCTTCGTCGGAGGACCTGTATCGGCGGACTGCGGAGTTTCTATTTTCGGCGGTCGCGATTCCTCAGATACAGGAACACATTGTCGACTACCACGTCACCAACGCCCGCCTGAGCTATGCATCGTTTGGGTCCTTCTCTGTCCCGCTGCCAAAAGCGCGTTATGTAGAGAAGTATGTTCTCCACGTCGGACGCGAACTGCTGGAGGACATTTTCGCTCCCATCCAATCTGGATACGATGCGCGCGCCAAAGATGTCCTGAGCGGGACCAGAATCTCCGAACTGCGGGACCTTGAATCCATGGCCTCTCTGCGGCAGATTGAAAGCCTGATGCATACCGAGGTATTTCTCCACGGAGAAGGCGGCGGCCAGCGGCAAACCACCGACAACATCGTCAAGGAATATGAAATCTGGATGAACATACGGCCGCGGGTGGTACAGCAGGCCACAGCAGAAATCACCTCCATCGTGGACTCCATCGAACGGGAAATCCTGGGAGAGCGCAAGAGGCAGACCGCGCTGGACAGGGGAGTGCTGGCGAGCCAGTTCGAAATCTGCAAGACGGTCTTGATCCAGTTGCAGCAGGTCCTTGACACGGTTGCGGTGGTCCCCGCCACGTTGACGGAAACGGAAGTGCTGAAGACGTATCGCGAGGAAAGATTTCTTGGCGGCAGGTCGGCCAGCGAGCGCATGGCGGGTTTCCGCGAGGAATTGCCGCAGGCCGCGCAGCCGCAAATTGCGAGCGAACTCCGCGGCCAGGTACGCTCCATGGTCGGCAAGCTGCGCACGCGATTCAGCGACGAAGCGTCGGCATTGGGGGCGTTGATCGCCAACGCGGAATTTATCTCCACCGAATTGCAGGGCAAAGCGGAACAGTTTCTTTCCAACCGCCGCGCCGCCTCGCGCAGCGTCAACTTCTCCAACACCGGCATCGGCGCCGCCAACATCCCGCAGGACCAGTACCAGTTGGACCGAGTGGGGCTGCTGCAACGTTACCGCGCGAAGTTCTCGTTGCAGGATGTGGTGGACGACGCATGGAAATTTCAAGGCGACAACTTCATCGACAAGTTATATCAGGAGACGTCGCAATATGTTTCCGAGCAGATTACCCGCTCTCAGCTATTGGACGACGGACTGCTGCATAACGGCATGATGCAGGCCTGGTCGAACCTGAACCTGCAGAATGGACCGCGCCGCCACCAGGCCACGACGAACAATCTTTTCGCGCCGCGCGATCCGGAGTTGCGCAAACAATTGCGGCAGGTTTTCGATGAATGGAAAGGATCCGAATCCTCCCCGCTCTGTAACATCAGCGACTCCGTGGACGATTCGGTGCTATCCTTCATGCGCGTCATCGGGCGGTTCGGTCTGGCCGACATCCACGAGGTGCAGTTAATGCGCCAGGCCTACGAGGCGAAGAGAAAAGACCCGGTAGAAAAAATGTTCCTCGATCTTCCGACCCATAAGCGGCGCAGCATTGCCGGGGACGACGAGACGGAAGAGCAGTGCAAATGGTTTGGGCTGGCGACCATTCTGGGCCTGCTTCGAGACTTTGGGCAGGACCTGGAATTCAACGGGAAGCCTCTGCGGACGCAGATTGCCGATCCGGTCGAACGACACTTGCATGCTCGCATGAGGATGGTCGATCCCGATTTCCAGGAGATCATCGAGAGAAAACGCGACAAAACGATTTTGGAACTGGGAGGAAATCAGGGCTGGGCGCAGTTCATCCACGATCAGGTGGAAAAATATTACCCGCGCAATGAATACCGCGATCTGGGCGAATATGAGCGGCAGCTATCGGAGGTCCGCGTGGAAATGATGGCGTACCTGCGCTCCCTCGGCGTGGCGCAATATATGCGGGCGGGAGACTGAATTGATCCTACAACCTACATTGGTATTGCTCTGCGGTTCGGGGGCCGAGCAACTGAAAGAGCAAGTGGTTCGCTGGATCAGCGAAGACGAGCGTCGCGCCTTCTATTTTGCGCACATCAACGAAGCGGAGGAAATGGAACACACCATTCCTATCGCCGTCCACGAGTTGCGCTCGGCAAAACTGCTTTCGGAGTTGATCCGCGGCGGCTATGTGCCGAAGAACTACCGGCTGCAGGAATTCCGCACCCTGATCGTCTGCCTGTCGGAGGACCAGGACTGGATTCGGACCGCCCGCCGCCAGTTGGAGGTTTCGCTGGAAGCGACGCCGTTTTTGAATCGCATTTTTTGGGTGGTGCTGCTGGAACAGCAGAAAATTGAGGACCTGCAAGAGACCCAGCAGAAACTTTTCGCCGACTTCGGAGGCAACGAATCCGTAACGCTGTTCCACGTGCTCCCCTTCTGGCGCGGAAGCAATCTCGATCCCGACGATACGTCCGCGATCCTGGAACGGCTGACGGTCTTGTTGCTGAAGTCGGACACGGAAGCGTCGTTGCCCATGATCTCGGAGATCGCCCGCAACAAGAGCGCGTGGGCGATCGGCATTGAGGCGTACCGCCTGAAGGGTCATTCTGAAGCTGGAAAGTGCGCGCTGTTTCTAGCCGCGCGTGAACTGATTGCCCAATGTTTCACCGGCCAGCCGTTAAGCGGTCCCACGCTGGCCAATCTTGTGCGGGAAAAGATTCCAGAATTCGACAGCCAAGCCGACCTGGACCCATTCTCGCCGGAAGGCATGGAGTTGGTGGGGCGCTATGTGCGGGACTATGTGCCGGAGTTATTGGACGCACTCGCGTCGCACAGCCCGGATGTGGAGAGCTGGCTGGATTGCCTGAAGTATTTGAAACGTGAAACAGCCAAGCCCAAGCGGCTTGGCCTGCTGGCGCCCGGCGGCACGATCACGAACGGGAACCCGAAGCCCGCCTATTCCGGATTGAGTGTCCTGCTGATGACCGTGTCCGCGGCGGCCTGTTATCTGTTGTTCAAGCCTGCCGCCGCGCCCGCGGAGCAGCAGATGCATCTGGCCCTGGCTGGACCGGCCAAGGTGAAGCAGGACCTGCCGCATCATCCGATTTTTGCCGCCGCTCTGGAGCGGATCCTTGTCGACATCCAGCCGCTTCGTTATCCGGAATTGTTGCAGGATGCGCTGCCCTCTCCTGAAATCGAGACGCCGATTCCGACGGACAACGTTGAGACGGCGAAGGTGGACCGCAGCTTGATCGATGCGGCGCGAGACCTGCTGTTGCAGCGGACGTTTGCGCTGCCCTCTCTTCTCTCCTTTCAGTTTTTGACGGGAGAGATGGCGCCTGCCTCGGCCATGACGAAGGTGCTTTCCGCGCAACAGGAGATGGAGAAAAAGCTGGAGGCCATGCTGATCGACCAGTGGCTGACGAAAGTCCGCGAATCACGGCGTGGAAACGGCGACGACGGAGACGGCGAATGGCTCGACTACATGTTTGCCTCTCCCATTCCCAATCCGGTGCATATGGAATGCGAAATCGGCGCCCACGAGAACCAGCCGCGGCAGCCAGGATGGTTCCCGCAATCCTGGTTGCATTATGTGCATGCCGTCGGCATTCGCTGAAGATTTTTCGATCGCACACACACTCTCTCTCGTCGAATTCACTGCTGCTGGGCGGCCAGATCAGGGGCGAAGCCGCCGACCTGTACCTGATCTATCCGCAGGGCAACCCGATCTGCGCCACAGAAGACTCTCCCTATCTACAAATCGGAGAGGTAAAATACGGTCGTCGGATTTTGGATCGGGGCTCGACTCCCGAACAACATCTCTGGACGCAGCCTCGAAATATGCCATGCTATCCTTCGATGCAACCATCCGCTCCAACGTTACCGTTGGCCCTCGGTCCGGCCAGCGCCGTAGACTATGTCGGGATGCAGCGGGTCCGGCGCGGCATAGCCGTACTCGATAATGCCGACAGGGCGCCAGTCGCGAAACGTGATTTCACCATCGTTGCCGCGCGTCGAGGTGCAAACGGAACCGCTCTCCTGCTGGCCTGCGCACACTTGATACGGAAAGCTGTTGGTCGCCGCGACATGATAGAGCTGCGCCGTCGGCTGGTTGTACCAGGAGATCCAACTCTCGCCGCCGTTCACGCTGACCAGCGCCCCCTGGTCGCTGACCAGCAACAGGATTTTCGGATTGCGCGGGTTGATCCACATGTTCTGATAGTCGTCGCCGCCGGGCGCGCCGCGCAGGCTGATCCATGTTTTGCCGCCGTCTTCCGAGCGACAGGTCACAATGCTGGTGCTGTACACAATGTCCGGGTTTTGCGGATCGACCACGGGTACCGGCAGATCGCCGCCGCCAATCTTCATCGCCGGGCGCGGATCGTCCGTGATCTTGCGCCAGCTTGTTCCGCCATCATCGGAGCGATACACTCCCAGCCCTTTGCCCGTCGCGTATCCTCCTTCCTCCTTTGTCGATACCGTTGCATACAGCCGCTGCGGATCGCTGGCCGAGATGGCGACATTGATTTGCTCCAGGTCCTTCGGCAGGCCGTTCGTCAGCGGCTTCCATGTCGTGCCGCCGTCGGTGGATTTGAAAAGCCCGCCAGTCGTGCCCGCGTACTCGTTGCCATCTTCCCATGGCCCGAGGCGTTCATTCCACAGCGACGCATACACGACCTGCGGATTCTTCGGATCGATCGCAACGTCCGAGCCGCCGGTATTTTCATCCTTGTACAAGACCTTGCCCCAGGTCTTGCCGCCGTCTTCCGAGCGAAAGATTCCACGCTCCGCGTTGGGTCCATAAGGGTGGCCGAGGACCGCGGCGAACAGCCGGTTGGCGTTGGTTGGATCGACAGCCATCGCCGGTATTTGTTGACCATCGCGCAGGCCCAGATGCGTCCACGTCCTGCCCGCATCGGCAGAGCGATAGATGCCGTCGCCGACAGAGAGATCGGGCCGGTGCAGCCCTTCGCCGCTGGCAACGTAGATCACATTGCTGTCCGAGGGCGCCGCCGCAATGGCGCCAATCGACTGCGTATCCTGACCATCGAAAATCGGGTCCCAGGTGCGCCCGTAATCGGTCGACTTCCACACGCCGCCATCCACCTGGCCGACGTAGAAGACGTTCGGTTGGCCCGGAACACCCGCAGCGGCGCGTGTGCGACCTCCGCGAAATGGCCCGATCATGCGCCAGCGCATGTCCGGCATGGGATGGGCGTGTTCCGCAACCACGCAAGCGGCAGGAATCAGCAGGCCGATCATCAGCAATGCAGACAATAGAGAGCGAGAGGCGGAACGCGTTTCCATCATTTCCATCCCTTCGGTTTGCGGCGCAATGCGCAGCGGAAATCGTGAACGTCAGAAATCCTGGTGGCGCACCAACAAAGGTGCATCTCGTACGCGCCCAACTTTCGTTGCGCCGGCTTTCAAGGCGTCAGAATAGCCGATCCGACCCTTCCCTGTTGCAGCCACTTCAGATTTTCCGCCATCACGCCGTATTTTGGCTTCAAATTTTTGCGTTCCTGCTTGCTCCTATGGCCATTCGGCATTCACAATCTCAGGAGTGATGAACTTTTCCCGTTCTGCCTCGCCCGTCCGGCCCACCGTTTTGTTCGTCGTTCTCGCCGCATGGCTTGCTGCCCTGGCATCGGCATCGTCTGTGGCCGCGCAATCGCTGCCGCCTGCTCTTTTCAGTGGATTGCAATGGCGGCTCATCGGCCCATTCCGCGCCGGACGCGTCGTCGCGGTCAGCGGCGTGCCGGGAAGCCATCGCGAGTTCTTTTTTGGCGGCGTCGACGGCGGCGTCTGGAAGACCACCGACGCTGGAACAGTCTGGCAGACGATCTTTGACCAAGCGCCGGTGGCGTCGATAGGAGCGCTCGCGGTCGCTCCTTCAAATCCGAAAGTGATCTACGCGGGCACGGGCGAATCCGATATCCGCTCCGATCTTGCCTCGGGCGATGGCATGTATCGCAGCGACGATGGCGGCTCGACATGGAAACACATTGGTCTCGCGGACTCGCAGCAGATCAGTCGCATCCTGG
The DNA here is from genome assembly GCA_021791935.1 of Acidobacteriota bacterium. Taxonomy (GTDB): domain Bacteria; phylum Acidobacteriota; class Terriglobia; order Terriglobales; family Acidobacteriaceae; genus JAKAAZ01. Next base: position 9,760 of record JAJYVR010000010.1, read on the forward strand.
TCGGTCCCAGCGATGCCGACACCGTCTACGTTGGCGTGCTCGGACACGCCTATGGGCCGAGCGACCAGCGCGGCGTCTACAAATCGACCGACGCCGGGGCGCACTGGCAGCGAGTGCTCGACAAGGGACCCGACGTCGGCATTGCCGATATTGCGATGGCGACAGGCAAGCCGAACATCCTGTTTGCCGCGACCTGGAACGCGCATCGCCCTCCCTGGAGCACTTATCCGCCGATTGAAGGACCCGGCAACGCTCTTTATCGCTCCACGGATGGCGGCGCGCACTGGACGCAGATCGCCGGCCATGGCCTTCCGCAGGGCGCGTGGGGGCGTACCGGTATCGCTGTCAGCGCAGACGGCAGTCGAGTCTACGCGACCATCCCTTGCCCCGGCCACTCTGGACTGTATCGTTCGGACGATGGCGGTGACACCTGGACCCTCGCAAATTCCGACGCTCGCCTGACCAGCCGCGCCTGGTATTTCAGCTCGCTGGCCATCGACCCAAACAACGCAGACGTCCTCTACATTCCCAACGTGGCTTTGTACCGAACGGAAGACGGCGGCAAGACCATCCAGATTGTGCGCGGCGCGCCGGGGGGCGACGACTATCACCAAATCTGGGTCGACCCGAAAAATTCTGACGACCTGATGCTGGGCGTGGACCAGGGCGCAACGGTGAGTCTGGATCGTGGCAAGACCTGGACGACCTGGTACAACCAGCCGACCGCACAGATGTATCACGTCGCCACGGACAACAAATTTCCTTACTACGTCTACGGCGCGCAGCAGGACAGCGGCGCGATCGCCGTCGCCAGCCGCAGCGACCATGGACACATCGACACCCGCGACTGGTTTCTGCCCGGCGGCAGCGAGAGCGGCTACATCGCGATCGATCCCCGCAACGAAAATATTATCTACGAGACCGACACGTACGGTGAGGTGAATCGTTTCGATCGCAGGACCTCATTCAGCCAGATCGTTACGCCGTGGCCGCTCGGCGGCTTTGCCGCGCACATTGACCAGCGTCGCTATCGCAATCCGTGGACGCCGGTACTCGTCTTCTCGCCCGCCGATCAACGCTCGCTCTACCTGGGAACGCAGTACGTGATGAAGACCGTCGATGGCGGTCTCCACTGGCAGCAGATCAGCCCCGATCTTACAGGCGCCGCGCAGCAGGACTCAGCTAGCACTGGCGAACCTACGACAGCAAACGCGGAACAACGCGGTTACGGCGTCGTCTTTACCATTGCGCCGTCACCGCTGAACGCCGGTGAAATCTGGGCCGGCAGCGACACCGGGCGGATTCATCTGACGACCGACGCTGGAAAGACATGGCGCGATGTCACCCCGCCGAACTTATCCGCCTGGAGCAAAATTTCGCTGATCGAGGCTTCGCGCTTCGATGCTGCCACCGCGTATGCAGCCATCGACCGGCGCCGGCTGGATGACCGGAAACCCTATCTCTACATTACCCATGACTACGGAAAAACCTGGAAGCTCTCCGTCGAGGGGATTGCGCCGACACATTTTCTTCGCGCGGTTCGCGAAGATCCGTTGCAACGCAATCTGCTGTTTGCTGGCACGGAATTCGGCATCTACGTCTCCTTTGACGAGGGAAACCACTGGCAGCCACTGCAACTGAACCTGCCCGTCAGTTCTGTACGCGACATGACGATCCACGGAAGCGATCTTATCGTCGCAACGCATGGCCGCTCGTTCTGGATTTTGGATGATATTGCGCCCCTGCGCCAGGCCGCTGCTGTCCAGGCTGCAAAATCCTATCTCTACGCGCCTCCCACCGCAGTGCGCGTCGATAACGATAGCTTCCTCGGCACGCCGCTTCCGCCGGAGGAGCCGCAGGCCAGCAACCCGCCCGACGGCGCAATTGTCGACTATTATCTTGGCAGCAATGCCGCTCAAGTCACGTTGCAGGTCCTCGACGCAAAGGGTCGAGTTCTGCGCCATTTTTCCAGCGCCGACAAACAAACCATCCAGCGGCCGCTGTTGCCCATTGCCGAACGCTGGTTTCCAGTGCTGCAAATTCTGGAGACCACGTCCGGCGAACATCGCTTCATCTGGGACCTCGCCGCCGGAGGTTCTGGGACTGACGTCGACGGCGACGATGTCGACGCCGCGAGCGTGCCCGCCGGCCCACGCGTCCCTCCCGGCATTTACACGCTGAAGCTCACGGTCGACGGCAAATCGACGGAGCGTCCGTTGAGCGTAATCATGGATCCGCGCAGCGCGGCCACAACCGAGGTGTTGGATCGACAATTCGCGCTTGCCGAAGCGATCTATCTGCGGACGCTCGCCAGTCGTAAGGCGATGGCGGAACTGGAAAGTGTCGAGAGCAAATTGAAAAACCTCCAGTCGAGCCAGGGCGATTCCGCGGACCTGCAAGCAGCCTTACGCGCCGCGCTGCAACAACTGCAGGCCATCAAGGGCGGGAGCCATCCCGGCGCCGATCAAACGGGGAAAAAGATTGGACTTGCCGAGGCCAACACCGGTCTTGGCGTTGCGCTGCGCGTGGTGGAAAGCGGAGACCGGACCGCGCCTGCGCAGGCCATCGTCATTTTCAACCGAATGAACCGCGCGGCGAGTGAGCAGATTGCGGCGTGGCAGCGCTTCAAGACAAACGATCTGGCAAAGGTAAACGCCGCCTTGCAACGGGCCCATCAGACCCCATTGCAGATTGTCGCGATCGAAGAACAGGTCTATTACGCCATGACTCGGTAGCACATGTCGAAACGCGACTCATCCGTACCACGGAGCAGCGTCCGCTACGCTTTAGCAGGATCACTGGACCGCGCATCCATACGATCCGCCAAGCAACGATTGCAGCGTGTCGTACCCTTAACTCAGAGAGACTGGATTTTACGAGCACTCAGGTCGTCGAATGAAGCCGCCACACCCCGCCAGCACGCGTCCACAGGCCCAGCAACGCCACAATTGCCGGAGCCCACGTATGCCGAACGTGTCCGCACCCTGCTTTCTCTCTCCTCCATAGGCACCCTCTCGACGCTTTCTCGCAAGCATATCGGCTACGCGGAGATGGGCCGCACTCGGTTGCGCCGCGGCAGCAATTCACGGACGGCACGAAAGAACTGCTCTGCGTCCTCTGGGCGAATAAACAGGACATACGCCGAAAGCACGTCCCATTGGAACATCGGAATGTTCAGCGAATATTCAAGGCACAAATGGAACAGCAAGCCCAACACAAGCAACGGATAGCGGAATGGCCGGAACCAGATCAGGACGCCCAGGCAGAACTCGAGGACCAAGGTGTACCAGGTCGCGAGCCTCAAAATCCATAGCTGCTGCGTCCAACCTGGCAGCGGAAATCGCCGGATTGCATGAATGTGAAATACGTAAAAAAGCGCGGTCCCGTTCAGCCACGGAGCGCCCTTCATCTTCCATAGGAACGAAGAAAGGTACAGCAGCGCCAGTTCGAATTGAATCATGCGTTGGGCCCACGGAGCTTTGGGCGGTATCTCAGCGCCTTCCAACTTCCTGCGGACGCGTATGAGCCGATCCAGCGACAAAGCCGCTCCTGCGGGAGCAAACATCAGGAAGAACCCCGACACCCTCAAAAACACGTCCCCGCCATGCAGAATGTACAGATTTCGCTGCTGCATGGAAGCGAGGCAGACGAATACCGCGATGCTGCTCAACCGGGTCCACAATCCAACCGTCAGCGATACAGCGAAGCACAGGAAAATCCAGAAAAATGCCGTGACCCAGGCATCGCTCTGTGGCATCACGGTGAACAGGTTCAGCCGGACGCCGGGCTCGACCCTCGTCATCGTCGCCAGAGTCACCCAACTATGGACGCCGTACCAATCCAGCCATTCAGAATGCAGCAGGACCAGGGTAGCCGTCACGCAAGCGCCGTACAGAATGCGAAACACGGCCATCGGCACAGGAGACTGCGGAGCAAAGAAAAGTCGCTCCCAGGCCTCTCGAATCCTCGCCAGCGTCATCGCAGGTCCTCGCCGCCTACATAATATTCGTAGAAGAATTCCGGCTTGGGTACCGGTTCTTGCGCCTGCGTCACACCATATTGGATGGGCGCTTCAAATTTCATCAGGATCACCATTTGCGGAGGATCGTCCGCGCTGTTCAACAGCCACGCGACGTGTTTCGCCACATCTGGCCAAAGGGCCGCATACTTCGTATCGCACAGCACCTCGGCAAATTTTCGATATCTCTCTTCGCGATACCGCTTTCCGTAACTGAGTTGTTCCATCCGCGGAAAGGCAAACACACGCGTATGGCGATTCTGTGCGATCGCGACGGCTTCAATAAAGGAGTTCACCGGTCGGGGATTGGGAGCGAAGAAGTCCCACGACTGAAACAGCCCGGTCCACAAGAGATACGGTCGAACCATATGTTTGATTTCCCGTAGAGGCGGAACGTTCAAAGGAACCGCCCAGGCGGCAATCGCAATCAGGTTGAACAGAATAAAAATGCCGATGACGCCGCGCAGAAAACCTGGGGCCTCCGCATTCGCGGGTCCCGATGCGCGAACATCGTCCGGCGTCTTCGGCTTGGCTTCGTCGCACGCGCCTCTCCTGCCAGCCGGATTGTCGCTCGTCGCCTTCATCCCTTCTTCCCAGTTTCACCCACAGCTTCACCGTTGACCAGCCCCGTCGTCGCAAATCGCCGAAAAGCGATGGTCGAAGGGCCAATGCCCTGGCCTGGGTCCTTGCCAAGCCGTTTGGGACATCCGTGGTCCTCTTCGCGGCCCATGGCCATGAAGGAGAAATTGCCGAGGAAGTCTCGGACCGTTGCGGGGCAACCATGGCAGGACTAGCATCGACCTAGGACAACTGGCGGGTCGCCGGGTACGCGACAGGCGACCGTATTTGCGAAAGCACATATCAGGCCGCACCCCGCATTGCAAGGAAACTTATGATGGAGTTCCACATTTCGCGCGATGCTCGCGATCGCTACCAGGTCAGCGATCTCCTCTTCAGCTTTGTCGGCAACGTGATCTTCGCGGACATAGGCGGCTGCCGCGAATTTGCCTACCGGATGAATAAAGTACGCGCCTCCGAAGGCAATCCGTCCAAGATGGTCCATCCGGGAGCGCTGTTCGCAATGGGGCTGATTGACGAGGTCAGCCATGCATTGGTGGCGCAGTACCGTCGCAATCGAGACCCGGAGGTGACGAGGGCCGCTCTCGATTGGTTTGCCGCGCGGATTGGCGAAGAGGACCTGGACAAACTGCTGCGCGGGTTTGTGCAGGAGTTTCCCTCGGTCGCCATTTATCGCGGACAAATCGAGCTGGGGCCATGGCTGGAGGACTCGACGGACGGCCTGCCGCATCGCGAGGCGGTCCTTGAAGAACTGATCCTGCTTTGGCTGGCGAACCAGAATCCTGCGTTTCAACCCTTTCGTGAGCTCTATGACGACACCCGGCTGGCCGAGAGCACCGCTTACAAACAGGTCACGGCGGAGCTTGGCGACTATTTCGCGACACGTCCAGCGACAGAAATGGGGCATGGCAATCTGCTTGACCTGTTGCGCGCGCCGGTCGTGGCAGCGCCGAACTCCCTGGCTGGACAACTGGCGTGGATTCGACAAAACTGGGCGCGCTTCCTGGGCGAGAAGTTCCCCAGGCTGCTGCTGGCAGCCGATGTGCTGAAGGAGGAGGAGGTTGCAATCTGGATGCGCTTTCATCCGCCGTCGGAACATGGACAGCAGAACATGTTTCAGATGGGAAAGGCATCGGAGGTCCCTGTGTACGATCGGTCCGCGGCACAGCGGGTCATCGATCCAGAGTACGAACGGTTCAGCCAGGACCTCGACTGGATGCCGAATGTCGTGATGATTGCGAAGAGTACCCATGTGTGGCTCGCACAGATGTCAAGGCAATATCGGCGAGCGATCGAGCGGCTGGATCAGGTCCCGAACGAGGAGTTGGACCTGCTGGCGACGCGCGGGATCAATGCGCTGTGGTTGATCGGCGTCTGGGAGCGCAGTCTTGCTTCGCGGACGATCAAGCAGCTTTGCGGCCAGTCGGAGGCCGCGGCTTCCGCGTATTCGTTGGACAGTTACCGGATTGCCGACGATCTCGGCGGCGACCTCGCCTATCGCAACCTGCAACACCGGGCAGCGATGCGTGGAATTCGACTCGCCAGCGACATGGTGCCAAACCATTTCGGCATCGATTCCGGCTGGGTGATCGACCATCCGGAACGGTTCCTGTCTCGGACGGACTTGCCCTTTGCGTACAGTTTCAACGGACCGGATCTTTCGCACGATCCGAGGATCGAGATCAAGATTGACGATCGCTACTACGATCGCAGCGATGCGGCGGTCGTTTTTCGGCGGCGAGACAACGCCTCCGGGCACATCGAATACATTTACCACGGCAACGACGGGACCAGCTTTCCGTGGAACGACACGGCGCAGTTGAACTATATGCGCGCCGATGTCCGCGAACACGTCATCCAGACCATCCTTCATGTGGCGCGGATATTTCCCATCATCCGCTTCGACGCCGCGATGACCCTGGCGCGACGGCAGGTGCAGCGACTCTGGTTTCCTCTTCCCGGCAGCGGCGGGGCCATTCCGTCGCGGGCTGAGTTCAGCATGACCCAGGAGCAGTTCGACGCGCTGATGCCGCAGGAGTTCTGGCGGGAAGTTGTGGACCGGGTGGCGGCGGAAGTTCCCGGCACGCTTCTGCTGGCGGAGGCGTTTTGGCTGTTGGAAGGCTATTTCGTGCGAACGCTGGGAATGCATCGCGTCTACAACAGCGCGTTCATGAATATGCTGCGCGACGAGGAAAACGAGAAATATCGCTCGGTGATAAAAAACACCATCGAATTCGATCCCGACATTCTCAAGCGCTATGTCAACTTCATGAGCAATCCCGACGAAAAGACGGCCATCGATCAATTCGGAACTGGAGACAAGTATTTCGGCGTGTGCACGCTGATGGCGACGTTGCCTGGGTTGCCGATGTTTGGCCACGGCCAGATTGAGGCCTTTACGGAACGATACGGCATGGAGTACAAGAGACCGCGTCACGACGAAACTCCCAATGAGTATCTGGTCGAACGGCATCAACGGGAGATTGCTCCGCTGTTGAGGGACCGCGCGCTATTTGCCGAGAGCAGGCACTTCGCGCTCTTCGACCTTTATGCGGACAATGGGGCCATCGATGAAAACGTGTTTGCCTATTCGAATCGGCTGGGCGATCGCAAGGCGTTGGTCATTTACCACAACAGGTTCGCGAGCACCGAAGGGACCTTGCATCGTTCGGCGGCGCGCGCAGACAAAGGTTCGGGCGCGCTGTACCAGACGAATCTGTATCAGGCGCTCGAACTTCCCTCTGGCGATGGATTGATACTTGCTTTTCAAGATAGCGCGACGGGCCTCCACTACCTGCGACGTTCGACGGAGATCGCGCGTCACGGTCTCCGCGTCCATTTGCGGGCGTATCAGTACCATGTCTTCCAGCATTGGCGCGTCCTACGTTCCACAGAAGAGCATCCATGGGAGTTGCTTTGCGACGAGTTGAATGGAGCGGGAGCATGGAGTCTCGACGACGAGTTGGCAATGCTCAAGTTGCGCCCCGTCCATGCAGCGCTGCGCGATGCGCTGGAGCCGGAGTTGCTGCGCGGTTTCGCCGGTTTCGCGGAATTTGAAGCAGGGCCCGCGCTGCCTCAATCGCCGCAAAGCCAACGTTCTGGACAGCTCGACAAGATAATGGATGCCATGAAGGGCCGCGCGGAACTGTTCCTTCTGGAGGCGAGCGCGGCGATCCGCAGGAACCAACCCCAACAGGAGACCGCGGCGGCTGGGAAAGCCGGACCTGTTGACCGCGCGACGAGGCCTTCCACCGCGATCGCGGCGGCGCAGACCTATTCAAAGCTATTGTTGGCGGCCACCAAGTTTCCGCGCCTGCAGCGCGCCGTCATCCAAGAAACAACGCTGGATCTGCGCGTCGCGGGGCCAGGCCATGGCCCGCAGGACAACACGGCTGCAGCGTGGGCGCCGATTGTGGCATGGTGCCTTCTCCGTGCTCTCGCAGCCATGCTTCCAAAACAAGACCACGCCGCTGAGGTCTTCGACCGTCTGTACATGCGCCCCGCATTGGCCCAGGTGTTCAGTTCACTCGGACTTGAGGGCGACGACGCATACAGAGAGGCGGCACGCATCCGAGTTTTGCTGACCCATGCAAACGGCGCGGCGACAATTTTCTGGACCGATCCGGATGTCGTCTGGCTCACCCATCTGCATGAGGCAGACGGTCACAGGTATTTCAATCGGGAAGCGTATGAACAGCTTCTGTGTTGGAACTGTTTGCCTGTCCTTCTTGACCTGGCGGCAAAGGATGCGGACGCGACGGGTGCCGATACGAAACTTGCACTTCGCGAGATGGTCCGCGCATTGGAAACCGCAACGCAGACGGCGAAACGAGCCGGCTACCGCTTGGATTTGCTACTGCAGGAGCGGACAGGAAGCTCCGTCGGAGGACCCGAGCAAGTTTGAACGATGCAGCCCGTCGCCGCAAGCCTAGCCTGTAGCCTGCCTTGTCATTATCGGGACCATCGGGTCAAGTTCCGCGCCTGGCCAGCGCGAATGCAGCCATCGCCGCAATTGCCAGCAGGAATCGGCCGGGCAGAAGTCCCGACCCGCGGAGTATTTGTCGCCCAATGCGAATACGTTCTTGTTTGCAGGCAGCGAGTCATTCGGCAAGGCTTTCGCGGGTCATGTTGCCATCCACCATGCGCCAGATACCGCGAGGGTTACTGCTGCGAAGCTCTTCCGGCAATGCGTGCTCGGGGAAGTTCTGGTAGCAGACAGGTCTGGCGAAGCGAACGATGGCCTGGCTGCCGACCGAGGTGGAACGACTGTCGGAAGTGGCCGGATAGGGGCCGCCATGCACCATGGCATGGGACACTTCCACTCCGGTGGGATAGCCGTTGAAAATTAACCTGCCGACTTTCCGCTCGAGGATGGCGACCAGATCGCGGTTCTGATCGAAATCTTCCGCCGTGCCGAGCAATGTGGCAGTCAAATGGCCTTGCAGCGATTCCGCGGCGCGAAGCGTCTGTTCCCGGTCCGCGCAGGAAACCAGAAGCGCGGATGGGCCAAAGATCTCTTGACTCAATTCTGGCTGCGCTTCGAGCGATGCGGCGTCGGTAACGAACAATGTGGCATGAGTTGTGAATGGGCTGCCCGCAATGGGCCCGTCTGATGTTGTGCGGCATTGCACGTGGCCGGAATGCTTTCGTTCAGCCACAATCCTGGAAAATTGCGCGGCAATGCCCTGGGTCAGCATGGTAAACGGAGAAGCTCCCTCGGCGAAATGCTGGAGTCGATCGAGCATTCCATCGGCTTCGTCGTGCGGGAGAAAGACCAGACCGGGCTTGGTGCAGAACTGCCCCGCGCCCAGGGTGATGGAAGCATATAAATCCTTCGCAATCTGGTCGCCGCGTTGGCGCAATGCGCCCGGCAGAATGAAGACTGGATTGGTGCTGCTCATCTCCGCGAAACATGGGATGGGATCCGGGCGCGCCGCGGCCAGATCCATCAGCGCGCGGCCCGCGGCCAGCGAGCCGGTAAAACCCACCGCCTTCATCCGCGGATGTCGCACCAGCGCGGTCCCCACGCCGGTTCCTTTGTCAAACAGCAGGGCAAAAACACCGGACGGAAGGCCGGCTGCGCGGACCGAGGAAGCGATCGCCTGGCCAACCAGTTCGCTCGTCCCAGGATGGGCGGGATGCGCCTTGACGAGGACAGGATTGCCCGCAGCCAGAGCGGAAGCCGTATCGCCGCCGGCAACGGAAAAGGCCAGAGGAAAATTGCTGGCCCCGAACACCACGACGGGACCAAGCGGCCGCAGCATGGACCGCAAATCCGGCCGGGGCAGCGGCGTGCGCGACGGCAGCGCGCGGTCGATTCGCGCCATCACCCACGAGCCTTCTTCCACGACTTCGGCAAACATGCGCAGTTGGTTGACTGTGCGGACAACTTCGCCTTGAAGCCGGGGAACAGGCAGCGCAGTTTCCAGGCTGGCGCGCTCGACCAGGGAATCCCGGATGCCCTCCAGGCCCTTCGCGATTTCTCGAAGAAGCCCTGCCTTTTCCGTGCCGGAGAGTTGGCCATACACGGGAAATGCGCGCTCCGCTGCGGATGTGGCGCGTTCGACCTCTTCCGCGGTAGCGGAAATATATTCCGGATCGAGCCGCTCTCCGGTCGCGGGATTGATGGCCGCGAAGGGAGCATCGCGATGCGTTCCACTCTGTTGGCCGCGATTCGCGGGCATATCTCCGACGATGGATTGGCCGGTGAGCGTCATGTCAGGCGACCTCGTTGACGAGCGTCCCGATGGGGGCAATCGTGATCCGTATTTCATCTTTGCTGTGGAGTGTAAAAGAATCCGGCGGAACAATGCCGGTGCCGGTCAGCAGAAAGCAGCCGCGCGGGAAACTATTGTCGCGAAATAGATACTCCACCAGCGTAGCTGGATCGCGCTTCATCTCTGCCAGCGTGACCGACGCCGAAAATTCCACCTTCGCGCCGCGCAGGATTTCAAGATCGATCCGGGTGGTCGGCGGCAGCGGTCCTTGCGCAATCAAAATACCGGGGCCGAGAGCGCAGCTTTGGTCGTAGACCTTGGCCTGCGGCAAATATAAGGGGTTTGCGCCTTCAATGTCCCGCGAACTCATGTCGTTGCCGACCGTATAGCCGACGATTTTCGCGTTTGAGTTGATGAGGAGGGCCAGCTCCGGCTCAGGCACAGACCAGCTCGCGTCCCTGCGAATCCTCACCTTGCCGTTTGGGCCCGCGACCCGGTGCGGCGTTGCCTTGAAAAACAACTCTGGGCGATCGGCGGAATACACGCGGTCGTAGAAGTCGCCTCCACCCGCATCTTTCGATTCCTCGATCCGCGCACTGCGGCTGCGATAGTAGGTGACGCCGGCGGCCCACACCTCCTGGTTTTCAATGGGGGCCTCCGGCGCGCACGGCAGTTTGTCGCCGATGGGCTGACTCTTGCCGACAATCTCCGACAGATATTCGTATAACCCGTGCCGCGTAAGCAACGCGTCCCAGTGGGGACCTTCGAGCCGGTAATACTGGCCCGCGTCCTCCACATAATTTCCCTGCATGGTCCGATAAAGAATCACTCGTCTTCCGCCTTTCCGTTCGCCTGCCGTCCCCGTTCCAAAACAGCCAGAATCGTATCCACGTCATACACGCAGCCGCCCCAGACGCCGCCGCTTGCCTGCACCAGCGCGGCCCACAGGCGCGTATCGTCGGGCAGATCGGGATGCGGCGCCAGATCGGCGCGAGAGGGGCGCGCTTGCAGGCGACGGCCTCCCTCTTCAGCGCCAAAGATTTCCCGCGCGTTGCCCACCAGGTCCACGCTGCCCACCAGGTTCGCGCGGTCGATGACAATCTCAATTCGGTCGCCGTCCTGAATTTTTCCAATCGCGCCCCCAGCCAGTGCTTCCGGCGCAATGTGCCCGATGCAGGCCCCCGTGGAAACGCCGCTGAAACGCGCGTCCGTCAGCACCGCAACATGCTTGCCCCAGGGCAGAAACTTCAGCGCCGCGGTGACCTGATAAATCTCTTGCATGCCTGCGCCCGCCGGCCCGCTGCAAATCAGGACCAGTACATCCCCCTCCCCAACTCGATGGCGCTTGATGGCTTCCATGGCCGATGCCTCGGAGATGAACACCCTGGCCGGGCCCTGGTGCCGATAGACTCCGTCGGGGTCCACCAGTGACGGATCGATGGCCGTGCTTTTCACCACAGAGCCTTCGGGAGCGAGATTTCCCATGGGAAAACATACCGTCGCCGTCAGTCCGCGCGCTTTGGCTCGATCCGGATTCAGAATGACATTATCCGGATCGATGCCGTCTTGTTCCCGCAGAAGTTTTCTCAACCGATGGCGGCGCGGACTATGCTGCCACCAGTCGAGGCAGGCATCGAGCGTGTCGCCGGAGACAGTATGGACACTGGTATCGAGCAGGCCCGCGCGTCGCAGATGCAGCATGACTTCCGGCGCGCCGCCGGCGAGGAAGACCTGCACCGTCGCGTAATTGCCGGGGCCATTGGGCAGCGCATCCACCAGCCGAGGGACCTGACGGTTGACGTGCGCCCAATCCGCCGCGACGGGCCGTTGCAGCTTGGCGGCATGCGCAATCGCGGGCAGGTGCAGCAACAGGTTGGTGGAACCGCCGAAGGCGGCATGGAGCGCCATCGCATTCTGGACGGCGGCCTGCGTCAATATATCGGACGTTCCCAAGCGCAGTTGATGCAGCCGGACCATGGCCAGCGCGGAACGCCGCGCCGCGTCCAGCCAGACAGGCTGTCCGGAAGGGGCCAGCGCCGTATGCGGCAACGCCAGACCCAGCGCCTCGGCAATCACTTGCGAGGTGGCTGCGGTCCCGAGAAACTGGCAACCTCCGCCCGGACTGGCGCAGGCATGGCAGCCCACGTCCGCAGCCTCTTCCAAACTGATCTGGTCCTGCGCGAATCGCGCCCCGATGGTCTGCACCTTGCCCGCATCTTCGCCTCGCTCCGGCAACAGGCTGACGCCGCCCGGAACCAGCACGGTAGGGATTTTTCCCGCGGAGGCAAGGGCCATCGTCATCGCAGGCAGCCCCTTGTCGCAGGTGGCGACTCCAATGACGCCCACGCGGGTTGGCAAGGATCGCATCAGCCTGCGCAGCACAATCGCCGCATCGTTGCGAAACGGCAGCGAGTCCAACATGCCGCTGGTTCCCTGGGTGCGTCCGTCGCAGGGATCGGTACACGCGCCGGCAAACGGAATCGCGCCCACCGCTTTCAATTCGCGTGCCGCTTCGGCGACCAGCGCTGCCACCTCCCAATGGCCGGTGTGCAGGCCCAACGCAATCGGGGTGCCGTCTTCGGCGCGCAGGCCGCCATGCGTGCTCAGAATCAGTACTTCCGGGCCCAGCAAATGCAGCGGGTCCCATCCCATGCCTACGTTCAGACTCATGCCGAATAGATTTCCCGAGGGCTGGGTCAGCAGCATCTCCGGCGTCAGCGGCAGCACACCCGCAGGTCCCCTGGCATGCGTGGCGACTGCGTCGAGCGCCAAATCTGCCGTCTCCAGCACAGATGGGAGAGATATTTCGCGGACCTCCATGCGATGCTCCTCCCTGCAAGTGTAATGAAACTCCTGCGCCGGTGGCGAAAACGGGAAGCGCGCCGCGCCATTCTATCTACGTGTCGCTTGGCATGACGAGGGAGACCGGTCGGCGGACGTGAAGGAAACCAGCGCGCGGCCGGGTCTGTCGGCACAGTCCACCGTCTGGCCAGTCGCAGGCATCGGAATGGAAAATCACGATTTGCGAGGAGGCTGTGGCCTGCAAAAGTTTTGCGACGGCGACGATACAAAATTCCGGGATGGGCGCGCTCTTTCCGGACCGCGATCGCCAACCAGGGAAAACTTCAAAAAGAAAGGCCGTTGCGGGTACTCCTCGCAACGGCCTTGAATGTGGCAAACTTTCAAGAGGCACTTCCAAATCTACAGGCGCCGCACTCGCTTGTCTTGTACCCTTAGATGGATGACAGACTCAACCTTTCGATGGATGTAGGTTTGAGTACCCCGCCTACGGTCCGCGCTGCACCGAGACTCTCGACACGCCGGACAGCCACAAAATACGGGTGCGGGCCTGTTCGTTTCATGCGCGAAGACTGGCTGCTTCGCTGGATATCGGTGTTGCTCCTCGCGCTGGCAAGCGCCCCAGGCCATGCGCTGAATCCGGATCGAAAGCTGAGCCAATATGGACTGCAAATCTGGCAGACAGACAGCGGCCTGCCGCAGAATTCTGTGCGCGCGATTGTGCAGACGCGCGATGGGTATCTCTGGTTTGCAACCCGCGAAGGCGTGGCCAGATTCGATGGGATCGATTTCACGGTGTACAACCGGCGAAATACGCCGCAGTTGCTCAGCAACGACATCCGCGGCCTTCTGCAAGATCGTGAAGGAAGCCTGTGGATCAGCACCGCCGACGGGCTTACAAGGTTGAATCGCGCCGCCTTCACCGCATTCACCATGGCCCAGGGCCTGCCGGACAACAGCATCTGGAGCGTCTTTCAAGACCGCGAAGGTGGCGTTTGGGCAGTCACCGCGGGCGGGGTGGCCCGTTACAGTCAAGGCCATTTCGTCCCCTATACGACGCATCAAGGGCTCTCCAGCAACACTGTCAGCGCGCTGGCGGATGGGCCGGATGCTTCTGTGTGGATCGCAACCGACAGCGGACTCGATCGAATTCGCAATGGACGCGTTGCGCAACATTTCGTCGACTCTCCCCTGGGAAGCGAGACGATTCGCGCAATGGCAAACAGTCCTTCGGGAGACCTGTGGCTCGGCACGCAAAACGGATTGCAGCGGCTTTCCAATGGAAAGCTTCGCTCGTATGGCGTCGCCGACGGACTGCCTGACGGCGAAGTGGATGTCCTGCTTGCGGACCGGTTGGGCAATCTATGGATCGGCACTCCCGCTGGCCTTGCAGTGATGACGGACGGAAAGCTGAAGACCTACACCGCCTCCAATGGATTGCCGGGGAATCAAATCCAGACCCTGTACCAGGACCGCGAGGGAGCGGTTTGGGTGGGGACAAATCGTGGAATCGCCCGCATGATCCATGGAGCGATCAGCGTTTTCTCCTCCAAACAGGGCCTGTCGGAGAACCTGATTCTGGCGATCGATGAAGATCGCGAGGGCTCTCTGTGGATCGGCACCGAATCGGGCGGCGTTGCAATCTTAAAAGACCAGAAGTTCATGACCCTTACAGACAGCGATGGTCTCTCCGACGAGCTTGTGAGTTCCGTTTTACAGGACCCGCGGGGACATATTTGGATCGGCACGGATGGCGGCGGGCTCAACCGCTACGACGGCGGCCATGTGTCCGTCTTCACGGAAAAACAAGGACTGACCAGCGATACGATTCTCTCGCTGGCTGCCGACGCCAAGGGGAATTTGTGGGTTGGAACTCCCGACGGACTCAATCGCATGGAGCACGGCCGCTTCACTGCAGCAGACGCGAGCGATCTGTTGCCGGATGAATTTGTCCGCTCGCTGTTGGCGGATTCCGATGGCTCCTTGTGGGTTGGCACAAGGCATGGCCTGGCACACATCGACGACGGCCATGCAAACACATATACGCAAGCCGACGGGCTGGCGAATGACTTTGTCGGGGCCCTGACAAAAGATACCGACAAAAGTTTATGGATTGGGACGCTGCACGGTCTCAGTCATTTTCTGCGCGGAAAATTTAGAAACTATACGAAAAGCGATGGGCTTTCCAGCGACGTCATCACTGCGTTGTACCTGGATTCGCAGGGCAATCTCTGGATCGGCACCAATGGAGAAGGTCTTGACCTTCTTATCAAAAACAAATCGCACGAGGAGATCCATTCCTTACCGGCAAACCTGGGGCTTCCCGACGTCATCGACGGAATCCTGGAAGACGACAGTGGCCACCTCTGGATCAGCTCGAATACGGGCATTTTTCGCGTGCGCATCGGCGATCTGATGGACGTTGCCGCGGGTCGAATCCACACCCTGCCGATTGCCTCCTACGGCACCGCGGACGGGATGAAGATTCGTGAGTGCAGCGGCGTTGGCCATCCCTCCTCGTGGAAGGCGAGCGACGGGACCTTGTGGTTCTCTACGTTGAGGGGCGTCGCATGGATCGATCCAGCAAAATTGCAACGGAATTCCGTGGCCCCATTGGTTGCCATCGAGCAGGTCACGGTCGATGAAAAGAACATGCCCCTGAATGGGCCCATCGAAATCGGCCCTGGACATTCGCGGTTTTCGTTTCACTATGCTGGGCTCAGTTTTGTGGCGCCGCAAAAGGTGCGCTTCAAATACCGGCTGTCCGGCTTCGATCGCTCCTGGATCGATGCCGGCACTGGGCGCGTGGCCTACTACACGAATGTTCCACCCGGAAGATATCGCTTCCAGGTGCTCGCCGCCAACAACGACGGCGTATGGAGCACGACCCCAGCGACTTTCGCTTTCCAGTTGGAACCGTATTTTACCCAGACCTACTGGTTCGATCTGCTGTGCGCAATTCTGATTTTCTTCCTCGGCTGGCTTGTCTATCGTTGGAGAGTGCATCACGTGGAGGCGCGTTTCAGCGCTGTGCTCGCGGAACGTACCCGCATTGCCCGCGAAATTCACGACACGCTGGCGCAAGGTTTCGTTGGAATCTCGGTCCAGTTGGAGCTGGTTGCCCAGATGCTTGCAACTTCCCCGCAATCTGTCCGCGAACAGTTGAACCAGACCCGCAAGCTGGTGCGCGACAGCTTGTCCGAAGCCCGGCGTTCCATCTGGAACCTTCGTTCCAACGACGCCGGGACGGTCGATTTTGCATCGAGGTTCTCAACCGCGATTCGCCAGCGAACGGCCGGCGGACCGCTTGAAACCAATATTCAATTCACCGGAACGTACCGGCCGCTCCCGGAAGAAATCGAATCGGAACTGCTCAAAATCGCGCTTGAAGCCGTTGCTAATGTCCTGCAACATGCGGGAGCCACGCGCGTCGACATCCAGGTGCAATATGATGCTGGCAGGCTGAAAATGCAGATCGAGGACAATGGTGTCGGGCTGTCGTCTGGCGTGGCCGCGTCCAGGCCCGAAGGGCACTTTGGATTGATCGGAATGCGTGAAAGGACCCAGACGATCGGAGGGAGTTTCACGGTGGACAGCCGTCCCGGGGCCGGCGCCAGAATAACAGTGGAACTACCGCTCAAGTAGCATGTGTAGAGGACAACAACGGCGCTCGGGAGCTGTACAACGGTTTGAGGGAATGGGACACGATGCCTGGTCCGATCAGAATAATGGTGGTGGAAAATCATCATGTGGTCAGGGAAGGCCTCGTCGCCTTGATGAACGCCGTGCCCGGGATGGAAGTGGTGGCCGAGACCGCCGATGGGCGACAGGCGCTGGAACTGTTTCGAAAGCATCTGCCGGACGTCACCCTGATGGATTTGCGTTTACCGGGCATGAGCGGCGTCGCAGCCATCACCCGCATCCGCAGCCAGTTTCCCCAGGCGCGCATTATCGTATTGACGACCTACGACGGGGATGAGGACATACACCGGGCGCTGGACGCAGGCGCGCGTGGCTACCTCCTGAAAGGGATGTCTGGCGAGGAACTGATGGATGCGATCCGCGCGGTCCACTCCGGACGGTCCAGAATTCCAGCGCAAGTCGCGGAACGTCTCGCGGAGCGGATGGTCAGGCCCGCCCTTACCGATCGAGAGTTGGATGTGCTCCGCGAAATCGTCTCCGGAAAATCCAACAAGGAGATTGGCCAGGAATTGAACATTTCCGAAGCCACGGTGAAAACCCACATCAACAGCATTCTTGGCAAGTTAGGCGTATCCGACCGGACACAAGCTGTCACCGCCGCGATTCAACGCGGCATCGTTCACTTTTAGAAACTTCATTGGCAGAAGCAGAATTGGGGCATTTGCATGAAACGTGGAATTTTCGCAGTCTCTGTGGTTGTATTCGCGGGCTTGCTGCTGGCGATGAACATCTCGGCGGCCCAGGGGTGGCGCTTGGCGACGGAACAGGAACTGAACTCCTGGATTCCGGCCCGAGCGCCCGTCGTGAAAGAGCGGATCGAAACAGAATCGCGAACCGCATCCGGAATCGTGGACAGCGCTGGAAGGTACGTGGCCGGCGCCGTCCTCATCACATCGGGATACTCCGCAAACGGTAAGTACTCGATTCTGCTGGTGACGCAGGTCCCGCTGAAGATCGGAACGGCGTCCATGGGGCCCGGGCAATACGTGTTTGGGTGGCACCGTGTGAACGACAGCCTGGAGGTCTTGTTTTACGAGGCCGCATCCGGCAGATATCTTGGCAAGGTCCAGGCAAATCGCGACGACACACATCGGCGCATTGAATCCTTCCAGGTCCTTCCACCCAGCGAACACTCCCTGATGCTGATTGGTCGCTTCGGTTTTCATTACGAACTAGGGAAGTAAGCCGCATCCTGGATCGCCGCGAACTCAAGCGCATGGTACAGTGCCGTTGGACCGCCTGGTGGCGCTGGTCGACGCCTCGCTTGCCGGTTGGGTCAACTACTTTCGGGTCGCCGCCGCCATCGGCGATACCGACGCGGCACGGCGGATGCAGCAAGCCAAAGCCAAACTCTTTGAGCGATTGCGGCTGACCGCGTAGGATCGAGGCTTGCAGGAAAGGGCCGAGGAATTGACGGTCTATGGAAAAGCCTACGGGGAAAACCCCCTCCGGCTTTCCCTCAGACCTTGGAAATCGAAAGACCGATTTCCATATTCCCTCCGCCCCGACGACTGCGAATAAGTTCGAGTAAAATTCAACGCCAGAAAGGACAACCCAGCCTACCCTTCCCTATCCTTCAGGCTCATCCTTCGATTGGAAAAGACTCCTTGACTACTGGCAGCGTTTGCCCGGATCACTGGGTGGAAGAGGCGCGCAACGCGGGGAAGTATCGAGCCTGTTTTGAGAGCTTAGAGCAGAACTATGGTTGCTGTATGCCGTAGCCGCAGTGTCGGAACCATGCGGCGGCGTTGTCGGGGGTGATGGTTTTGAGGGCGTCGCCAACGGCCTGTTCGAGGGCTTCCTGGCTGCGAGCCT
>JAJYVR010000212.1 GCA_021791935.1 Acidobacteriota bacterium
AAACAATGCGGCCAATCGTGGTGGTGGGCAGCATCAATATGGACCTTGTTTCTGCCGCTCCACGGATATCGATGGCGGGAGAGACGCTGTTCGGCTCCAGCTTTCAGATGCATTCGGGAGGAAAGGGCGCAAATCAAGCAGTGGCTGTGGCCCGTCTGGGATATCCAGCCGAAATGATAGGAATGGTGGGGTCGCGACCATGGAAGGACCCACCGGAATTGCGGGATCGCCATTGTCGCATTCAAGGTGCCGCCTCGGGCGGCCCTTACGGGGACGCTTCGGTTGCATAGGTCCGACCAATCTCCTTAACGAAGGGGTCATGTGCCTCACGCGATCGATGCAGCCTGCACCCTGCCTGCTCCACAGCTCCTGCTCTGGAGCGTACCGCCTCAGAATCCCTCTCTTCTACTCATGCCATCTCCTCATTTGTGGGACAGCCGGTCATAGCTGAAATGGTAGCGTAGTTCGCCGTAGAACTCGCGCGGCGCGTTGTAGTGGAACCCGCCAAAGGTGAGGCTGTTATCCAATAGCACGCGGCGGTTGGTCAGATTCGTCACGTTGGCGGCGAGCGTGAAGTTCTTGCGAAATGTCTTGCCCAGCGACACGCTCAGATTGGTATCGTGTGGCAGATATTCTCCCTGATACGGCGAGTTGGGGTTGCCGTAGTCTCCGTTGGTAAAGCCCGAGCCGTAATAGAAATTGAACGAGGCGAAGGCGTCGCCCGGCAAGTTTGCATTCAGGCCAAAATTGAGAGTGTTTCTCTGGTCGTGATCCAGGGGAACATAGTTGAATCCAGAATCGCACTGGGGAGCCGTGATGGGAACGCAAACCAGTCCGCCGGTAATGGGGCCGCGCTGCTCTGCCAGTTGGTTGGAGTAAGCAAGATGCGCCTGCCCGAATTGCCATAGCGTCGGCGACTGAAGGGCCAGCTCCCAGCCTTGAATGAGCGCGCCGTCGATGGTAACGGGAAAGAAGATATTCGATTCGCCAACGTTCGAGTGGTCGAGAAAATTGTTTGCGCGGGTCTCGAAGTTGTCGGCGTCCAGCAACCACCCGCGGAAAGGGATCTGCACGCCGAACTGATGTTCCTCATCGCGTTCTCCGTGCAAAGGCAGAAACGATGTATTGTTGTTGTTCGCGTATTTCAGCAGCGGCCCGGACGCCGTAAGCAGCGGCGGCGGTTGATAGTAGTGCCCGTAGAAGGCGCGGAAGACCCAATCGATCTTCGGTATCTGCACGGCGATTCCGAATCTTGGATCGTTTTCGATTTCAGTAATGTTGGCGACAAACTGGGACTCGCGCAAGCCGGCAATCAATGTCAACCAACGTGTCGCCTTGAAATTGTCGGAAACATACTCCTCCGTCAGACCTCCGGCTGCGCCACTGTCGATGCGGAAGTCCTGGAAGCCGCCATTGTTGAAGACCGACCCAAAGACGTAGCTGTCGTGCTGGCCAAAGGAATAGGACCCGGCCTGCAACGTATTTCTTGCAATCTGCGTGGCCAGAGAAGCCTGTACGCCGGCGTAGTTGGAGGCGCGGTCCGATGTCGTCGCGATGGGTAGGTCCTTGGGATTTGGATCGTAATTCGCCCGGTTGCAATGGTAGTAAGGCGATATCTGAAGCATGGTCGAAGCGTTGAATGTATGCGCCCAGGTGAAGGCGGAAAACCCATCTACCTCGTGCTGCCCATCTCTCAGGCCGCTGGAGTTGTATTGCCGGTTTTCATAATCATTCGGGTTTGGATCGTAAGGGATTTGAAAATAATCCGTGCGCAGTTGCGAGACCAGCCGCAACTGATCGTGCGGCGTGCGATTGTAGACGAAGGAAGAAAATCCGCCATAGCCGCTGGCGGCATCGTGATAGGGCTTTGCGATGGGCGGCATTAGACCGTAATTGGTGCGGTTCCCATTCAGGCTGGCATAGTAGGCGAACTTCTCTGTGTGGCTGCCAAAGTTGAGCTGGTCGTTGGTCTGATAGAAATTTCCCGCGCTCAAAAGAAGCTCTGCTTCCTTGTTGCGTTCGAAGCCGGTCCGTGGAGACACGTCAAATACGCCGTAGGTGCGGTCGCCCACGTCCGCGTTGTAGCTCCCCCGCTGCACTTCCACGTAATCGATGTCCTTGGGATCGATCTGCGGGCCAAGATTGCTGGCGATGTTGGTGTTGGGAATTTCGACGCCATCGATCTCCCAGCTCACCTGATGCCCGCCGCGCATGTGCAGCATGTCGTGCACCATGTATGCGCCGGGAACGTAGTCGGTAATCATCGCCATACTGTCGGTGCGATCTGCCCCTGGAGTCCGGGCAATGTCGATCCGGTTGACGAGGACTGTCGGAGTGACGGAGTCCACATTCGCGACATCTGTTTGCGCGGTGACCTGGACAGACTGCTGGACGCTTCCCACTTGCAATTGAAAGTGCAGGATCGGTGAATTGTCTGAAAACACAGTGACGGTTTGCCGCAATCTATCAAAGCCGTTGCTGGCAATCGCGATCGTATAGTCGCCCAATGGGACTGTAAGAAGAGAGAAATAACCATCCTGGTTGGTATGCGCTGTCTGCGTGTAGGCAGAGTGCGCAGCATTGACTGTGACGATTGCATGGTCGATGGGCCGATGCTGGGAATCGTGTACGATGCCTTGCAGCTCGCCAAACACCGTCGCGCGAGATTGTTGGCCGCCCACCAAAATAAAAATTGCCGCCAGAACAGCGAACTGAAATTTCTTCCACATACTTCCCTTTTCGGTCATGTGGCGCGTGGAACTGGCCCAGCGTGCGATTTTCCCGCGCGGTCTGGGGACGCACTGCCCAAGCTAGCCAGCGCAAGGACAGACGGGAACATGGTGCAGCGTGAAGGCACGCGCGGCCTGATGTTCGCGATCGGTCGAGGGCCTGGATACGGCTAGGCTTGGGAGACAGGAATAAAGAGAAGTTCAGCCGGAGGCGCGCGGGCGGAGCGTGACTGTGCGGGACTTACGAAGAGAAATCGTGGGGCGATGACGACAATGTTCTCTGCAATTGCGGGTTGAGAGGGCAGCGTAGAAGCGTTGCCGGCGACAGCAACCAGCGCGGGGTTCACGGCCAGCTTCCAGAGCGGACACGGAGACGGGCGGATGGAGGATTGCGTGCCGGAGTCGGCCATCGTCATCATCGCCTGCAACATCATGCAATGATGGGCGCCGTTGCGGCGGCAACAAGCGGGCAGGCCGCCATCCGATTGCGCGCTGGCAAGCAACGGCTGCAACGGCAATAGGGCCGTCAACAGCAGCAAAATCGATGCAAACCAGCGCCTCATTGCCAAAGCATACCATCGCCATGGCTGCGTCGGTTGGTGCTTGCCTGCCGCGTCGTATAACGTGGAAATGTCTCCGTTGAACATGACGGCCACCCGGAGAAAGATGCGGACCGAACAAGAATTGCTGCTGGAATGGCAGCGGAACAACCGCTTCCAGGCCCGCCTGGGCAAGTCCGGTGCAATCCGATCGACGCGCTGCTGCTGGAACTGACTGCAAATGCGATGTGCGCCGAATGTAGAATTTTCTTTATACTTATCCGCGAACGGCAGAGCATGCATCCACTTCATTTACGGGCCTGCATCGGGAAGAGGGGGAAAACATGAACCTCAATGAATTCAAAATATCGGTGGCAGAGAAAGAACTGCCCTCGGGCCTATCCGTTCCGCTTGCGGCCCTGTGGTGGGAGGCGAAGGGAGACTGGGCGCAAGCCCACTCGCTTGTAGACGAGTTGGAGACGAAAGATGGGATGGCTGTCCACGCCTATCTGCACCGCAAAGATGGACAGGCGGCGAATGCAGACTACTGGTACCAGCGGGCTGGGCGCGAATTCTACCGACCTGCACTCGCGGCCGAGTGGGAGGCGCTGGCTGTGGCGTTACTGTCCGGCGCTAAATAAGCTTGGCGCATTGTCTTTGCGCAAAAATTCAAGCGCGCCCCGCGCGACGACAAATGCCTGCTCCCCGCCCGCTTCCCGCAGCGCGATCCTATCCTCCGCCACAGTGACATCCAGAATTTCACGCCACGTCTTCGGTACCTGGGCCAGGAACATCAGCCAGGATGCATCCAGCTTTCCATGCGGCGGCACAGTGCGATCAATCGGACCGTCGAAGGCCGAGCGCCTGTGCGCCATTTCCTCTTTGCCGACCGGCCATGGAGTGGTGCCAAACTCCAGGCCGAGCGCCTGTGTCACGCCGTTCCATGGAGCATGGTCGCGGGCGCGATTTTCGTGCCATACCGCCAGCCAGGGAAAATCCGCTGGGCGGAAGCAATAGCCAAACAGCAGACCCAACTCCCAGTTCAGGGCGGAGACAAAGCCGATCTCCCGCCCTGGGACCTGTTGCACGGCGACGACATAGCCACCATTCGGCGGCGTGAACGGGCATCGCAAGTCGCGCCTGCCATGGGCCTGCGTCTCGACGTATGGCCACTCAAATGGCATGTCGGACGGGACCAAACACGGTCCATCGTATCCAAACGGCCACGTCCGCCCTTTGCCTACCGACGCGGCAATGCTGCTTGACCCAGCACTCACCAGCGGCGCTCCAAGCGTCGCGTGCTGCTGCCATTGAATCTCGCGCGGAGTGTCCCGCAAATTGCGAACATGCTCCTCCACCCGCGCTACGGATTCGCCGGCCGCAATCTGGATCCTGCGCCGCACCTGCAATCCGGCGATTGGCAATTCGGCGCGCGCGACCACCCCTCCGCGCGTCCCGTCAATTTCGCAAGTCCAGTCGGCAAGGCCGGCCTCTCCATGCAGCGCAACCCCAAGGCTGGCCTCCAAATCGGATGGCGGTCCAAAACAGTCCAGACAGAGGTAGTGCCCGCTGTACGACGCGAGGAAAGTACCCGTCGGCCTGCCTCCGTACTGTGCGGAAAGCTCGTCATGTTCCGGGGTCAGCGGGTCGGCAGAAGGCCATGGCGATTCCCAGATCGCGTTTTCTGTTGGGTATCCGCTGTTCGGAGTAAAAGAGAACGACGCGATATGTCCGCCTCCCGTCAGCACTGTCATTTCCACCCGATCGCTGCCCAGATGAAAGGCGCTTCGACATTTCCACTCCTTCATCATGCCGGTCTTCCTGACTGGTTCACAGGTTTCCTTTCCGCAAAAGCAATTTCAACGCTGCGGTTCCACGCGGGTATTCAAACGAAGCGTAAGAATTCCAAATGGCTTCATCGTCAGGCGAATCTCATTGCCGGTCATGGAAATTTCTTCCGGGAAGTCCTCCAATAAGGTACACCGCTGCACCCTAACAAAATGCAGATGCGATGGCCGCACTGCAACCTGTTCTGTGCAGCCGCAATTTCTTCCAGCCGAACGATGCTGCCCTTCCCATTCTCGGCCATCTTCCATGTTGCCATCCGCACATTCGGATCGTGGAGAACCAGAAAGGTATCCTGGTCCGCACCTCCAATTGGAGTTTCTGTGACCGCATCCACTGCATCTGGGTCCGGAGATTCGGACAGTGGGATAAGTGGAAGGGTTGTTTCCCGACGGCCATTTAGAGCAGAACTATGGTTGCTGTATGCCGTAGCCGCAGTGTCGGAACCATGCGGCGGCGTTGTCGGGGGTGATGGTTTTGAGGGCGTCGCCAACGGCCTGTTCGAGGGCTTCCTGGCT
>JAJYVR010000011.1 GCA_021791935.1 Acidobacteriota bacterium
TGCATTTTCGGCATTCTGTTCGGGGCGGTCACGGTGTATGTCGGGCTGCGCGCCGGGCTTACGGTGGCTGCCTCCATTCCCATCGCCGTGCTGTCGATCAGCGTGTTGCGCGCCCTGGGCCGTGCGTCCATCCTGGAAAACAATATTGTCCAGACCACCGGCAACGCGGGACAATCCATTGCCGCCGGTGTCATCTTCACCCTGCCCGCGCTCATCTTTCTCGGCTTCGATCTGGAATACTCGCGCATCTTTTTCCTCGCCCTGCTGGGCGGGTGGCTTGGCGTCTTCTTCATGATTCCGCTGCGGCGGGAACTGATCGTCAAGGAACACGGCCACCTTACTTATCCCGAAGGCACAGCCTGCGCGGACGTCCTTCTCGCAGGCGAGCGCGGCGGCTCCTTTGCCGGCCGTGTCTTCTGGGGACTGGGCCTGGGCGGCGTATACACCCTGTTTCAGAACGGCAACCTGTTCAGCGCATGGCCCAGTACGCCGAATTATGAGCCCAAATGGCTGCCCGGATCGGCGATTCGCGCCGATGCCACGCCGGAATATCTCGGCGTCGGCTACATCATTGGCCCGCGCGTCGCCGGGACCATTTTCGCCGGCGGCGTATTTTCCTGGCTGGTGCTGATGCCCGCGATTCACTTTTTCGGCGCTCATTTCACCGGCCCCATCTATCCGGGGACGCAGCCAATTTCGCAGATGAACCCCAGCGATTTATGGGCGGCCTACGTCCGGCCCATGGGCGCGGGCGCGGTGGCGGCGGCCGGCATTCTTACCTTGCTGCGCACGCTTCCCACCATCTGGGGCGCTTTCCGCGAAGGCATTGCAACCATCGGAAAATCGCGCGCCGCGGCCGCGCCGGAAAAGCGCACCGACCGCGACTTCCCCATGTCTGTCGTTGTCGGCGGCTCGGTCCTGCTGGTGGTGTTGATGTTCCTGTTCCTGACGTTCAAGCCCGTCCCCGGCGCGCAGACCAGCCTGCTGGCGAACCTGGCCGCGTCGCTGTTGGTGGTCTTGTTCGGCTTCCTGTTCGTCACCGTCTCTTCGCGCATCGTCGGACTGATCGGCAGCTCCGCCAACCCCATCTCCGGCATGACGATTGCCACCTTGATGGCGACCTCCGCGATTTTCCTGGTGAAGGGTTGGACAGCCCCAGCCTTCGGCGCTCTGGCGATTACGATTGGGGGCGTGGTGTGCATCGCCTCTGCCAACGCAGGGGACACTTCGCAGGACCTGAAGACCGGATTCCTTATCGGCGCGACCCCGTGGAAGCAGCAGCTCGCCTTGCTGATCGGCGTCTGCATCTCGACCGTTTCCATTGGCATTACCTTGACGGCGATGAACAAAGGCCTGGAGGAATTTCGCCCGGCGAACGTGGCCTACAACCTGGCGCAGCCTGCCGATGGAGTCGCCGTTCAGCAGGAACATTTTTCCCGCGCCCAGTTTCGCGTGAAGCTTCCCGGCGGCAAAGAGCAGATCGACAACGGAAGCAACTATGTCCTGCTCAACGCGCTGGGTTCGCACAAGCTGGCCGACGGAAAATATCTTTTCAATCCGGCAACCGGGCACATTGAGGTTCAGTGGATTGAAGGCATCGGCAGCGAGCGGGCCGCCGCCCCGCAGGCCCGGCTTATGGCCACCGTCATCAACGGCATCCTGACCCGCCAACTTCCCTGGGGCCTGATTCTGTTGGGCGTCTTCCTCGTCGTGACTGTCGAGCTGCTGGGGGTCCGCTCGCTCTCCTTCGCCGTCGGAGCGTATCTCTCGATCGGTACGACGCTGGCCATCTTTTGCGGCGGCGTGGTGCGCTGGATGATCGATCGCGCCGTGGCACGGGATGGTGCATCACCTGGACCGCTCGAAGGCGAAATCAGTCCCGGCTCGCTCTATGCCAGCGGATTGATTGCCGCAGGTGGCATTGTCGGCCTGCTCGGGGTCGCGCTTAAACTGTACGAATCGGCAACAGGCCGCTTCGACATCCTGAAGATGTCGCCTCACAATCCCTTCTATCATGACTGGATTTCCGTGCTGATGTTCGCGCTGCTGGCGGCGTCGCTCTACTATTTTGCGCGCCGCCCGCTCCGTCTGACGAAAGAGGATGACGCATCGTGAATCCATGGACCGATCGACGATCGATTCCTGTTCATCGAAAGGCGGCCAGTTCCGGCCTCAAGAATTTGGATATATTATTCTCAATGTATATCTGGAGGTAGATCCTATGCAGGTCTCCAAGTGGGGAAACAGTCTGGCGGTGCGTCTGCCCGCAGTGGTGGTTGAGGCCCTGGACCTGAAAGAAGGGGACCAGATCGAAATTCGGATCGAAGGCGGACGCCAGTTTAAGGTGCGGCGCGACAGCAGTCGTAAACGGGCCCTGGATCGCCTCCGAAAATTGCGCAAACCGCTGCCTCCAGGTTTTACGTTCGACCGGAAAGCGGCCAATGAGCGGTGAGTCTTTCTTCGATACGACGGTCCTCATCTATGCAATCGCGCGGAACGATCCCCGCGCGGCGGCTGCGGAAGAGTTGCTGGCGAACGGTGGGACCGTCAGCATCCAGGTTTTGAACGAGTTCGTTGCTGTGGCGCGGCGTAAACTTCGGATGCCATGGGAAGAGGTCGTCGAGGCGCTGGCCGCCATCCGGGTCCTGTGTGCCGCGCCCGTTGCGATGACGATCGATACACACGATGCGGCACTGGGGATTGCCCAGCGGTACGGATTCCATATCTACGATTCGCTGATCGTGGCCGCGGCGATCGAAGCCGGCTGCACCACGCTCTACTCTGAAGATTTGCAGCATGGACAAACCATTGAGTCAGTCACCATCCGCAATCCATTCCGCGGCGGCAAGGTTCGTCGCCCGCTCAACCTTCGGAAGCCTGCTCCGCCGCAATAGGCTGCGGACCGGCAACGCGCGCCGGTGGAAATTGTCCCCGCGCATGCTTCAGCGCCGGCAGCACCTGGTGCAGCCAGTTGCGCGTCGGCCGTTCCAGGAACCGATAGGCCAGCAGCGCGGCAATTTCCAGCATCAGGTACGAGACCCATGGATCGAAGCGCGCGACGTGAAGACGGACCAGTATCCCGCTTTGATGGATCCAGCGCCACAGGTTGAAGTGGAGAATGTAGAGGCAGTAGCTGGCCTCGCCGACCGCGACAAACAACGGAAACCGCAAAAAGCGCGTGATGGGATGATGCCCGGTCAGACCTAAAATCGTAATGGCGAACAAAGGCGTGATCAGCCCGTTATGCATCAGCAGGAACGGCATTTTCGGCCCCTGCATCAACACCGTGGACACAGTGCCGAGCCCTATAATCGCCAGCCAGTACCGGACACGATTCGGCAATTGCATCCGGTCATTCAACTTGGAGAGCACGATGCCGGCGGTAAACGTGGGCAGGTGCGGCAGCGGCGTCATCTTCACCGCGCGCAGCCAGTAGCTGTTGGACATGCGGGTGATCGGCCCCAGGCCATCGGGCCGAATCCACATATAGAGCAACGGGACCACCAGCGAGGCCATCCAGCATCCTGCCAGGATCAGCAACAGCTTGCGGATTTGCCGCGGCCACTGGATCGCCAGCAGCATCGGGAACAGCAAGTAAAAGACCGTCTCGCAGGAGAGCGTCCACGCTGGCGTGTTCCAGAACGTGCATAGCCTGGGGCTCCAGCCCTGCTGCATGATCGCCGTCAGCCCAAAGCCCTGAAAAAATTGCGCGCGCGTGCGGTATTTCCATTCCAGTTCCAGAATCGGAATGGAAATCAGCAGGCCAAGCACATAGACGGGGTAGAGCCGCGAAAACCGCGTCTGCCAGAACTGCTTGCGATCGAACTGCCCGGCATCGGACCGGTCGGCATAGTTGTAGGCGAGAATAAATCCAGACAGCAGAAAGAAAAAATTGACGCCGACATAGCCGTTGTCCATCATCGGGGCCAGCGGACCGAACCAGGCCGGGTTCCAGAAATGGAAGAACACGATATTGGTCGCGGTAAAGGCGCGGAGGCCCGTCAATGCGGGCATTACGGAGCGGCGGGGGACCGGGATAGCAACTGCCATTGCGCCTACGTGGTGACCAGGGAGCCAACTTTTTCGCCGGCGATTGCGCGCCGAATGTTGCCCGGTTGGTTCATGCTGAAAATGATCATCGGCAGATCGTTGTCCTTGCAAAGACTCACAGCCGTCATGTCCATCACTCGCAGGTTGCGCTGCAGGATTTCCATGTAGCTGATTTCTTCAAACTTGACTGCATCTTTATGCAGCGCGGGATCGGCACTGTAAATGCCCTCGACCTTGGTGGCCTTCAACAACACATCGGCCTTGATCTCCATCGCCCGCAGCGAGGCGGCCGTGTCGGTGGAAAAATATGGATTGCCGGTGCCGGCGGCGAAGATCACCACCCGTCCTTTTTCTAGATGCCGAATCGCCCGGCGGCGGATGTACGGCTCCGAAACCTGGTTCATTTCAATGGCGCTCATCACCCGGCAGAAGACGTTCTGCTTTTCCAGCGCGTCCTGCACCGCCAGCGCGTTGATGATGGTGGCCAGCATACCCATGTGGTCGGCCGAGACCCGGTCCATGTTCTGCGCCTGCTCCGCCACGCCACGGAAGAAATTGCCTCCGCCCACGACAATCGCCAGTTCCACGCCCATCGAATGCACGTCGGCAATTTCCGCCGCGATTTCGTGGACCCGCGTGACATCGACCCCGAAGCCGCGGTCAGCAGCCAGCGCCTCGCCGGAAAGCTTGAGAAGGACTCGTTTGTACATGCCTTTTGAGTATCGCAGAAGTTGGCGAGAACGGGAAAATCCAGCGTGCCGTCCCCATACTTTCTCGCCATGGGACGCGAGGCTTAGGATGGCCTTTCCGTCTGAAGGTATACTGCGGTTGCCATGCTACCCGCCTTCCCGTTGTCTCTTGTCCTGACCGGCGTTTATCTGCTATCGCTGCCCGTCCATGCTCAAACCGGTGCCCAGACCGCAACTGGATCCGCGCCTCTTCTGATCGTCGTCAATCAGGGAGACAAGGACATCAGCCTGGTCGATACCGTCGCCGAACAGCCGATCGCGACCATCCCCGAGGGCGTGACCGTCATGCACGGGCATGAAGCCGCTGTATCCCCCGACGGCCGCATCGCCTACGTTCCTATCTACAGCAACGTCGGCGTCGGCAACCCAGGGCTCAACGGCCACGAAATGCTGGTCATCGATCTGCCCTCGCGCAAAATCGTCGGTCGTGTCGATTTTGGCCACGGCGTCCGTCCCCATTGCGCGATCTATAACAAGCACGATGGATTGCTCTACGTGACCACCGAACTCGATCAGGATGTCACCCTCGTCGATCCGCGCACGCTCAAAATCGTCGGCACGATCCCCACCGGGCAGCAGCAGTCGCACATGCTCGCCATCTCTCCCGATGGAACCCGCGGCTACACGGCCAACGTCGGCCCGGGAACTGTCTCCGTGCTCGATATCAAGGCCCGCAAGACGCTCGCGATTATTCCCATCTCCAGCAACACCCAACGCATTTCCGTATCGCAGGACGGCAGCATGGCCTTTACCTCGGACCAGACGCAGCCCCGGCTGGCCGTCATCGACACCGCTACCAATAAGGTGAAGGCGTGGGTGCCGTTACCGGGAACCGGCTACGGCACCGCTCCCACGAAGGATGGCCGCTCGCTGCTGGTGGCCATTCCCAGCCGCAACCTGGTGGCCGTTGTCGATCTTGCCACGTTGAATGTGGTCGACACCATCCTGGTTCCCAGCGCGCCGCAGGAAATCCTGGTGCGTCCCGACGGCAAGGTCGCCTACGTCTCCTGCAACGTGAAACATCAGGTCGCCGTCATCGATTTGTCCGACTGGAAGGTGCAGAAGCTCATTAACGCCGGCGCAGGCGCCGACGGCCTCGCCTGGGCACAGTAAGCAGGCACCACGAGCCGGATTCAAAATTTATTGCAATGAAAAAAGCCCGACATAAAGTCGGGCTTTTTGCGTTCCATATGGAACCGCTTATGCGGTCGCTTTGATTTGGGCCACGGTCCAATTGGCATCGCCGACCTTGAAGCGGGCGAAGCGGCGCACCTGGATGTTTTCTCCCAGCTTGCCGACCTTCTGCGCGATCAACTGCGCAATGGTCACCGTCTGCTCCTTGATGAAGGGCTGCTCCAGCAGGCAGACTTCCTCGTAGAACTTCGACATTTTCCCTTCGACGATCTTTTCAATCACCGGAGCGGGCTTGCCGGTCTGCGCTGCCTGCGCGCGATAGATTTCCTTCTCGCGTTCCAGGTCTTCCGCGGTCACGTCCTCCTTGCGGATGTAGCGCGGATCGGTGGCTGCGATGTGCATGGCAATGTCTTTCAGCAGTTCCTGAAAGTCGGGCGTGCGCGCCACAAAGTCGCTCTCGCAATTGATTTCCAGCAACACGCCAATCTTGCCGCCGGCGTGGATGTACGTTCCCACGGCGCCTTCGCTGGCGGTGCGGCTGGCCTTCTTGGCCGCCGACGCCATGCCGCGCTTGCGCAGCACGACCACGGCTTCTTCCATGTCGCCTTTGGCTTCTGTCAGAGCATTGCGGCAGTCCATCATGGGAGCGCCGGTCTTCTCGCGCAGCTCCTTCACCATCGCGGCTGAAATTGTTTCTGTCACAGGTGACATCCTCTTCACTTCCCATCTTAAAATTTTTGGCTATTCGGAGTGAACGCTGTCACCTCGCAAGCGCGGCCATTCGCCGCTGGATCCTTCGCAGCGCTCAGAATGACAAGCCTACGTTTCAATTGCAGCATCGCTGGACTGGCGCTAGACACCGCTCTCGGCAGCCGCAGCTTCCGGTTCATCCGCAAGCGCGGAAACCGCCGTGGGAGCTTTGCGAATTCCGCCGCCCAGCGCCTGCTCCAGGTCCACATCGTCATCGGCCAGCTCAGGATCGTACTTGGCCGCGTTGAAGCTGTCCGAAATCGCCGTAACGTCCTCGGCAGTCGCTTCGTCCGCGCTCGCCGTCACGCCGGCAAGCTCCGCCTGCTGCTTGTCGCCGCTCATCTGCACGCCTTCGACAATGGAGTCGGCAACTTTGGAGGTAAACAGCCGAATGGCACGAAGCGCGTCATCGTTGCCCGGGATAATATAGTCGACCAGCGTCGGATCGCAATTTGTATCGACCACAGCGACCACAGGAATGCCCAGCTTGCGGGCTTCCTTGACCGCGATGGTCTCGTTGTTCGAATCGACAACAAACAATGCATCCGGCAAGCGGCGCATGTTTTTAATTCCGGCCAGGTTGGCCTGCAGGTGCTTGCGCTCGCGTTCCAGCTTGATGACTTCCTTCTTGGTCATCAGGTCGTAGCGACCGTCGGTGGCCATCTCATCCAGTTCCTGAAGGCGCTTCACAGACTTCTGCACGGTCGCCCAATTCGTCAATAGACCGCCCAGCCAACGCTGGTTGATGTAGAACATGCCGCAACGGGTGGCCTCTTCGGCAATCGCGTCCTGCGCCTGCCGCTTGGTGCCGACAAATAGAATCGTCTTGCCATCGAGCGCCAGGTCGGTGACATACTTGCTGGCTTCCTTGAACATCTTCAAGGTCTTCTGCAGATCGATGATGTAGATCCCGTTCCGTTCGCCAAAGATATATTCCTTCATCCTTGGGTTCCAGCGCTTTGTCTGATGCCCGAAGTGGACCCCCGCTTCGAGCAGTTCCTTCATGGTGATAGTGGCCAAACGACCTCCTTGTGATTTGCATCCTGCCAGCGGATCGAAGCTGACTCGGATTTATCCCCGCAGGGAAATTTTTGAAGCCAATTCCGGTGCCCCATCCTTCGCGTTCTCAAGCGAAGCGTGGGATGGAAAATGTCTGCGCTACAAAAGCTTGGGTGCCCCAGGTCTCGATTCTGAGACCTGGGATCCTCCCATTCGAAATTACCGCTTGCTGAACTGGAAGCGCTTGCGAGCGCCCTTCTGCCCGTACTTCTTGCGTTCCTTCATGCGAGCATCGCGGGTCAAAAAGCCCTGTTCCTTCAGGCTGGCGCGCAGTTCAATGTTGTATTCCAGCAGGGCGCGCGCGGTGCCCATCTTCACGGCATCCGCCTGCGCGGTGACGCCGCCGCCCTTCACCGTGGTCAGCACATCGAACGTGCCTGCCAGGTCGGTAGCGACCAGGACCCGCTTGGCTGCGATGCGCTGCTGCTCGGTGACAAAATACTCCTCAAAGGCGCGGCCATTCACGGTAATCTTGCCGCTGCCAGGACGCAGAAACACACGCGCAACGCTCGTCTTGCGCCGTCCGGTTCCGTAATACTGAATCAACTCTGCCATACGTTTTTCGCTGTCCCGTTACTACAGTTTTCTTGCGGTTGCTGAATCGTCCAGTGTCATCGCAATCGGCTTCTGCGCCTCATGCGGATGCGTCTCGCCCCGGTACACCTTCAACTTGGTGGCCATCTGGCGTCCCATCTTGTTCTTCGGCAACATGCCGGTAATGGCCTGCTCCACCACGCGGTCCGGCCGGCGCGCCATCAGGCGCACAAACGACTCCTCGCGCATGCCGCCGGGAAATCCGGTGTAGCGGCGATACATCTTCTGCTGGCCCTTCAACCCGGACAGGCGGACCTTCTCCGCGTTCAGCACAATGACATGGTCGCCGGTGTCAATGTAAGGCGTGTATTGCGGGCTGTTCTTGCCGGTCAATACGCGCGCGGCTTCGGTGGCCAGCCGTCCCAGGGTTTTGCCGCTGGCATCCAGCACGTACCACTTGCGCGTAATGTCCTGCGGACGCGGAATAAAGGTAGACATGGTCCCAGTTCTCCCAAACAAACTTCAGAAGTAAAATCAGTCTTCACGGCCAATGCACGCCGCCAAATACACACAAAGGACGATCAGCCGCCGGAAAACCTGCTGCAAATCAGGCCGTGGAGTACAGTGGGCGAACTGCATTGCAGCGTCGAGGGGCGATGAAACCGAAAGACGCTTTGCGCGCTGCCAATGCACCGGAGGGTGCGAGCAGACTCCGCGCAACACTGCACAAGGATTTAAGGATAACGAAAACAACGCCTTAAGTCAACGAAACCCGCGACAAATCGCCCCTGCACAGGCAACTGTGCAATGTCCATCCGTCCCTTCAAATTCCGCTTGACCATTCCGTTGAACCACGTTTACTCTAGGCTTGTTTCAAACAAGCCTATGACGCCGAAATCTCCAAAAATGCCCTCCGAACCGCGGGACCTGTTCCCCGGCTCGCTCGAAATCATGGTGCTGCGGACCCTGCACTGGCAGCCGATGCACGGATACGCCCTGGTCCAGCACATTCAGCAGCGCTCGCGCGACCTGCAGCAGGTGGAGGAGGGTTCGCTCTACCCCGCTCTCCAACGCATGTTGAAAGCCGGCCTGGTCGAGGCCGAATGGACCGTTTCCTCCAGCAACCGCCGCGTGCGCACCTACAGCATCACGACCAAAGGAGCGAAGCATCTGCAGCGCGAGGTCTCCCGTTTCGAGCAGATGCTCGAAGGCATCTCGCTGGTGCTCGCGCCCAACCCCTGAGGAACACGGGTGCCCCATGTCTCGTGTTTGAGATGTGGGTACGCTCTCCGCTCGACCGCTGCTGAGGAGTACACCATGAACCGCTTCCGCCGAATGTTTTTCCGGAGCCGAATGACCGCCGACCTTTCCGAGGAGATGCAGCAGCATCTCGACGAAAAAATCGAGGCGTTCATCGCCGACGGAATGCCCCGTGACGAAGCAGTCCATGCCGCCCGCCGCGCCTTCGGCAACACCACCCTGATCGAACAGCGCAGCCGCGAAGTCTGGATGTGGCCGCTAGTTGAAAGCATCTGGGCCGACATCAAATTCGCCCTCCGCCAACTCCGCAAATCCCCTGCAATCACCCTAATTGCGGTGATAACGCTGGCGCTTGGCATTGGCGCAAATACCGCAGTCTTTACCTTGACCTGGGCTGTGATTCTGAAGAGCCTGCCTGTGCCTCATCCGGATCGACTAGTGGAGTACGAGATGCGCAATGGCGATCAAATGATTGGGCTCAGCGGGCCGGAATATGCCGCATTGCGTCGCCAGCAGAAATCCTGCATCGATCTGCTGGCATGGGCAAGCGATTCAACTTCCATCCGAAAGGGGAATGCTCTTGAACGTCGGGTGCGCATCCAGTTACTAAGTGGAAACGCATTTCATGTGCTGGAGATGCAGCCCTATTTGGGGAATTTCTTTAGTGGGCGCGCAGACAACGATGAGGGTAGGCAAGGAATTCCGGCCATCCTGAGCTATGACTATTGGCAGGACATATTTCATGGTGATGACCGCGCGGTGGGCCAGACCCTTATTGTGGCGGGCCATCCGGTAACAGTTATAGGGGTGATGCCGAAAGCATTTGAGGGTCTGACAGCAAATTTTCATCCTGCTGTGTATCTGCCGTTCTCATTCAGCGACCTGCTCTATGGAAAAGATTTCAGAAACCACCCTGGCCATTTTGGACATTTCGTGCTGGGCCGATTGAAGCCTGGAATGACCGTGGCAGCAGCCAGGGCCGAGGTAAAAGCCATTGAACCGTCGGTACGGAAAGAGGCCGACCCAACTGGCATTTACATGAATCAGTTTTTCAAGCCCTTCCGGCTGAGAGTGCAGGATGGACGAAGTGGCGTGTCCTGGGTGAAGGCGACGTATGGCCGACCACTGCTGGTGCTGGAGATGCTGGTCGCATTTCTTTTGCTACTGTGCTGCTTGAACACGGCCTTGGTCATGTTGGCGCGGGTGAGCGGCAGACAGCAGGAGTATGCGGTGAGGAGCGCACTCGGCGCGTGTAGAGTCCGGCTCATCCGGCAGGTGCTGATAGAAACCGTTCTGCTGACCATCCCAGGATTGCTGGCAGGTTTACTGATGGGATGGGCGGCGGCTCGCGCGCTGGTGGCGATGCTGGGTACGATGGGCAGCGCCTCCTCGATGGATGTGCGACCGAACGCGATTATATTGGGTTTTAATCTTGGCGTGAGTCTGCTGGTGGCTTTCAGCGCAGGACTATGGCCGGCATTTCGCGCTGCAAAAACAACTCCCGCGTTCGACCTGAAAACGAGCGACCGTACCGTGGCCGCCAGGCAAATGGGCGGATGGGTTGTCGTGCTGCAAGTGGCTGTGAGCGTCAGCCTGGTGACATCGGCTGTGCTGCTGGGCGGCACGCTGGGCCGTTTATTGACGGAGCATTCAGGCTTCCATGCACAAGCAACGGCCCTGGCTTATATCGATTTAAGGGCGGCCAAACCGCAGCCTGCGGAAACCGCGCGAATCGTCGATGAATTGCTGCGGAAGGTCCAACAGAAGCCGGGCGTGATGACATCTGGATCCACGGATGCACGCCCCTTGATCGGATTTTCCGGCGCAAGCCGCGAATTTGCTATCGATGCCCGCGGCAATGTCCATGCCGATCCGCATATCTTCTACATTCGAGTATCGCCAGGATATTTTGACGCGATAGGAACGCGGTTGCTTACAGGAGAGAGCGCTGCGCCTACCGCCAAAGACTCCATGCCGCAATGTGTCTTGAGCCGTGATCTCTCTGCATTTTTCTTTCCACGAGAAAATGCCGTCGGTCGCATCGTTTATGCGTCCACCTTTCAACAGCCGGATGGGGCCAATCTCGATCCGAAAAATGGCTGCCGCGTGGTGGGCATTGCAGAGAATGCGCGGCTTGTTTCGCTGCGAACCGCCGCTCCGCGCGTGATCTACAACGTGATTTCTCCATCTGTCCTGAGCAGTACCAGCCTGGACGCTTTTTCCGACTCCGGTATCAACCTCATCGTTCATGCAAAAACCGATGCCCTGGCCGTCGCGGCATTGCAGGATACAGTCAAGCAGGTATTGCCAAACTCTGCCGACGTGAAATACCAGACCTTCCGCCAATTGGAAGATCAGGACTTGAACCGCGAGCGGATGTTGACCAGCCTGTCTGGAGCTTTCGCGTTACTGGCGCTCCTGTTGACCGCGCTGGGAATGTACGGATTGCTGATGCGCAATGTCGTTTTGCGCACCAAGGAAATTGGCATACGCGTAGCGCTTGGCGCGCAAAGAAGGCAAATTGTTGTCGCCATGGCAGGCAAGGCGATGGTCGAAGTCGGCATGGGACTCCTGGCAGGCACAGCCATCACGATGCTTCTGGTCAAGGCAATCCGTCGGCTTTTAGAGGAGCCCAATGCAGCCTTGGGATGGTCATGCTGGATCAGCGCGGGCCTCATTCTTCTGGTTGCTGCAGTCGCTGTGTATTTTCCAGCGCGTCGCGCGGCATCCGTCGATCCCATGCAGGCGCTGCGGGCGGAGTAAGAGCCTAACCGGACTGCGTTGGATGAAAAACCGGATTGCCGAAGGCCCCGGAGCTTCTTTCCATTGCAACTCGCGGCTTAATTTTGGAATCCCTATCTCTTACTGGAGGATTCATGCAGGAAACGACGAGAAAGAAATCTTTGCGCGTGCTGGCGCTATGTTCCGCGCTGTGCGTGGGCGGCGCTTTTCTGCCGGTCGTCTGGGCGCAATCCACCGACCCCGGTTTTAAACAGGACATGAAGAGTGCGGGCCACAGCACGAACAATGCCGCGAAAGATACCGGCAACGGCGTGAAGAGCGGCACGAAGAAGACCTGGCACGCCACCAAACACGAAACCAAGAAAGCGGCTCACAAGTCCGCGCAGAAAACCGACCAAGGCGCGCGGAAGGTGGAGCACAGCACGGAGCCGCAATAGCAGGACCCCAGGCCGGGAACTGGAGTCATTCTGCATGTAGCGAAGCGGAGTGAAGAATCCGGAGGACGCCAGTTTGAGTTGCGCTGTCATCACCCTCTGGATTCTTCGCTGCGCTCAGAATGACGAGCTTGCAGCTACAGCGCCTATGAAACCGCCTACAGAATCTTTTTCCCGAAGGCGGAGGAGGTCAACTCCACCGCCAGGTCCGCGGTGCGGTTGTGCTCGTCGATCACCGGGTTCACCTCGACCAGCTCAAAGCTCAACATGCGCCCATCGTCGGCGATGATTTCCATCGCCAGGTGCGCCTCGCGATAGGTCGCGCCGCCGCGTACCGGCGTGCCCACTCCCGGCGCATCCTCCGGATCGATCCAGTCCATATCGAGCGAGATATGATAGCCCGCTGTGCCGCGCCCGGCCGCGCGCAGGGCCTCTTCCATCACCGTCCTCATGCCGCGCTCGTCGATATCGCGCATGGTGTAGACCTCGGTGATTCCGGCGCGGCGAATGTTTTCTTTTTCCGTCGCGTCAATGTCGCGGACGCCGATCAGCACCACATTTTCCGGCGCAACCTTCGGCGACCAGCCGAAAATATTCTTCAACTCGTCCGGTCCCAGGCCGGTCAGCGCTGCCACCGGCATGCCATGCACGTTGCCGCTGGGCGAGGTCTGCGGCGTGTTGATGTCGGCATGGGCATCGATCCAGATCAAGCCGATTTTTTCCTTCTTGCGACGATAAAACTCCGCCACGCCGGAAACCGTTCCCACCGCAATGGAGTGGTCCCCACCCAGCACCACCGGCGTTTGCCCGGCGGCCAGCGTTTCCATCACCTGCTGGGCTTCTCGGGCGCAGGTCTCCGTAATGGCGTGCAGATATTTCGCGTCCTGTTCGCCCATGCTTTGCATCTCGGCAATCTCAACGGCAATATTGCCGCCATCCTGCACCTGGTGGCCCAGCGCTTCCAACCGCGCTTGCAAACCGGCGACGCGCACCGCCGATGGACCCATATCCACTCCGCGCCGCGACTGACCAAGATCGAGCGGCACTCCGAGGATGCGTATCTTTCGTCGCGGGGAGCCTTCTCCTGACGCAGCCGCAGTGCGGCCACGAGCGATCGCTGAACTGCCTTCTGCCCTGCTGCCTGACTTCGTGGATGGAATGGCTTTTGACATGGAATTCCCACAGAGACGAACAACGGCTACGGGTAGATACGGTTCAGCGTCCTGGCGAATGGAATCGTTTCACGAACATGGTCCAGGCCGCAAATCCAGGCCACCGCGCGTTCGATGCCCATGCCAAATCCCGCATGGGGCACGGAGCCATAGCGACGCAGGTCAAGATACCACTCGAACGGCGCCAGTGGCAGACCGTGCTGCTCAATCCGCTGCTTCAACAGGTCGTAGGAGTCGATGCGCTGCGACCCGCCAATGATCTCCCCATAGCCTTCTGGAGCCAGCACGTCCACGCACAGCGCGAATTTCGCGTTGTCCGGGTCCGGTTCCATATAGAACGCCTTGATGTCCGCGGGATAACGATGGATCATCACCGGGCGATCGAATTGCGAGGAAATATAGGTCTCGTCCGGCGAGCCAAAATCGTTGCCATACTGGAATTCCTGCTCCAGCTTGCCGGCCTTGAACGCTTCGTCCAACATCTTCGCGGCTTCGTCATAACTGACCCGAGGAAACGGCGGCCGAATCGCTTCCAGTTTCGTTGCATCGCGGCCAATCACTTTCAAGTCGGCGGCGCGATGTTCCAGCACTCGCTGAACAATGTGGCTGAGAAATTCCTCCGCCAACACCATAATGTCGTCGAGCCCGGCGAACGCGACCTCCGGCTCAATCATCCAGAATTCCGTCAGGTGCCGACGTGTCTTCGATTTTTCGGCGCGAAATGTCGGCCCGAAGGAGTAGACCTTGCCCAGCGCCATCGCGGTGCTTTCGATATATAACTGTCCGCTCTGCGTCAGGTAGGCTTCGTCGCCAAAATAATCGACAGGAAACAATGTGCTGGTACCCTCGCAGGCCGCCGGCGTCAGAATCGGCGGATCGGTGCGTACAAATCCATGCGTATCGAAATACTCCTGCGCCGCCCGCATAATCTCGGCGCGAGTCCGCAGGATCGCCGCCTGCCGAGGCGTGCGAATCCACAGATGCCGATGCTCCATCAGGAAATCGACGCCATGCTCTTTCAGCGAAATCGGAAACGGCGCATCCTCGGGAACGCGGCCGACAATTTCCAGGTCTTCGACGTCCAGTTCGACTCCGCCCGGGGCGCGCTTGTCGGCGCGAACCTTGCCGCGCACAATCACGCTCGACTCCTGCGTCAACGTCTTGATGCGCTCGAAGACTTCCGGCGGCACTGCGGACTTGGGCACAATGCCCTGCACCGTGCCGGTGCCGTCGCGAAAAATAGGGAACAGCAGCTTGCCGCTTTCGCGCAGATTATAGAGCCAGCCGCGCAACGTAA
Source organism: Acidobacteriota bacterium (assembly GCA_021791935.1). Lineage (GTDB taxonomy): Bacteria > Acidobacteriota > Terriglobia > Terriglobales > Acidobacteriaceae > JAKAAZ01. The sequence continues at coordinate 15,182 of JAJYVR010000011.1, forward strand.
CGGTTTGACCTTCATGCTGGCCAAGGCTGGCAATCGTGGTTACAGGAGCGGTGCTGGTGGTGCTGGAAATGGTTTCATCCATAACAATTCACTCTATATCGGCGGGGCCATGTGAGGAGAGACGTTGGGGGAGCTTATCGCCCGTCGGGAGCCGTCGAAGCCGCTCGATCCAAAAACTCCCATGTGCGCTGGAAGCGGTCGACAAGAGGTCCTTCGGGGCTTTCAAGGGTGGGATGAATCTCCAGCACGGTTGCCGGCGGCTTGGCCAACGCTTCCAGTGCCCGCATCGTTTCCGGCCACGCAATCGTGCCATTTCCGGGCCACAGGTGCGCGTCTTTGTCCCCAGCATTGTCGTGCACATGGACTGAGCGAATCCGCGGGCCCATGGTGTCGATAGCGGGCAGAATGCCGTCATCCAGGTGCGCATGGCCTACGTCAAGGCAGATGCCAATGTCGTCGAAATGGCCAACCGAAAGGATCTCCATCAGGTTCTGCGGCGCGGCCACTTCATTTTTCTCCAGATTCTCCAGCAGAATTTGGACGCCCAGGGGCCGCGCAAACGCCCGCAGATGCTCCACCGCCGTCATGCCATGTTCCAGCGTGCGCGGGCTCCAGGCGTCCCCGCGCTCGCCTAGATGCAAAATCAGGTGAGTAAAAGGAACCTGCTCGGCCGCTTCCAGCGCCCGTTTCACCTCGTCCATGGAGTCGATGCGGCGCGACTTTTCTACATGCACCACGTTGATGGCCGACCCCGTGCTGCGTTCGCTTTCGCCTTCGCCCTCGGCGCGCAATGGCGCGTGCAGCGCCCAGGCCCGCGTCGCATTGCCGCGGAACCACTCGCCGATCTCTTTCACCTGCGCCCGGCTGGTGTAGTCGAAATGACACCGGTTGGCGAAGATTTCAATGGCCTCCGCCCCGGACTTGGTCAAAGTGTCCAAGTGTCCGGCGTGCAGGCGGTGCTTCAGAAAAATGTGTGTGGAAATCACTTTCAACATGGAGAGATCAACCTGTTTCTAAGTTACCCCATTCGGAGGGGTTGGCGGTCGCAGGGTACCGCCGCCGCCATCCGACGCGGCCAAAGCAGGATCTAATATCCCGCCGCTTTGCCGTAATGGCTGCGATGGTCCTGGCCGCCTTCCAGTTCGCCGGTCTTCGGATCGACCTCGATGCACTCGCCGTTGCTCCAATCGTGCTGGCCAACGTTCACCGTGTATTGCATCGCCTGTAGCGCTGCCACCGTGCCGGCTGGAAATCCCGGTTCCAGGTAGACAATGTCCGGCAGGTATTGATGATGGAATCGCGGCGCATCGACGGCCTGCTGGATGTTCAACCCGCCATCGGCCACGCTCAAAAAAATATTCGCCACCGTCGTAGTGATGCGCGCACCTCCCGGCGAGCCGAGCACCATCGCGACCTTGCCATTTTTCACTACGATGGTCGGCGTCATGGCGGAGAGCGGCCGCTTGCGCGGGCCAATTGCATTTGCCGGACCCTGGATCAGCCCATACATGTTCGGCACGCCTTGCTTGGAGGCGAAATCGTCCATCTCGTCGTTCAGCAAAAATCCCAGCCCCGGCACCGTCACGCCTGAGCCAAACGAGTTATTCAGCGTCGTCGTCACTGCAACCGCGTTGCCCTCCGCATCGACGACGGAGTAGTGCGTGGTCTGGTTCGACACATGCGCTGCAACCGGCATCTTCGGCGGTGGCGGCAGAAATCCAGCGGGCCGCTGCAAGCTGCTGGAAGGCGTGGCCTGCCTGGGCTGGATGCTTTTGCGAAAGGCCGCCGCATAGCCCGCACTGGTCATCTGCTGCACAGGAATCGGCGTAAAGTCCGGATCGCCCAGATAATCCGTTCGGTCCATATACGCGCGACGGAAGGCTTCGGTAATAAAATGCATCTCGGCTGGGGAGCGGTCGCCGAGCGATTGCAAATCGTATGGCGCCAGAATGTTCAGCGTTTCCAGCAGGCCAATGCCTCCGCCGGAGGGTGGAGGCGCGGTCAATATCCGATAGCCCTGATAGTTGCCGACCAGCGGCGCGCGGTCTTTCACCTTGTAGCTGGCAAGGTCCTTCGCCGTAATCAGGCCGCCGCCCATCTGCATCGCCACGGCGATCTGGCGCGCCATATTGCCATCGTAGAAAGTCTTTGGGTTGGCGGCAATTCGCTCCAGCGTGCGCGTCAACTGCGGCTGGCGAAAGCGTTCCCCGGCTCGGTAGAAGTTGCCATCGCGCTGGAAGATCCTTCTCGATTCTGGAAACTTGGTCAGCAAAGGATCATGCAGTTCGCTGGCTTCCTCTTCCGATAGCACAAAACCGTCCCGCGCCAGGCGGATGGCAGGCTGCATCACCCGCGCCAGGGTGAGCTTGCCCCATAATTTCTCCGCTTGGGCCATCCCCGCCACCGAGCCGGGGACGCCGACGCTGCGATAGCCAACGGTGGAGGCACCCGGGATGACGTTGCCCTGCGCGTCCAGATACATATTGGCCGTGGCTGCGCCGGGAGCTTCCTCGCGATAATCCAGAAAATGCGCGTCGCCGTTCTTGAAGCGCATCAGCATGAATCCACCGCCGCCAATGTTCCCCGCTTCCGGATGCACCACCGCCAGCGCGAACCCAACCGCCACCGCGGCATCCACCGCATTCCCGCCAGCTTTCAGGATTTCGACGCCGGCATCGGTGGCGTCGTGATGTACCGTGACCACCATCGCATGGCTCGCCCGCACCGGCTGCTCGTTCTTGTAGTCGAGGCCGGTAGCTGGCGTTTGCCCCGCCGCGACCGATACAAGAAGGCTGCAGACTACAAACGTCGAGCCGGATGTGAGGAGTTTCCGTATATCCATTTGCTCGTGCCCAGTAGAAAAAGTGTAGCTTCCCAGACCGCCATTTAGAATCGTTCCTGCATGACCACGCGCATTCGATCGCACGCAAAGATCAATCTCGGTCTCGCCATTGGCCCGGCGCGGGCGGATGGCTACCATGCGCTGGCGACGGTCTATCAGACCATTGCCATCCATGACTTTGTCGACGTCACCGCCGTTGCGCTACCCAGCGGCACAGCCAGCGAAATCACCCTCACCTGTACGGAAAAGTTCGTTCCCTGCGATGACCGCAACACCTGCTGGAAGATCGTCGAGCGGGCGCTGGAACGGCTGAACATCGCTGCCCAGGTGACGATCCACATTGACAAGCGACTGCCCGTCCAAGGCGGTCTGGGAGCAGGTTCGGCAAACGCCGTGGCGGCCCTGATTGGCTTGGAAGTGGAACTCGGCATCGCCCTTTCCACTGCGGAAAACCTCGCGATCGCCGCCGAGACCGGCTCCGATGTGCCCTTGTTTTTGATTGGCGGGACGGTGCTGGGCCTGGGACGCGGGGAACAGGTTTCTCCGCTGCCGGACCTGCCGGAAACCCACTGCGTGCTGGCCGTTCCAGACGTTCGAGTCTCGACGCCGCAGGCGTTTCGCGATTGGGACCGGCTCCAGACAGAAGGATTTCCCGCGCAAAATGCCCGCGAAATGCCGGGAAACGAATTGACCCACAGCCACGCTTCCGATAGGCTGGAACAGTTGGGTCGTACGTGGGCAGCAGCCTTGATCGCTCCCCAGGAATCTCGTGCGAACGCCACCGGTGTCTTTTCTGCAGCATCTGGGAAAGACCGGGCCGAGAATCTTCTCCTCGAGCTTGTCCGCGCCGGGACCGTGAACGACTTTGAACAAGTCATCTTCACTCAGTATCCCTCTCTGCGCGGCATCCTCGAAACGCTGAAGCAACATTCTCCAGACGGAAGCCCTGCCATCTACGCGGCGCTTTCCGGCTCCGGTTCGGCGCTGTTCGGTTTGTACCGGACAGCGGAGGACGCCCGGGCGGCGGTCGAACGGCTGGAAGCGCAGGGAGTTGCGACGTACGAAACCAGGACGGTTGGCCGACAGGAATACTGGCGCACCATGATCGAAAATGGGGTCAGTGACGGCCAGTAACGTTGGGCGATCGACTAACGGTAGGTCAAGTGCCTTTGGAGCACTCGGTCTAGGTTCGAATCCTAGTCGCCCAGCCAGTTTGTGGCTTTGCGCTTTTGTCGTTGGAGCAACGTAGTCGGTTTCGAGGGATTTTCTCGTGACGCGTCGCAGGATCGGCAGTTCCTGCGGCAATCTTTCCGGGGTCCTGGCAGCTTGGCAACAATGGGTTGCCGCGGTCCAAAGTTCGCAGTTCGGTACGCCAACGCTAACCAGCTTGGGAGGTCCAGACAACGATGACAAGTGCAGACGGGGATGGGAACGTGGACGGAAATTCGACCCTGACGATGGATGCGGATGCGTCGGCGATGGCTTCCTCAGAGACGCCGGAGAACTTGGCGGCGGAGGTGAATCCCGCTGGATCGGGATCGCTGTTACGAACTGCGGCAGGGAAGAAACGCGCCAAGTCCTACAGCGAGGACAAGCGGTTCAAGATTTTCAGCGGCACGTCGAACCTGCCGCTGGCGGAAGAGATTTGCAAGTTTGTCGGCGTTCCGCTGGGCGAAGTGCGACTGCAGCGGTTCTCCGACGGAGAAGTGTACTTTCAGCTTTTGGAAAACGTTCGCGGCGCCGATGTTTTTGTGGTGCAGCCGACCTGCTATCCAGTCGACCAGCATTTGCTGGAGCTGCTGATTATGATCGACGCGTTGAAGCGGGCTTCGGCGCGGCGCATTACCGTGGTGGTCCCGTATTACGGCTACGCGCGACAGGACCGCAAAGACCGTCCGCGAGTCGCGATTTCTTCCAAGCTGGTCGCGGACCTGTTGACGACTGCCGGAGCGAATCGGGCCTTGCTGGTCGATTTACACGCCGCGCAGATTCAAGGCTTTTTCAATATTCCGGTCGACCACCTGTTCGCCAGCCCGGTGCTGGTCGGCTACTTTCGGGAGCTGAATCTGCCCGACCTGACGGTGGTCTCACCGGATGCCGGAGGCGTGGAACGGGCGCGTTTTTTCGCGCAGAAGATGGAAGCTCCGCTGGCCATTGTGGACAAGCGGCGGACCGACATGAATGTGACGGAAGTGATGCATGTCATTGGAGACGTCGAGGACCGGACGTGCCTGATTCTCGACGACATTGTCGATACGGCCGGCACACTGATCAAGACCGTGGATGCGCTGCTGGAAGTGGGCGCGAAGAAGGTGTACGCCTGCGCCACCCATGCCGTGCTGTCTGGGCGGGCCATTGAACGGATTGTGGACTCCCGGCTGGAGCAGTTGGTGGTCACCAATACGATTCCGCTGCGGGAAGAAGCGCAGCAGGCGGGCAAGATTAAAGTGCTGTCGATTGCGGGCCTGATTGGTCGCGCCATTGAGAGCATCCATATGGAGACCAGCGTTAGCAGCTTGTTCAACTGACGCATCTCTGACGAAACCAAGCTTTCTGTTACACGCCGCCGCCGTTTCGGAAGCGGGCGTGGATGGAACATCGACAGTGTGGCCGGGCGAAAGATGCCGGGGCCACGAGAAGCGAGCGGCGCAGCCCGCCGTGCCCGAAGGTCAATAGAAGGGAAACAGGAAAAACATGAGCGCACCTGAAGTTGTTACAGCCACGCCCCGCGAGGGCAAGTTCACAAAAAATGTCGCCCGCCGCGTACGCGTCGCCGGAAGCATTCCAGCCGTGGTGTACGGGGCCCAGCAACCCTCTGTGGCCGTCACTGTCGACCCCAAGCAGATTCGCCGCATCCTCCATTCCGAGTCCGGCCACAACACAATTTTCGATCTCAACGTTTCCGGTTCCGTTGCCAAGGCGATGGTGGTCGATTGGCAGAACGATCCCATCAAAGGCAACCTGATCCACATCGATATGAAGCGGATTGCGATGGACAAGGCCATGCGCGTCGAGGTGCCGATCCAGTTGCTTGGCGTTCCCGTCGGCGTCCGCACCCAGGGCGGCATTCTCGACCAGGTGTTGCGCGAGATTGAGATCGAGTGTTTGCCGGCGGACATTCCTGGCCATATCGATATCGATGTCAGCGAACTGGCATTCGGCATGGTCATTCGCGTGGCCGATCTGCCTCACAACGATAAGTTGAAATTTATTACCGACGAAGAAACGACTGTCGCCCACATCACTGCGGTTCGTGAGGAAGTTGTGGCCACGCCAGATGCATTGGCAGCCGAGACGCCTGCTGAACCCGAGGTGGCTAAAAAAGGCAAACAGGAGACTCCTGAGGCTGGCGAAGAGGTCAAGAAGGATGACAAGAAAGACGCCAAAAAGTAGTTTCGGGAACTCATGGAAACTTCTGGCGGCATACGTTCGCACTTGGATTCCGGCGGCGATTCGGGCGTGACCCTGATCGTCGGGCTGGGCAATCCAGGAATCGAGTATGCGTTCACACCGCATAACGCCGGTTTTCTGGCCATCGATCGGCTGGCGGAACGGTGCGGAGCGGCGGTCACAAATCGGCGTTCGAAGGCACTGACAGCTTCGGCGCGGATTGCCGGTCGGCGAGTGTTGCTGGCCAAGCCGGAAACCTACATGAACCTGAGTGGGTCATCGGTGGCGGCCTTGGCAGAGGAGTTGGAAATCGATCCGCGGCGGGAGTTGATCGTGCTGTATGACGAAGTGGCTCTGCCGCTGGGCAGTATTCGTATCCGTGAGCGTGGAAGCGCCGGCGGCCATAACGGGGTCGCCTCCATTTCAAACGCGCTGGGCACAGAGGAGTGGCTGCGGATTCGAATTGGAATTGCTCCGGAAGACGCCATGGCGGCGGAAAACGCCCGGCAGCGGCGCAAGGACTATGTCCTGACGCCGTTTCGAAAAACGGAGCTGGCAATGCTGGACACAGTTCTGGACGATGTTTCGACGGCTGTTGAGTTGCTTTTAGCCGAAGGCGCCAGCGTCGCGATGAACCGGTTCAATCGGCGGGCAACCGCCGAAGAGCAAGAGTGAACGAACAGACTGAACGGTAAGACTGAGCAGCCCTGAAGGCTGCGACAGGCGGGGCCAGAAGGCCTTGCCGGAAACGAGAGACGAATGGAACGGAAATACGAAGTCATGTTTATCCTGCGCCCGGATGTGATTGGAGAAGAAGCGGACAAGCTGATCGCCGGCTTTGAAGCCACCATCGCCAAGGGCAATGGCAAGCTGGTATCGAGCGAAAAGCTGGGAAACCGCAAGCTGGCCTACACTGTCCGCAAGTTCAACGAAGGCAATTACAATCTGTTGACCGTCGAAGCGGACGGCAGCCTGGTGGCCGAACTGGAACGCCGCTTGCGCGTCACGGAGCCGGTCATCAAGTTCATTACCGTCCGCATGGACGAGGAAGAAAAGCGCATCAACAAGATCAAAAAGCTGCGCTCGACCAAGATCAAGCAAAGTACGGTGAACGCCCAGGCCGCGCAAGCTGCCCAGGCGAATGCCGCCGCAGCTGCGTCCCAGGCGGCTGCCGCGCATGCCGCCGCTGCGCAGCCGGTCGCTCCGCAGCGCAGCGTCGAACAGCCGGCAGAGACCGCGGCGGTTCCAGAAGCGATCGCCTAGCGGGGCCGACGCAACATTTTTGTGGGCGATGCCCACGGCATTTCCAACCGAAGCATGAGTTTCCGCGCCGGAGACGCTCTCCGGCAGACAAGAGAAGGAGTTGTAGCATGGCAGAAGAAAGATCGCAATCGACAACATCAACCTCGGATGGACCCTCTCACTCCGGTCCGCGGCCACCGCGCCCGGCAGGCGCAGGCGGCGGTCCCGGCGGACGCAAATTTTTCCGCCGCAAGAAAGTCTGCAAGTTCTGCGTCGAGAAGATCGACGCAATTCCTTACCGCGACGTGCGGCTGCTGCAGGGCTTCGTGGCGGAAAGCGGGAAGATCGTTCCCCGCCGCCTGACCGGCGTCTGCACCACCCACCAACGCCGCGTCACACGCGCCATCAAACAGGCCCGCAACATCGCTCTGCTGCCCTTTGCGCAGCGTCACTAGAATTTTGGTCGCGGCAATTTGAATATTTTTTGGAGATTGAGATATGGAAATTATTTTGAAGGAAGATGTCGAGAACCTCGGTCATCGCGGGGATGTCGTCAAAGTGGCGCAGGGCTATGGTCGCAATTTTCTGTTGCCGCGCAACCTGGGTATCGAGGCCACGCCGGGCAATAAAGCAGTGATCGAGCAGATGAAGTCATCCTCGGTTCGCCGCTCCGCCAAGGAAAAGGCCGATGCCGAATTGTTGCTGCAGGAGTTTGAAAATGTCGAGTTGAGCTTTACCCGCAAGACCGGCGACAACGATCACCTGTTCGGCTCCGTCACCGGGCCGGACATTGCGCAGGCTCTCGAAGCCAAGGGCTTTACGATAGACCGTCGCAAGGTGCAACTGACGGAGCCGCTGAAGTCGCTGGGCGAATTTCTGGTGCCTGTCCGTCTGCATCGCGAAGTCACCGCGCACGTCAAGGTAACGATCGAAAAAGAAGCCGACACGGAGTAGTGCGCGCAGTCGGCGTTTTTTGGGGTGCCCCATCCTTCGCAGCCTCTTCGCGAAGGGTGGGAGGATTATCGCCCGACGCCCAGACGCGCCGCCAGCATCTCCGGCAGGCCGGCGCGGTGAATCCGCATCTGCGCCGCCTGCACATCGTAGGGAACGCGAAAGAATGTGACCCGCGCAGCCTGGTCGTCCCCTGCCGCGTCATCGTAGAGCGCAAACGCCGCCCTCCAATCGCGATCGCGAGGCTGCCCGACGGCGCCAGGATTGATCAGGTATTTGGCGGAGTTGCGCAGATCCAGGTCGTAGCTTTCGACAAGCTTGTCGTCGCTGTAGGCGGGCTTCAGTTGGAACCACTCCCCCGCCGCGTTGGCCGCAAACCCACCCTGCACATGGGTGTGGCCGAAGAACGTAATCGGGGTGCGTGTGCGCGCAAATTGCCCTTCCGCGTCCTCGGTGGAGAGCAGGTATTCATCCTCATCGAGGAGCGAGCCATGGACGCAACTGACCTGGCCCCCCGCGGGCAGAATCGGGCCGGAGGGCATTTCCTTCAGCCACTGGAGTGAATCAGGACCAAGCTGCCGCTGGGTCCATTGCACGGCCCGAAACGCGACTGGATTGAAGTTTTCCGTCCCGGTCAGCCCGGCGCAGGCGCGGTCATGGTTGCCGCGAACGAACATGGTGCCAATGTCGCGAGACCGCTCAATGACGGCTTCCGGCGCGGCATTGTAGCCGACCACATCGCCCAGGTTCCAGACCACGTCGTGCTGGGGAGCCGCTTCGAGCACCGCATCCAGGGCGTCGATGTTGGCGTGGATATCCGAAAGAATCAGCGCTCGCATAGTTGGAGGGCCCGCGCTAGCGCAGGCAACATTCCCCATCCTACCCGAACAGGCTCTCAGCGGCGAGATTGTCTTCAACTTGGAGCGCATCCATTCCCCAAATTATGCAACCGCCCCAATTTGAGCACGGGTGTCGTTTACCCACAAACAAAAGCTGGCTTACGAGGCATTTGGGCCTCAGAGGGATAGGCTGGGTAGGACAATAACATACTTGGCAATTCATCTATTCTTGCTAAGCAAGGAATTGCATGATCTTCCGTATAAGCTTGGATTGGTTTCTAAGTTCGCATTCCCAGACCACTAGATAGCGCCAACCCATACGGCGTAATTCCTGTTGTGTCTGTTTGTCCCGTTCAGCGTTGCGTTGAAGTTTTGGCTTCCAATAATCCTGCCTCGACTTCGGTGGACGGCAGTGGGAGCAGTTTTGATGGAGATGCCAGAAACAACCATGCACAAAAATAACTTGCAGTCGAGAGGCGAAAACCAAGTCGGGATGGCCCGGCAGATTCTTGCCGTGTAGCCGATACCGATAACCCATTCCATAAACTAGCCGGCGCACTGCAATTTCTGGCTTGGTATCCTTAGACCGAATGAGACCCATGCGGACACTACGTTCCGGCTTAGTGAGTATGTCCATGCTACTGAGGTTTTTGTTTTACTTATTTCCTTTCCGGCTGCATGTGGTTTCACTTTGTCTCTATAAATAAGTGCTCAGACGGTTTCCAGGTTTTTGCCAGTCTGTCAGCGCGGCCAAGCCAGAATTTGATTCTATCTTTCGGTTCTACTCGCACACCCCAGTATTCCTCTATCAGGTCAGATGGTAGTTGTTCGGCAGCTTCAACCATCTGGGCTTCAATGTTCTTGAGTGACCGCTGCAAGTAGTTTCCACCGCGCTCTTTTCCTGCCACGCTCCCGGCAGAAAACAAATCGCGGGTCTGCGGGCAAAATACATTGTGGTACCTCAAGAAAAAGAACGCCACGTCGTTATACTTGTCTTTCACTCTGGAGCCAGAGACGATTTCAGGGAACAGCAATGCGCCCTCAGCGCGTAGCTTTACCTTTTCTGGCTTCGTGAGACTCATATACAGTTTTACTTCCAACGGTTTTCCAGGACTGTCCTGATCCTCCAGCCACCAAAGGCGCTCGCCCTCCTTGAGCCGTTCGCGCGAATAGTCGCGGACGTGTTTCATTTTTCCGTCGGGGGGAAGCTTGGAGAACTCATCGTATGAAATCTTCATCTTCACAAACAAAGATGAATCCCGATCCATCTCCAAAACGAAGCGTGGCGCATGAGAAATTCTGACATGCGTTATTCGATCTTCATATCGTCCCCATTGCACGGACGGCATACCGCCCATCTTTCCGAAGACGACATATATCTGTTTTACAGATGGATCGCGCATCCCCTCAAATACGCTGTTGCCAACGCTGATCCATGAATCTTTGGTCGTTGTCTTGACTTCTATCCCATAGCCATTAGCACGAATATCAGGGAATGCGTGCGGATGAAAAGTTGGGTTAATGTCAATCTTCTCTCCACCTGCGATGTTCCGCAGAACGTCAAAGACACGCTGCTCGAAATCTGACGGAGAATGATACTTCGTGCTTTGCCGTACTTCATCGCCAAGTTGTATAACGGCTTTGCCGAGCATTTTCTCGAAATCTTCGCGTGTCACTAAAGACTCCGGCTCAATGCTTCGGCGATATGCCAACCCATAATGGGAGGAACCGCGTTCCCAACCTGGCGCTCAGTTTCACGCAGCTTACCGTCAAAGATGAAGCTATCAGGGAATGACTGGAAGCGGGCAGCCTCTCTCATGGAGATGCGTCTCGGCAATTTGTAGTGGTATTGGATGTTGCCGTGGCACTCAGCGCGAATTGTATCTGCCGGGCGATCTGCCTTTAGCTTACGGTTGCCCTGTTCGGGGCTACGCTCGGCCCGACTCCAAATATGATTGATGTCCTCGCGCTCAGGCATGTCTTCAAGATCGCCTACAGCCTCTTTGGAGGTCATCCAGTTTGCCTTCGTTCGAACAGGCACGGGCGGCACAAACGGCTTCACTTTGGGAAGCGTTCCTATTATAAAAACACGTTGTCGCATCTGCGGTACGCCGTAATCCGCAGCCAGATACAAATCCACATTTACCGCATAACCGAGAGCTTTAAAGTCGTTTACTACCTGCTCCAGAGAGTCTTTGTTGTAATGAAATAGGAGGCCACGCACGTTTTCGGCTACAAACGCCTTCGGCTTCAACATAGCGACTGCTTCAACCATCGCGCGATACAGTCCGCTTTTTACTCCTGCTACGCCTTTACGCAAGCCGTTGATCGAGAGGTCTTGGCATGGAAATCCACCGATTACCACATCCGCCTGTTTAGGCATTGTGTTCAGCGCTTCCCATACATCACCACAATGGATGTGGTCTGCTAGGTTCTTCTTATAGCTGCGACAAGCTACCGGGTTGAGATCGTTTGCCCATTTGATATTGAATGGAAGCCGCCTGTACTCAGTATCGAATGCGTCAAAACCACCCTCGAATCCGAGGTCTAGTCCGCCACAGCCGGAGAACAGCGAGACTACCGACAATCCCGCCGCCGCTTCCTTACGTTTTTCCCTTGCCACGTTCTTGCCGTCGTTTTTCAATTAAGGAAGACCCCCGGCTAATTTTTGCCAGTCAATTGATCGAGCGTGACCCGCTTTCCGACACCTGCCGTACGGCTGCGTCGAATCGGTCGCCATTTTTAAAGCCTTCGTAATGATTGTAGCGGATGGTTTGCTCGTCCAGATAGGGAAAACGTGGAACGGTTCTAAGCTGATGTACTTGTCGGAAATGCCGCGCTTTAGCAGGCTCCAGAAATTCTCCATGCCGTTAGTCTGAATCTTGCCGAGCGGCAGAAAGTACTGGGTGCCGCGCACCGGTTCCTTCAGCCGTCGCAGCAGGGTTTGCAGGTCCCGGTTGTTGCGCACAAAGTCGATGTCGTCGGTGTTCACCACCAGCAGATCGCTGGCGGTGTAGTGGAAGAAGAAGTGTTCATAGGCTTCCGCGACCTGCTCCAAATAGCGGCCGGAAATCGCCCGCTCCTCGGGCACGCCTTTGCGCGCCAGCCGCGTGCGCAGCACCTTGGGCGAGGTCTGCAGATAGATCACCAGGTCGGGGGTGGGCAACTGGTCGCGGAAGTATTGAAACTGGCGCTCGTACAGGGCCAGTTCGTCGTCGCTCAGGTTCAGGTTGGCGAACAGCTTGTCTTTCTCGAAGATGTAGTCGGCCACCATGGGCGCCGCTTTTCCGGACTTGGCATCGCGCTCGGCGGCGGCGCATAGCTGCTCATACCGCGACATCAGGAACCACATCTGCGCGGGAAAG
>JAJYVR010000213.1 GCA_021791935.1 Acidobacteriota bacterium
AGGCTCGCAGCCAGGAAGCCCTCGAACAGGCCGTTGGCGACGCCCTCAAAACCATCACCCCCGACAACGCCGCCGCATGGTTCCGACACTGCGGCTACGGCATACAGCAACCATAGTTCTGCTCTAATGCCGGCACCTTTGTTCGCTGTCGTCTCGAAACCGAAGATGATCTTTGCGCCGTCGTCTGCTGCTGTTGTTCCAGAGATGCGCGCAACGTACTGGCCCAGCAGTGGTGCTAAGCGACTTTCGGCCGGTCGCCAGCCCATAGTGGCGGGGTTGTGGGCAAGCCATTGGGCTCGGGTTTCATAGAAGACTAAGGCGTTCTCGCCCAGCGTCAAGCCTACCCCGATAAGGCCATTACCGCTATCTAGTGGCCCGAAATAATCCTCCGGAGACACTAGGACGATATAGCCTTTCTCGAATTTTGTTGCCCATTCCGTCGGCGTAAAATGCCTGATCCACACTGGATATGGAATCAAGACCGTGCCCGAACGCGAAACACGATTTTGGAAAATCTCGTCGTCGTCGGCTCCTCGCGTTTGGCCTGTCTTGTATATCTTTCTTGCCAAGAGTGTAGGAAGCTTAGGTAGGGACAGCCGCGCCATCAGAATAGCTCCTTAACGCTAATTCGGAGGGCGGCCGCAATTTTATGGATGTTTAGAAGACTAATGTTGCGTTCGCCGCGCTCAACCCCGCCGATGTAGCTGCGGTCGAGATCGCACATCTCCGCAAGTCCCTCTTGGGAGAGGCCTTTCTTTAAGCGCAAGTCTCGGACCCGCTGACCAAACGCGATCTTTGCTGCGTCGTCAGCATTGAGAACCATGGGATCTAGCGAATCACGGATGATGACAGTAAGTCCACGGACTATAAGTACCTAAAAGCTGGCTGCTCGGAAGAATGAACCAGTCTTAAGGGGATGACAAAGGTTTTTCAGGATGACAACACTTTTCTTCCATCCCCACTCAAGCCAACAGAGGGCTTGAATGGGGCACCGTGAATTTCGAGGGAAACCGCAGGTCCCTCCACTTCGATCGCCACGGCGATCTTCGGTCGGGATGACAGTGCTTTTTCATCCCATGTCTCAGAAGCGAGACATGGGGCACCCTCGTTTTTTGTGGTGCGGGTGGAAACAGCAGGTCCCTCCACTGCTGTTGGGACAGCAACCTCCGGTCGTGATGACAGTGCTTTTCTTCCATCCCCACTCAAGCCAGAAGAGGGCTTGAATGGGCCACCGTGAGAATTTTCAGGGAAACAGCAGGTCCCTTCGCTGCGGTCGGGATGACAAAGCTTTTTCTGGTTGGCGAAGTTTTTTCAGTCCCACCCTTCGCATAGAGCGCGAAGAATGGGGCACCCTCGTTTTTTGTGGCGCGAGGGGAAACAGCAGGTCCCTCCACTCCGATCGCCACGGCGATCTTCGGTCGGGATGACAAATCTGTTTCAGGGCCGACAAACTTTTTGTCCCAGGTTAGCTACGCGAACCTGAGGCACCCGGCCCTGATACAAAACAGACTTAATCGGAGATTCCCTAAGAAAACTGGCTCATGTCGATGCCCAGATGGAATGTTTCTCCGTGCTGCAACAACTCTTCCCACGTCACCTCGCGGCCGAGGCGACCGGCCATTCGGCCCAGCATGGCGCTTAGCGCTGTCTCCACGCCGGCGGCGGATTGATTGTGAAAATTTCCTGACGTAATGCTATCGATGAAGCCGCGATCTTTCTCCCGCTGGGCCAGCGCAAGATTGTCGTTGAATGCTCCGTTGGCGGCGAACTTGGCCGCAGCCGCCTGCGCCGCGGGTCCTTGGTCGGCCCATGTCCATGCATGGTCGCCCACGATCCGCAACGGGCCGGAGTAGGGAGTCTCCGCAAAGCCTTCCGCGCCGAACATCCGCGCCGAGACATCGAACCAGTCGTTGGGGCCGAACTGCGTGCAGGAGAAGCTGACACGGACATTTTCCGGATAGGTAAACACGATCTCATAGTTGTCCCAGGTGTTGCCGGGATGAGAAATAACGTTTCGTCCGCCGGCGCCGCTGGCCTTGATTGGATGCGCCTGCAGCGCCCAGTTGCAGATATCGATCAGGTGGATGGCTTGCTCGACGATGATATCGCCGGAGAGCACAAGGTCCCAGTACCAGCGGCGAATTCGCAGTTCGTCCGCGGACATGTTGGGCATGGGAGGATAGGTGGAGGCCGGCGCGTTGTAATTCGCGGCGATGACGCCGATCTTTCCCAACGCGCCCTGCTGGATGCGACGGACGATTTCTACAAAGGGAGGCGCGCTGCGGATCTGGAAACCCACTTCGAGGCTCACATGCCCCTCGGCACGCTTACCAATTTCGAGGGCCTGCTTCGATTGCGCAACGTCCACTCCGATGGGCTTCTCGCAGTACACATGCTTGCCGCCGCGGACCGCGGCATCGAGATGCTGCACGTGAAACCACGGCGGAGTTGAAATCTGGACAACATCTACGCCCGGGGAGGAAGCGACTTCCTCGAACGCCTTG
Organism: Acidobacteriota bacterium; assembly: GCA_021791935.1. GTDB lineage: Bacteria > Acidobacteriota > Terriglobia > Terriglobales > Acidobacteriaceae > JAKAAZ01. The sequence goes on from JAJYVR010000213.1 coordinate 2,505, forward strand.
TAGCCGTGGAACATCTTTTTCGGATCCACCGTCGCGTAGCCCGCCGTATTGGCGATCTGGTCGAAGTGCGCCTTTGCAGGCCCCAGTTTGTCTGGGAACAAATCGGCCAGGGCCACCACGCGAGTGTCGGTGTCGTTCGCAAACGATGTCGCCACGGAAGTCCCGCGCGAGCCGCAGCCCAACAGCGCCAGCCGTACCGCCGAATTCGCTTCATAACCGAACACCGTTCGCGGCTTCAACAGCAACAATCCTGAAGCGGCGGCAGACCCGACAAATTTTCTTCTATCCATGGCAAAGCGCTCCTGGGTTACGTTGGATTGGATTGGACGTGGGTTGGATTGGCGCGTACCTGGGCAAGGACCCGTTCAAGATACATTTTCTCGTGGGCCACATCTTTCCTCTGTTGCGGGCCGGAAGTCTCGCGCTCAATGGTGATCGCGCCCCGATAACCCAGTTTCTGGAGCTTGGAAAACACCTGCGGAAAATCGACGCGACCCGTGCCGATCAACACTTCCTTGCCCAATCGCATGGGATCGGTCGGCCACATTCCATCCTTGGCGTGGACGCTGCGGACGTGCTGGCCGATCATGTCCACCGCATCGACCGGATTGGCTTTTCCGTAGAGAATCAGGTTCGCGGTATCGAGCCCTACGCCGAGGTTCGGCTGGTTTACATCGAGGATTGCTCGCGACATGGTGGTCGGCGTCTCCTGGCCGGTCTCCATCAGGAAGTCCTGACCGTTCCCAGCGCAATGGATGGCAACCTCGCGAATGGCCTGCACAGCCGGGTCGTAGAGCGGATCTCTGGGATTCTCCGGCAGGAAGCCGCAATGGGTCTGGAGGCGCGGGATGCCCATGCGTTTGGCGAAGTCTGAAGTCTGCTTCAAGGCGTCGATCCGCGCGGCGCGTGTCGCGGGCGGCACCAGGCCGATGGTCGCGGGTCCATCGAGAAAATCCCACACCAGGCGTCCCGGACCGACGATTTCGACGCTGGTTGCCGTCACGTCATATTTTTCCAGCAGCGCGCTCAGTTGCCGCGCGCCCGATGCACTGAACCTTCCAATGTAGCCGTCGAGGCTGAGGAAGCAATTCGACATCCCCAACTGTTTCACGCGCGCGATGGCCGCTTCCGGACGGTCGTACGCGGGCGCAATCATAAGGCCGATCGCCATCGGCTGGACGCCGTGCTGTCTCGCGGTTGCGTTCGGCGATGCAGCGGCCGGCGGGGGAAATGTCGCAGCGGCAGACGACTCGTTGCCAACGAAGACGCTGCCAAAAACTCGCGATTGCAGCATTGCCGCTCCAATGGCGGCGCTCAGAAAATCTCTACGGCGCATGTTCAACTCCTCTCACAACCCTCTCTCCATGTCTATTCTCATCTCATCGACCATCCGTCTTGCAAACATTCGCGCGCAATACATCCGGGACACGAGCAGAATTCGTACTCCTCGCTATTGTCTCAGGCGGCGCAGCGCGAGTTTCGCTGCGTTGTAGCCGCACATGCCATGCACTCCGCCACCGGGCGGGGTTGAGGACGAGCAGAGATAGATATTTTTGTCCGAGGTTGCATAGTGCCGCCAGGTGGGGCGAAAAAGAAACTGACGGAAATCGACCGCGCCTCCGCCGATATCTCCTCCAACCAGGTTTGCATCCATGGCTTCCAGATTCGCCGGCGACCAAGTCCGGCGCGCCAGAATGCAGTCGCGAAATCCTGGGGCAAAACGTTCGATCTGCGCTTCCAGTCGCTCCAGCATTTTGCACGTCGAGCCGTTGGGAACGTGACAATACGCCCATGCAATATGCTTGCCCGCGGGAGCGCGCGAGAGATCGAACAAGGTCGGCTGCGCCAGCAGAACGAACGGCCGCTCCGCAGTCTTTCCGCCTGCCATGGCGGCTTCGGACGCGGCAATCTCCGCCATGCTGCCGCCCAGATGCACGGTCGCGGCGCGCAGACATTCCGCCGCCTTCCATGGAATTGGGGCCGACAGCGCGTAGTCCACCTTGAAAATGCCTGGACCATATCGAAATTTTTCCAGCCGACGACGATACTTTGGCGACAGCTTCCCCTGCGAGAGACGCAGCAACTGGCGCGGAGTAATGTCGCCCATCGCGATGTCGTAGTTTGAAAGCCGATCGAAGCTGGCAATGCGAGTGGCGGCAACGATGTTCCCGCCCAACCGGGCAAGGTGCGCGGACAGGGCATCGGCGATGGCCTGAGCGCCTCCGCGCGGAATGGGCCAGCCGACCGCGTGCGCGGCGGCCCCGAGCACCAGACCGAACGATGCGCTGAGCGGTTGGTTGAGATTCAAAAACGAGTGTGCAGCAAGACCCGCGAACAGGGCGCGTGTTCGTTCGTTGCGAAACCTTCTACGCGCAACAAAAGTTGCGGGAGCAAGAGCATCCTGCGCGAATTTTGCCAGCAGGAAAGGATGGCTCGGAACGTGAAGCAGAGGGCGCAGAATGTCCTCGGCGAATCCGTCCCAATTGCGCGCCAGTGGGGCCATCAAATTGCGCCAGGCGCGGCCATCCTCCCCGAACGCTACTTCCGCATCGTCCAGATTACGTTCCAACGTAATGGCCGTGCCATCGTCGAAGGGGTGCGCCAGGGGCGCGGGCGAATGAATCCACTCCAAGCCGTAGTCCGCCAGAGGCAGCGAACGGAAGAAGGGCGACCCGGCGGCCATGGGATGAACGGCGGAACCGAAGTCGTGATGAAATCCGGGCAGCGTCAATTCCATGGTTCGCGCCGCGCCGCCCGGCTGCGCTTCGGCTTCGAACACGTCCACCTGCATCCCCGCCTGGGCCAGCACAATCGCGGCCGAAAGACCATTTGGTCCAGCGCCGATCACGCAAGCTTTCCGGTGCCGAGCGTCGCGAGAGGCTTTCCCCATACTTTGAACTCTACTGCGGCGGGGCCATCGTCTCCGGCGTTGCCTCTTGCGCAGGCCCATTCTCCCGCACCATGCCAAATTTTCCGTCCGGCCCAATCGCCAACGTGGGGGCATAAGCGCCCAGAAGC
>JAJYVR010000214.1 GCA_021791935.1 Acidobacteriota bacterium
GATATTTTCTGTCCGCTTCCGGACACCAATTTCCGATTCTGTACACTGGCAACCGCGACTCAAGTGTGGTCAGGCATTGGATTCAATGCTTTAATGAGCACAGCAATTGGCCCGCAACGTGCAGTCTAATAGTGCGTTTCCAAAGGTCAAGTCCATGCCGACGCTTTTCCCAATCTTCTTCCAGGACCTTCGTTACGCCCTCCGCAAGCTGCGGCATTCGCCCGGTTTTGCGTTCACCGCCATTGTCACGCTGGCGCTTGGCATCGGCGCGAACGTGGTGGTCTTCAGCGTGCTGAATTCCCTGGTGCTGCATCCGCTGCATTTCCCGGATGCCAACCGTCTCTACACCGTGCAGCACACGCAACAAGGCTATCTCTCCTTGTCCTACCCGGATTACAAAGACCTGCGCGACCGCAATACGACATTCTCAGACCTGGCCCTGTTCCGTTTCAACCGCTTCGGCCTTCAAAACAAAGATGGCACGCAGGCCGTCTGGGGCAATGAGGTCAGCGGCAATTATTTCGGAATGCTGGGAGTTCGTCCCGCGCTGGGCCGCCTCATTGGGCCATCCGACGACAAGGACCCGGGGGCCAGCCCGTACCTGGTGCTCAGCTACGCTTGTTGGCGCGACCGCTATGCCGGCGATCCGCAAATCGTCGGCAAGACGGTGCGAATCGACAATCACCCATATACCGTGCTGGGTGTCGCGGCGAAGGATTTTCACGGCACGGAGAGGTTTCTCTGGCCGGAGATGTATGTTCCGGTGATGAATGGGAACCAGCTCGATGGCTACGATTGGCTGAACAATCGAGGAGATGCCGGAGCATGGGCCATTGGAAAACTGAAGCCCGGGGTAACGCCGCAGCAAGCCACAGCCAACTTGAATGCCATCGCCGTGGAAATGACTCACGAACATCCTGTGCAAGACGACGAACTGCAGTTCAAGCTGGTAAAGCCAGGTCTTGTGGGAGACATACTATCGGGGCCCGTCCACGCCTTTTTACTGGGCATGATGGTGCTGGCGGGTTTGGTTTTGCTGGCCGCCTGCACCAACCTGGGCAGCCTGTTTGCCGCGCGCGCCGCGGACCGGGCGCGTGAGTTGGCGATCCGCGTGGCCGTCGGCGCAGGCCGCGTGCGCATCCTGCGGCAGTTGCTCACGGAGTCGATTGTATTGTCGGTACTCGGCGGCGCGGCTGGTTGCCTGCTGGCTGTCGGGCTCCTGCAAGCTCTCAGCGATTGGCATCTTTCTTTTGGGATTCCAATGCAGGTCGTCGTCAATCCAGATCCCTTGGTGTACGTTTTCTCGTTTTTGCTTTCGCAGGCTGCGGGAGCGTTTTTTTGCCTGATTCCAGCGCGGCAAATTTGGCGGACCGATCCCAACCTGGCCATCAAAAGCGGCGCCGGCTCGGAGCTTGCGAGACGCAAATGGTCCGGGCGCGATCTCTTGCTCGCCACCCAGATTGCGCTCTGCTGCATCCTGGTCACTTCCTCCCTGGTGGCGGTGCGCGGCCTGGCGCGGGCGTTGCATAGCCCCTTGGGTTTCAATCCCGATCACGTTACGCAGGCGGGGTTCGATCTGCGCATGGCTGGATACAGCGGCGACCAAGCCGTGGCGCTAAAGCGCCGTTTGCTCGATGAGGTATCGCGCTTGCCGGGCGTGACAGCCGCCGCTTACGCCAACTACACGCCGCTCGGCCCCGATTACTCCAGCACCAATGTCTATCCCCCAGGCACGACAGTCTTTAAGTCGTCGAACGGCATCAGCGCCAGTTACTTCAAGATTTCTCCGGGCTATATTGAGGCTTCCGGCACCCAATTGCTGGCGGGACGGGAATTTACCTGGAATGACGACGCAAAGGCCCCGCGTGTCGTCATCGTCAACCAATTGCTGGCGCACAAACTCTTTGGCGACAAACCGGCTGTCGGCCAATACTTTCCCAGAAGCGATGGAAAGGGCCAATTCCAGGTGGTCGGCGTGGTGCAGGACGGAAAGTACAACACCCTGACAGAAGACCCAACGCCCGCCATTTTTTACTCCATTTTGCAGAACGATGACAGCACGACGACGTTGCTCGTCCGCTCGCAACGAGACCCGCGGCAGATGGTCCCAGAGGTTCTCGCGGCGGTGCACCGCGTGGACCGCCATCTGCCAATCTATTTTCTGTCGAGCTGGCAGCACCAACTTGCGATGGTGCTGTTCCCGGCCCGCGTAGCCACGGCAGCCCTGGGGGTCTTCGGGATACTGGCGATTTTGCTGGCGGTCACCGGTATCTTCGGCCTCGCCTCCTACACCGTCAGCCGCAGGATGCGGGAACTGGGCATTCGCGTGGCGCTGGGCGCTTCGCATCGGCAAATTCTGGGCGCGGCCCTGCGGCGTCCGATTGTTTTGCTCAGTGCCGGCTCCCTGGTAGGTCTGGCTTGCGGCATTGCCGCCAGCCGTTTGCTGGCCAGCATTGTCTACCAGGCCACGCCGAACGATCCGTTGGTGCTGGCGGGCGTGGTGCTGACCATGGCGCTGGTCGGCGCGCTTGCCACATGGATCCCCGCGCGACGCGTTCTTTCCGTCGATCCCACGCAAGTCCTGCGCGAGGAATAGCCCCCACAGATTTCAAACTGACCCACTACCGAAATTGCACCGGCCTTGCCAATCTGGCACTTGCCGGTTAGCATCCAAGGTAGAAACCGGCCTGCAAAGCAGGTAGGGTGGTCAACGCTGGTTGAACCTACATTCATTGAACAGGGAACTCGACTCGAACAATCGGCTCGGTGTGCTGTCCGCCAGTCCGGAATGCCTAAAGAGCCGCGGCGGGTTCCCACCGTCTTAGGACGGGTTCACCGGCGCACTGCACTACGGCCCCGCGGGTCGGTTTTCTTTTCCTCCTTCACCTACTACGTCGATTCTTTTTCCGCAGTTTGGTTTTCCGCCGGATTCTGTTCTACTTCCTCTTGTGTATCCCCGCCTCTTCACGCTCGGCCCGGTCAGCCTTCCCACGTATGGCGTGTTCGCTGCCATCGCCCTGATCGCAGGGCTGACTCTCGCCATGCGGACCGCTGCCCGCCTGCGAATCGCTCCGGACGCGGTGTGGAACCTGGGCATGATTGCAGTTTTCACGGCCGTGCTGGGTTCTAAATTGTTGCTGGTCGCCGGTCACTGGCATGATTTTCTTTCTTACCCATTCCTCATGCTCAGCATGAAAATTCCGCAAAGCGTCGATTCCGTACTTACGGAACTCGGCCTCGGCATTTCCGCCGGATTGCTCTACATGACGTTGAAGCGAATGCCCTGGTTGATCGCTTTCGACGCGGTGGCGCCGGGATGGGCGCTGGCGCAGGCGATTCTGGCGCTGGGCTGCTTCTTCGCAGGCTGCGACTACGGGCGTCCCACTTCCGTTCCGTGGGGCGTTGCTTTTCATAGCCGCTGGGCGGCACTCTGGAGCGGCACGCCACTCGATATGAAGCTTCAGCCGGTCCAACTCTATCTCTTCGCAGTGCAACTGGCGCTCTGCCTCTTGCTGCTATGGTGGCTGCCAAAACGTCGTCAGGCGGGCGAATTGGCCGGCGCATGGCTCTTGCTGTCCGGGCTCACGGGATTCTTCCTGGACTTCTGTCGTGGCGACAATCGGTTGATGATTTTTGCTGAAGCGCTATCTCTGACCCAAGCCATCGATTTCTGCCTGGTCGCGATCGGCGCGTTGATGCTGCTGGAGCAACGACCGGCGCGATCGCGAGCATCATGAAACCCGCGCGCCAATCCATTCCCGATGAAGCTCCGTCCCATGCCTTGGACGATGGACCGGCGGAGAATTCCGCCGAATCCGCCGCCGAGACCCAGCGCGTATTTGCTGTGGACGGGCCAAGTATAGGGCAGCGACTGGACCAGTTCCTGACCGCGCGCCTGCCTTCGACCAGCCGGGCCCGAGTGCGGCAATTGATCGATCGGAACTGCGTCTCGGTCCGCGGCATCGACGGCAGCACGCGGAAGCTGAAAGCCAGCGGCAAATTGCGCGCCGGCGAAACGGTGACGGTTATGGGCGAAGTCGCCCTGCCTGCCCTTCGCGCCGAAGCGGAGGACATTCCCCTCGACATCGTCTATGAAGACGCTTTTCTCGCTGTCGTCAATAAACCTGCGGGCATGATGGTACATGCCGGCTCCGGCGCAACCGACAGCGCGCGCAACCGAGGCACGTTGGTGAATGCCTTGCTGCACCGCATGGCAACTCTCTCCGCCACAGGTGGCCCTCTGCGCCCCGGCATCGTGCATCGACTGGACAAGCAGACGAGTGGCCTGATCGTCGTTGCCAAAGACGATTCCACCCATCGCCGGCTCTCGAAGATGTTTGCCGATCGCGAGGTCCACAAAACCTACATCGCACTCGTCCACGGATCGGTGAAGCTCGATCGCGGAACGCTGGAGGCATCCATCAGCCGCGATCGGCAGCGACGTACACGTATGACGACGCGTCGCATGGGGGGTCGAACAGCCGTCTCGCATTATCGCGTGCTGGAACGCTTCGAATCGCGCTTCGGACATTTCACCCTGCTCGAAATTGAGATCGAAACCGGACGCACCCATCAGATTCGCGTCCATCTCTCCTCGATCGGACATCCCGTTGTAGGAGATACACTCTATGGAGCGCCTCAGAACATTCTTCCCCGCTTGCAAGCTCCAGCCACTCGCCTTCAGAAGGCGGCAGCCCTGGAGCAAGCGATTTCTGTCGATCGCAATTTCCTCCATGCGACGCGGCTTAAGTTGACCCATCCCGAATCGGGAAGAAGCATGGAATTTGAAGCGCCACTGCCAACCGATCTGCAGGGTTGGCTAACTCGGCTCAGGTCGCCGGTCCAACAAAAATGACCCCTCTCGACGCTGGTAAACTGGAATGGATGATGGGCCGGAAAGACGACCAACTGGACTGCGGATGGCACAGGTATGGGCTGGGTATCGCCACCATTTTCCTCGCCATTCTGGTGGGAACGCAGAACCGCGCCCAAGCACAAACCAACGCGGCTCCAGCGCCTCAGACCGCAAAACAGACGGCGTCGACCGCTGCCGCCCCGGCCGGTCGGACCTCCCAGCCTGCCGCTCAAACCTCCACCCGCGCTTCTGGAAATTCATCGACGCACACTGCCCGGCAGCAGCCGTCTGCCGACACTCCGCCAAGTAGCGCGTACACCATTACGACTGTCGTCAATGAAGTGAATCTCATCTTCACTGTCACCGACAAGCATGGCCATTTCATTCGCAATTTGACCGAGGACGACTTCTCCCTGCTCGACAACCACATGGCCCCGGCCGAAGTCTACAGCTTTACCCAGCAGACCAACCTGCCCCTCCGGGTCGGTCTCATGATCGACACCAGCAGCTCCATCCGTTCGCGTTTCCATTTTGAGCAGAACGCGGCCATTGAATTTCTTCTCTCGGTCCTGCGCCCTCAGGTTGACAAGGCGTTCGTGATGGGCTTCGACGTGACTCCGGACATCACCCAGGGATACACCAATAACGGCG
>JAJYVR010000215.1 GCA_021791935.1 Acidobacteriota bacterium
CTGGTTGACCGTGTCAGAAATGAAGTTCTGGCCCATGAATCGAACATAAAACAGAACCTGCTGCCCACGCTATCGGCTCCGTCACGAATCTATGCCCGACACACTCCTAGCTCGCACACGGTGGGCCCGATGCGGGCCGCGCGGCGCTTCGCCGTCGAGCTGGAAGAGGCGGGGCTGCTTGCCACCACCGCGCGGGTTGCCGTCGAGCTGTACGGATCGCTGGCGCTGACCGGACATGGTCACGGCACCGATCGCGCCATTCTGCTTGGATTGCTGGGGGAGCAGCCGGACCGGATCGATCCAGCGGCGATTGACGGCGTTGTGAGACGAATTCGCGAGGAACATGCGTTGTCGCTGCTTGGCCAGCATGTAGTTCGGTTCGAAGAAGCCGATGACCTGGTGTGGCATCGCAGGTGGACGCGTGGTAACAGCGCCCATGAATGGAGCTGCTGGAGTCATTCCGGCGGTGGTGCATTACTATCGCAACTTTGTTCCGGACGCGGATGACGAAGGCATCCTTCGCTATTTTTCGACTGCGGCCGCCGTCGGAATTCTGTACAAGGAGAACGCTTCCATCTCCGGCGCGGAGGTGGGCTGCCGGGGCGAGGTGGGTGTCGCCTGCTCCATGGCCGCCGGAGGATTGGTTGCGGCGATGGGCGGAAACAATGACGAGGTGGAGCATGCCGCCGAAATCGCGGTGGAACATAACCTTGGCATGACCTGCGACCCCATCGGCGGGCTGGTGCAGATCCCCTGCATCGAACGCAATGCCATGGGCGCGGTGAAGGCGGTGAACGCCTGCCGCATCGCGATGAACGAAGCGGGAACGCATAAGATTTCGCTCGATCAGATCATCGAGACGATGTATCGCACCGGACTCGACATGCAGAGCCGCTACAAGGAAACCTCGCAGGCGGGATTGGCGCTGAACATTATCGAGTGCTGAAAGAGCATCGATCACGAGCGATGGCTGGCGGATGCGGGCCAGTGGTGGTCATGCCAACGTTCCGTAGCTGACCACGCAGTCGTATTCCAGTCGCACGCGGCCATCTCGCTGGCACTGCGAAAATAGCTTCTCGATCTGACGCATCATGGCGGGGTAGCGCGGGTGGTCGTGCTGCGGCATGTAGGAGGAAGAAAGAATGCGCCCTTGCAACCCTGCGAGATCGAATTCCTGTGTGTTCGGAAAACTGGCTTGACGCATCGTTGCGCGCGCGGCGTTCTCCGATCTGAAGAACTCCGCCAATGGTCCCTGCCGCGGATATTTGCTCCGCACGGTTTCGTAATCGGTGCCGAATTCCTGCAGGATGCGCTCGTAACCATCGTGAAAAGCATCTCCGCTCGCGCGGCGTTCGTTGTAGAAGACGGCGCACCAGCCGCCGGGACGCAAGATGCGAAGGAACTCTGCACGGGCCCGGGAAAGGTGGAACCAATGCAGCGCCTGGCCGACCGTGAGAATGTCGGCGCAACGGTCCGGCAGACCTGTCTCCTCGGCAGAGCCGTCGATGCACTTGAGGTTTGGAAACTGTGGGAGCAAGTCTTCGCACGCTTCGCGCATCGCCCGGTTCGGCTCGACCGCAAGGACAGAATTGCCATGCGCGAGAAAAAGCGCGGCCAGCATCCCGGTACCCGCGCCGATATCGGCAATGACGGAGGCAGGAGTGAGTCCGCACTCTCGTTGAAGAAGGCCGATCGTCGCGTCTGGATACCGCGGGCGAAATTCACGATACGCGTCGACGCGACTACTAAATCGCTCTTTCGAATCGGTATTGTCGTCGAATGTCAGAGCCACTGGGAAAATCTCCTACCGTTCGAGCGCCATGGCAACAGAATTGCCACCGCCGAGACAGAGCGCGACGACACCCTTTTTCGCATCCTGACGGATCATTTCGTAGATCAGCGTGATCAGCACGCGCGCGCCGCTGGCGCCGATGGGATGACCGATGGCGACCGCGCCGCCGTTCACATTCACTTTGTTCGGGTCGAGTCCCAACTCGCGGGAGACGCCCAGCGCCTGGACGGCGAAGGCCTCGTTCAATTCGAAGAGATCGACTTCATCGCGCTGCCAGCCCGCTTTCTCCAGTACCTTGCGGATGCCGGTGACGGGGGCCATCATCACCCATTTGGGCTCGACGCCGCTGCTGGCCTGGGCGCGAATGTGGACCATCGGCTTCAAGCCGAGCGATGCAGCTTTCTTGGCAGACATCACCAGCACGGCTCCCGCGCCGTCGTTGACCCCGGGCGCGTTGCCCGCCGTCACGGTGCCATCTTTCTTGAACGCAGGTTTCAGTTTCCGTAGCGCTTCCAGCGTCGCGTCCTCGCGCACCGACTCGTCGTGGCTGAATAACGTCGGTGCCTCGCCTTTTTTCCTGGCGGGAATTTCAACGGGCACAATCTGCGAAGCAAAGCGACCATCCCTCCATGCCGCGGCGCTCTTACGATGGGACTCGAGCGCGTAGGCATCCTGCTCCTCGCGGGTGATGAAATATTTTTCGGCAACATTTTCGCCGGTCATGCCCATGTGGTAGTCGTTGTAAACATCCCACAGGCCGTCTCGCACCATGCTATCGACCGCCTTGTTGTCGCCCATGCGGAACCCCTTGCGCGCATCGGGCAGCAGATACGGCGCATTGCTCATCGACTCCATGCCGCCGGCAACGACGATCTCCGCATTGCCGGTCTGGATGGCTTGCGCCGCCAGCGCGACCGCTTTCAATCCCGATCCACAAACCTTGTTGACGGTGAAGGCGCTGACTTCCGGCGCAAGCCCACCGAAGATTGCGGCCTGTCGCGCGGGATTCTGCCCGAGGCCAGCCGATACCACGTTGCCCATGATGCATTCCTCCACCGACGCGGGAGCGACCCCGGCGCGTTTCACCACCTCGCGCACCACGATAGCGCCCAACTGCGTCGCGGAAAAATCTGCGAGCGAGCCAAGGAATTTTCCGACAGGCGTCCGGGCTCCGGCAACGATGACAATGTCTTCCATACAGACCCTCCAGCTTTCAAAAGTGCGATGCGATGCAAACAAAAAAGTATACGGCGCACTGTTTGCATCTGGCTTGTGGCGGCACGGCTTGTCCTTATCAATGAGCGTCAGATACGTTGGCTTCAAAATCGAGAGCGATGAAACAGGCTGTGTTTACGGGGGTAATCGGCGCGTGCCGGCCTCAAGGGCAACATCCGCGCCGAGATCGACCCGCGCCGCAGCCGTTGTCGGTTGTGAAGATTTCCTTACCGCGCTTTCTTGTTTTTCTCGCGTGAACTTCGGCAGTCTTTGAAAACTTTCGCATGATTTTTCGACTTTACGTGCGCGCTATCGCACGAAAAAATTCCTCTTTCGACAAATCGACACGTACGTCCTCGCAAAAAAAAACGACAGGAACGCAATTTTTTTCTTGACATTAATTTTGCGCAAAACTATACCTTCGTGTAACTGCGGTGTGAGACTGCAGTTCTCGATGTCACATCGAAAAGGGAGAATAGTTACTATGGCAACCAAGAAAGCAGCAAAGAAAGCAACGAAGAAGGCAGCCAAGAAGACCACCAAAAAGAAGTAAGCCACCGAATCGCTCAAGGCAAAACAGAAGAGGGAGCGCACAGCGCTCCCTCTTCTGTTTTGTGAGAACGCATTTTTTGCGAGCAGGCGGGCTGTTCATTTTTACGCTCGTCCAGTAGGCTCATCGAAGAACACATGACGCGCCGACGCTGGATTGCCGACCGATGGACCGAGAATTCCGCGACGCTGCTCGATGCGCAAGCGGCGCACCTGGCGCGCGTCCTGCGGGCGCAGATTGGCCAGGAATGCGATATCGTCGCTGGAAATGCGGTCCGGCGCGGGGTCATCGAAAAGGTGGCCGCCGATGCTGTCGAATTCTCGCTGCACGAGGAAGTCGAAGCGGCGGAATCTCTGCCTCTGATCGTGGCGTTGAGCATCGTTCGTTTTGAGCGGATGGAATGGGCAATTGAAAAGTTGACGGAGCTGGGCGTGGCGCGAATCGTTCCGCTCGTCGCGCAGCGCAGCGAGAAACATTTGGCGCAGGCGGCGTCAAAACGTTGCCAGCGCTGGCGAAAAATATCCCGCGAGTCGGCGCAGCAATCTCGCCGCGGCAACGCGCCGGAAATTTCCGGTCCGATGTCGATGACGGATTGCCTCGCGGGAAAGGAAAATGCTCTACGGTTTTTTTTGTCGGAACAGGAGCGAACGCAGTCGCTATGGGAATCTCTGATGACAACAGATCGAAATGCGACCGCGTCGCAGGAAATTTATACGGCCATCGGGCCGGAAGGCGGATGGACTTCGACGGAAATTTCGGGCTTCGCGGATGCGGGATGGCAATCGGTGGGCCTGGGGCCGAACATCCTGCGAACAGAAACGGCTGCGATCGCCGTGGCCAGTTTGATCGGCGCGTGGTGGAACGACGGCAGCATCGCCTCACGCGATTGAAATTTTCCAGAGAGGCAGAAATCCTTACTGCGGATTTTTCTTGGGTCCCACCCTTGACGCCAAAGGCATGCGCCAAGGATCAGGCACCCAAATCGTTCCTGCAATCGATCTTTCTTTAGCTGAAAATATCTTTCATTTTGCCAAAGAAGTTGCGCGATGCGGGGGTGTTCTCGACCGTAAGAGTTTCGGCGAGCTGGCGCATCAGTTCCTTCTGCGGCTTGGTCAGCTTGCGCGGCACCTGCGCAACCACCTGGACGATCAGGTCTCCGCGGCCATGGTCATTCAGGTAGGGGACGCCTTTGTTGCGCAGACGGAATTCCGTGCCGCTCTGGGTCCCTTCCGGGACCTTCAACTTGGTCTCGCCTTCCAGCGTGGGAATCGTCAACTCCGTGCCCAGCGTCGCCTGCGGAAAAGAAATGGGCAACACGTAGTGCAGATCGTTGCCTTCGCGTTCCAGGAAGGGATGCGGCTCGACGGAAACCACCACATATAAATCTCCCGACGGGCCGCCATAACGGCCGGCATCGCCTTCGCCTTGGTAGCGGATGCGCATGTGATCCTCAATGCCCGCGGGAACTGTGACGTGGATGGTATGTTCGGTTGCCTGGCGGCCTTCGCCTTTACATTTCTGACAGGGATGCGTGACCAGGCTGCCGGTCCCTCCGCAGACCGGACAGGTGCGGGCGACAGAGAAAAATCCCTGCTGAAAACGGACCTGGCCGCGACCGGCGCATTGCTGGCAGACGGTGGGTCCGTGGCCAGGTTCCGCGCCGCTACCCTGGCAGGCGGCGCAGTTTTCCATGCGGCGAATTTCAATTTCGCTTTGCTTGCCGAAGACGGCCTCTTCAAAGGTAAGAGTCAGCTCATATTGCAGATCGCGTCCCCGCTGGGCACGCGAGGAACGACGGCCGCCGCCCATGTTGAACATCTCTCCGAACAGATCGCCGAAGATGTCGCCGAGGTCTGGCATCCCGGCAAATCCGCTCGCATCCCCGCCGACGTTGCCGATGCCGGCATGGCCGAAACGGTCGTAGGCGGCGCGCTTGTCCGGATCGGAT
>JAJYVR010000216.1 GCA_021791935.1 Acidobacteriota bacterium
TGAGCGCCGCATTGTTCTCGATCGGCGTTTGCGGGTTTCTGATCAAACGCAACATCGTCACCATTTTCATGTCGATTGAGCTGATGCTGAATGCCGTGAACCTGGCGTTCGTCACCTTCGCCAATCTCTGGCACCAGGTAAGCGGGCAGATTTTTGTGTTCTTTGTCATGGTCGTCGCCGCCGCGGAAGCGGCTGTCGGTCTGGCGATTATCATCTCGCTGTTCCGCTCACGAAATACGTTGAATGTCGACCAGATTGACTTGATGAAACTATGACACCTTCTTTGTATCTTTGGCTGCTGCCGCTGTTCCCGCTGGCGGGCTTCGCGATCAATGGGATTTTAGGGAGGCGCCTGCCCAAGGCGGCCGTCTCGGCGGTGGCGCTGCTGTTCCCTGCCGCAGCGTTCGTCCAGGTGCTGTGGATTGTGGCCCGCGTGCATCAAGGGCTGGCGCTGCCCTATCTCGAAAGCTTTGCGACCCCATGGATCGCGGTCACAGGCTTTCATGCCAACTTTTCGTTTCTGCTGGACCAACTGACGCTGGTCATGCTGCTGGTGGTCACCGGCGTTGGCCTGGTGATCCACCTTTACTCCGTCGGCTACATGGCTGCCGAGGAAGGCTACTGGCGCTTCTTCGCCTACATGAATTTGTTTTTGTTTTTCATGCTGACGCTGGTGTTGGCGGCAAATTTCCTGCTGATGTTTGTGGGTTGGGAAGGCGTCGGTCTTGTCTCCTATTTGCTCATCGGTTTTTACTACACGAAGGATTCGGCGGCGAATGCCGGCAAGAAGGCATTCATCGTCAATCGAATTGGCGATTTTGGATTTCTGTTGGCGATGTTCTTGCTTATCGCCCACTTCGGCACGCTCAGTTTTAGTGAAGTATTCGCGAGCATCGCCGCCCATCCGGAACTACAGGGCGGCTTCCTCACAGCCATTGCATTGCTGTTGCTTCTCGGCGCAACGGGCAAGTCGGCGCAGATTCCGCTCTACGTCTGGTTGCCGGATGCGATGGAAGGCCCGACGCCCGTCTCGGCGCTGATCCACGCGGCCACTATGGTGACGGCTGGCGTTTACATGCTGGCGCGCGCGCACGTCCTGTTCGGACGATCACCGCTGGCCTTGGCGATCGTCGCCATTATTGGCGCGGCGACAGCTTTTTTTGCGGCGACGATTGGCATTTTGCAGACCGACATCAAACGCGTCCTCGCCTACTCCACCATTTCGCAGCTCGGATATATGTTTCTGGCCTGCGGCGTGGCAGCGTACTCGATGGGAATTTTTCATCTTGTCACTCATGCCTTCTTCAAGGCGCTGCTGTTTCTGGCCGCGGGCAGCGTCATTCACGCGTTGGGCGGCGAACAGGACATGCGGAACATGGGTGGCCTGCGAAAGAAACTGCCGGTCACGTTCTGGACCATGACGGCCGCTGTTTTCGCCATCAGCGGACTGTTTCCCTTCGCCGGATTTTTCAGCAAGGACGCGATTCTGGCGGCAACATTTACCGCCCCTCAGAACGGCAAAGCCCTGTGGGCCGTGGGTCTGGTCACCGCCGGGTTGACATCGTTCTACATGTTCCGGCTCTGGTATATGACATTTTTCGGCAGCCCTCGGTATGACGAGTCCAGTACCGGCCACGGCGAACACGGTGCTCACGGAGTACATGAAAGTCCTTGGGCGATGCTGCTGCCGCTGGTCATTCTCGGCATTCTTTCACTTGCAGGCGGATGGATTGGCTGGCCCGCTGCGCTGGGCGGTCACGATTGGATTGCCCACTTTCTCGACCCCGTATTTGCAAGCGTTGGAACTGCGCAGATCGCTGCGTCGAATGCAAGGGACTTCCCGTTGGAGCGCATTCTTGCCGGCGTGTCGATGCTGGTCGCTCTGTTTGGGTGGTGGCTCGCGGACCTGATGTACCGTCGCAAGCCGCAACTGGCCGACAGCGCGGAGCAGAAAACGAAGCCGCTGTATATGCTGATCTGGAATAAATATTGGGTGGATGAGATGTACGGAACGGTCGTCGTCCGGCCGATTCTGGCGCTTTCAAGAAATCTTCTGGGGCGCGGCGTCGAGGCCGGCATCATCGACGGCGCGAACACCGCGATGACGGCGGCGGCAAGCGGCGCAAGTTCTGGCATTCGCCGGATGCAATCGGGAAATATCCGCTCCTACGCAGGGTGGTTGGCGGCGGGCGCGGCAGCGGTTTTGATTGTGGCGCTCTACCTTTCGCATTCGTTTTAAATAGGGAAGGACTTTCAAGTTGAACGCAAGCATTCTTACATGGCTCACCTTTCTGCCCGCGGCGGGCGCGGTGGTGGTGCTGTTGTTGCCGAGGCGCGGGCGCGCTCCTCAGGTATTTTCTCTGCTGCTGACGCTGTTTCTTTTTGTGATGGCGCTGCATCTGCCGGCGCACTTCAACTATCAACAGCAGCAAGGCTTCCAATTTGAATTGAACATTCCGTGGATCGGCAATCCGGCCATCCAGTACCACGTCGGCGTGGATGGCCTGTCGATGTGGCTGGTGGTGCTGGTGTCTTTCCTGGGGCCGCTTAGCGTGCTTATTTCCTGGCGGGTGATTCAAGACCGCACTCGCGAATTTTATGCGCTCCTGCTGCTGCAGCAGACGGCGATGTACGGCGTCTTCGTTGCGCTCGACTTGATTCTGTATTACGCCTTCTGGGAGCTTTCGATCGTCCCCCTGGCGCTGCTGATCGGCATGTATGGCCGCAAGAACGGGCGCGGCGCTGCCATCAAGTTTTTCCTCTACGCATTCATTCCCTCCGCGCTGCTGCTGGTCGGGATGCTGTGGCTCTATGGTCAGACGGGGACCTTCGACCTGGTACAACTCCAGCAGCAGATGCATGGCTGGAACGGCGCGCATGCCACAGGCTTATGGCTCACGTCGCTGGCGTTTTTGCTGGCCTTCGCCGTCAAGGTGCCGGTGTTTCCCCTGCACGGCTGGCTGCGCGATGGCATCGGCGAAGCGCCCACGGCGGTCGCGATGATTCTCGCCGGCAAGTTGGGACTCTATTCCCTGCTGCGTTGGCATGTGGGACTGTTCCCTACCCAGGCCGCGCACATTGCGCCGCTAATGGTCGCCCTGGGCGCAATTGGCATTCTTTACGGAGCGTTGATGGCCCTGGTGCAAACCGATTTGAAGCGGCTGGCGGCGTATGCCACGTTAAGCGCGGTCAGCTTCATCGTGCTGGGCATCTACGCCTTCACCGCGGTCAGCATGGACGGAGCGGCGTATCAAATTTTGAACGAGAGCGTTTCCGCCAGCGCATTCTTCATGTTGCTGGGCATCTTGTATGAGCGCTATGGCACCTACGACATGGGGCAGCTCGGCGGCATCGCAACCAAAATGCCAGGACTGGCAGTGCTGTTCGTTATCACCACGCTGTCGTTGATCGGGCTGCCATCGCTGAATGTTTTTGTCGGAGAATTTCTTATCCTGAGCGGCAGCTTCCAGACCCATCCCGGCCTCGCTGCTGCGGCAACGTTGGGCGTGATCCTCTCCGCCTCTTACATGCTGTGGATGGTGCAGCGCGTGTTTTATGGCCAGCCGTCTGCCGGAGTCGCCGCACTTTCAGTCAAGGATGTCAACTGGCGCGAACGGGCCGCCGTGTGGCCGCCGGTTGCCCTGATGATCGCCATGGGTGTGGCCTCTGTCTTCTGGATGCACGCGATCGATCTTTCTGTGCCGGGCATGGCCCCAGCGAAGACTTCTGTCGCAGCCTACGCCACCGTGGCGTCGCCTCCCGCAGCAACACAAGCAGCGACGCGAGGGGTGGCGCAATGAATGAGCCGATGACTCCATCGATGATCGCCGTTTCTCCCGCGCTGCGGATTCTGCCGGAAATTCTGATGACGCTGACCGGCGTGCTGGTGATGCTGATCGAGGCAGTGCTGAAGCCAAAAACGAGCCGCAAACCGCTCGGCCTTGTCGCAATCCTTGGCACCCTCGCAGCCATCGCGGCCAGCGTCTATCAACTGCTGCTCCCTGCGGGAACGGCGTTCTTCGGCACCGTGCAGTCGGATGCGTTCAGCGTTTTTTTTCATCTGGTCATCGGCGGCATCGTTCTGGTCACGCTGTTGATCTCGCTCGATTATTTTGAAGGGCACACCAGCTATGTCGGCGAGTATTACGCGCTGATTCTCTTCGGCGCGACCGGCATGATGTTGATGACCTGCTCCGTCGAGCTGCTGATGGTTTTCATCAGCCTGGAGATTTCCTCCATCTCCACCTACATCCTGGCCGGCTATCGCAAGCGCAGCGCGACCGGCCCGGAAGCGTCGATCAAATACTTCCTGCTGGGTTCCTTCGCGACCGCATTTTTCCTGTACGGCATCGCGCTGTGCTTCGGCGCAACCGGCTCGACCAACCTTGATGAGATTGCGAAAGGTGTCGCTGGCGGGGCCTCGCCGCTGCTGCTGACGGTCGCCTTCGGCATGATGCTGATTGGCCTGGGCTTCAAAGTATCGCTGGCCCCGTTCCATGTGTGGACGCCGGACGTGTACGAAGGCGCGCCCGCGCCGGTAGTTGGCCTGATGTCCACAGCGCCGAAGGCAGCGGCCTTTGCCGTGCTGCTACGCATCACGTATGGCGCATTCGGAACGGCAACGCACGTCTGGATGCCGCTGGTCTGGATACTGGCCGTGCTGTCGATGACGATCGGCAACCTGGGCGCGCTCACGCAGCGCAATGTGAAGCGCATGCTGGCATATTCTTCGATTGCGCACGCCGGGTATTTGCTGGTTGCATTCACGGCGCTGGCTCCCATGGGGATTGCCGCCGCCAGCTTCTACACCGCTGCCTACGCGGCGATGAATGTGGGCGCATTCGGCATCATCAGCTATCTTTCCGGCTACAACGAAGCCCGCACCAACCTGAGCGATTATTCTGGAATCGCGCGGCGCCATCCCGTGGCCGCCGCTGCCTTCGCCGTCTTTCTGATTTCGCTGATTGGAATTCCCTTCACTGCGGGATTCTTCGGCAAGTTTTATGTCTTCACGGCAGCGATCGGTTCCGGCAACGCATGGCTGGCAGTGTTGGGCCTGTTGAACAGCGGCGTGGCCGCGTTCTATTACCTGCGTCTGCTGGGACAGATGTATATGGTTCCCGCGGAGCCTCCTCGTGAGGCGGACACGGCCCATGCGCGGCCCGCATTCGTGCTGGGAATGGCGATTCTGGTCTTGGCTGTATTTGCGTTGGGAATCTTTCCCGGCCGCGCGCTGCGGCTTGCCCTCGCCGGGGCGGCAACATTTAGCGGACCGGCGAATGTGGCTTCGCAGACCGTACCCGTCGCCTTGTTGCGGCGATAGAGCATTTTCAGTCAGGGTGTTGACGGTCGGGAAAAGAGTCCTGCTCTCCCACCCTTTGTGCAAATGGCGCACAAAGGATGGGGCACCCAGAGTTTTGTTCACACTTGATTTGAAAATGCTCTAGAGCAGAACTATGGTTGCTGTATGCCGTAGCCGCAGTGTCGGAACCATGCG
>JAJYVR010000217.1 GCA_021791935.1 Acidobacteriota bacterium
GAACCGAGGCTGGCCGCGCCGTGTACAAGACGCGCACGGCGATCGTCGAGCCGGTTTTCGGACAGATTAAAGAGCAACGCGGTTTCCGCCGCCTCAGCTTGCGAGGCAAACAGAATGTCACCCGCGAGTGGAAGTTGGTGTGCGCGACGAGCAATCTGCTGAACCTGTTCCGGGCCGGCGGGGTCCTGGAAATCGCATAAAACGGCGGGAAAACGGGGGCGTTTTACCCGAAACTGCACCGAAGGCTTGCTATAAGCTACCAACGCGATGACTGCCCGCGCGCTCCAGTTCGAACGCCAGCCCTGCGAATCGCTGAATTGGCCTTAGCGAAACGCTACGCCCTACACACACCTGATATGGAGTGACTGGAATGCGGAATTCGCTCCGTCTGCCACATGTATTTCTGTACATTTCCCACTGCGGCGTGGGCGCGTGTACAGTTCCATGGGGAAGGGACGATTCACGTTCAGGAAGCCGGAATTTGTCAGGTCGATCGAGGCACAGTAGATTGATAGACGCCCGATGAATTCCCATTTGTGTGGCTTGAAAATAGAAGGAGAAGACATGTCTAAATCGTTTTTGTTCGCCGGTGCTCCGGCCCGACTGAAACTCTGGCTCTCTGCGTGGTTGGCTGGCGCGGGCGCATTGTTCTTGCTGGTGCCCGGATGTCTTGCGCAAGCGGCCGCCGCGAAAGCCCCAGCCCCCTACTTGAATCCCGCAATTCCCATCCAGCAGCGCGTCGACGACCTGGTATCGAAGATGACGCTGGCGGAAAAAGTGTCGCAGATGCAGAACCACGCGGCGGCCATTCCACGGTTAGGCGTTGCCGAGTACGACTGGTGGAGTGAAGCCCTGCATGGCGTGGCGCGCTCCGGGTATGCCACCGTGTTTCCGCAGGCCATTGGAATGGCGGCGACCTGGGACGCTCCCCTGATCCACGAAGAAGCCCATGTTATCGGCATCGAGGGGCGCGGACGCTACAACTCCGCGGTGCGGGAAGACAATCGCGCCATTTTCTACGGCATGGATTTCTGGTCGCCGAACGTGAACATCTTTCGCGATCCGCGCTGGGGTCGCGGGCAGGAAACTTACGGCGAAGATCCGTTCCTGACCGGCCGGTTGGGCGTCCAGTTTGTGACCGGGTTGCAGGGAGACAATCCCAACTACTATCTGTCCATCTCCACTCCCAAGCATTTCGA
The DNA here is from genome assembly GCA_021791935.1 of Acidobacteriota bacterium. Lineage (GTDB taxonomy): Bacteria > Acidobacteriota > Terriglobia > Terriglobales > Acidobacteriaceae > JAKAAZ01. Next base: position 1,200 of record JAJYVR010000217.1, read on the forward strand.
CGTGCATAGCGGCCCGGAGTCGGAACGCCATCGCTTCAATGTCGATGTCTCCGCGCACGACCTGCAAGACACCTATCTGCCCGCCTTTCGCGCCACCATCGTCGATGGCCATGCCGACTCCCTCATGTGCGCCTATAACGCCGTCGATGGAGTTCCCGCCTGCGCCAACAAAATGCTGTTGCAGCAAACGCTGCGCGGCGATTGGGACTTCCAGGGCTACGTTGTCTCCGACTGCGGCGCTATCGGCGACATTGCCAACGGCCACAAATATGCTCCGTCGGTCGAGCAGGCCTCGGTCGATGCGGTGCGCGCCGGAACCGATCTAAGCTGCGGCGACGAGTATGCCACGCTGGTCAAGGCGGTCCATGACGGCCTGATCCAGGAAAGCGAAATCGATACCGCCGTAAAGCGCTTGATGACGGCGCGAATTCGCATGGGAATTCTTGCGCCGCCCAGCGATCAGCCGCTGCAATCCCTGAATCGCTCCGTGGTGTATTCGCCGGACCACGCCAAGCTCGATTTGCGTGCCGCGGACGAGTCCATGGTGCTGCTGAAAAATGACGGCGCGTTGCCGCTCGCGGCCAACGTGAAGACGATTGCTGTGATCGGGCCGAATGCGGCATCGCTGGCGGCGCTGGAAGGCAACTACAACGGCACGCCAATCCATCCGGAAACGCCGCTGGCCGCATTCAAAACGCTGGCCGCGCAGAAGCGTTTTCGCATTCTCGATGTGCAGGGCGCGCCCTACGTGGAGCAGTTGTCGTTGCCGGTCCCGCCGGATGCCTACCACACCGCCAGCGGCGCGGAAGGGCTGACCGAAACTGCCTACCCCAACACGAATTTCTCCGGAGCCGGCATCACGTCGACATCGGACAACATCGACAGCAACTGGGACGGCGCGAGCCCCTACCCCAACCGCATTCCGCGCAAAGCATTTTCTGTGCGCTGGAGCGGCACCTTCACCCCGCCGGCTGCCGGGGACATCGCGTTCCAGGTCAAGCTGGCCGATTGCTATCCCTGCAACAACGTCGAAACCTACAGCGTGTGGATTGACGGCAAGCAAGTGTCGTCCGGCACCTCCCACGATAAAAACGGACGCGGCCTTCCGGCAGAGTTCCACGTCGCTTTCGCCGATACCAGGCCGCACCCATTTCGCCTGGAGTATTCGCACCATTCACCTCTGTTTGGCGCAGGCATCAGTTTCAACTGGCAGCCGCCGGTGGATGTGCTCCGCCAGCAGGCCGTCGCAGCCGCGCAGCAGGCCGATGCGGTGGTGGCAATCGTAGGCATTTCTCCGCGCCTGGAAGGCGAAGAGATGCCGATTCACATTCCCGGGTTTTCCGGCGGCGATCGCACCTCGATCGACCTGCCGGATGTGCAGCGACAGATGCTGCAGGCCGTAGCCGCCACCGGCAAGCCGCTGATCGTCGTGCTGATGAACGGCTCGGCGCTGGCCGTCAACTGGTCCGCGCAACATGCCAACGCGATTCTTGAAGCTTGGTATCCCGGCGCTCGCGGGGGCGAGGCGATCGTCGACACGCTGCTCGGCAAAAACAATCCCGCGGGCAGATTGCCGGTCACGTTTTATACCTCGACCGGCGAACTGCCGCCGTTTACCGACTATTCGATGGCCGACCGCACCTATCGTTACTTCCACGGCACAACGCTGTATGGATTTGGGTTTGGGTTGAGTTACTCGAATTTCAAATTCGGCAAGCTGCATGTCTCGACGGAAAAACTGCGGGCGGGCGATCCTCTCACTGTGGATGTAGACGTCACCAACACGTCGAAGGTCGATGGCGATGAAGTAGCGGAGTTGTATCTCACCTATCCTGAAACCAAGACCAGCCCGATTCATGCGCTCGCCGGATTTTCGCGCGTGCGCGTTCCCGCCGGTGCCACCGTACCCGTGCGGATGAAAGTGGATGCGCGGCAATGGAGTCAGGTGCTGGCCAACGGGGACCGCGTGATTCTGCCCGGAAGCTACACGCTGTTTGTGGGAGGCAGCCAGCCGGGAACAGATGCCAATGGACTTTCCACCACAGTGACGGTCAGCGGGAAGAAGATCCTCCCGCGATAACGCTGCACCGTACATCGAAAGAAGGGCAGACTTGGCAGTCTGCCCTTCTTCCGCTCCCTCGACCCGCTGCCTCTCGATGGGCGGCTGCCGGCACGGCCCGGAAGCAAAGTCGCGATCCTGGTTCAGCTCCGCGATTGCCTGCATCGGGTCTGTCACTCGCTCGGACTTCCCACAGCTATCGTCCCCCATCGGTTCAGACCTGAATCCGGCGCGGTCGGTTTCCGCTGCGTGATGGACGCCAGAGTAAGAGCGAAGGCGCCGTCTGACTGCATGGGCTCCCGCGGTTTTCATGGCGGGAAATCGCAGGCAGTCGGCATGGACGGCTTACATGTTGGTATGTCCGTGGCGCATTTCTTCGTTAAAGGCGGGCTTGGTGATCGCCAACGCATCCGCCAGGACCGCGTGATAATGCTCGGCTCGCTGCAATAGCAACGGCGTGGCAGCCGCGAACTGCGGATCCGCTCCTAACTTGACGAACCCCTCGCCGGCCAGGAGCGTTGCGGCCTGTTGCAGTTGATCCGTGGTGGTATTCAGATACTGCGCGTCCCTGGGGTCGGCGACCCACACAGGTTGACTGCCTCCCAGCACGCCAGAGAGCCAATAGAGTTTCAGCGCCAGAAAGTCGGTGCGCGCCTCCTCGTCGGTGTCGGTAAAGACAAACTTTTTTTGCCAGCGACTGTAGTAGCGCGTGGTCACAGGCACAGGCTGACGATTGCCGCTCTTGATCATCTCCATCTGCCCCTGGTCCAGCGTCTTGCGAGCCGCGTTGTAAATAAACGATTCCGCATAGGGCTGTTCGGGCGCAGTCACAATGTCGGCAAACGTGACTGTCATGCTGGCGGCGATCTTGGCATGCAACGGGCTTGCAGTTCCGTCCTCCAAATGCGCGATGCCATGCACTACATAGGTGTCGGAGCCGGAGGTCGAACGATGAAAGGGCCAGCAGAAGCTGTCGAATCGGATTGGCAATCCGGCCAGAGTGACATAGCAATCGGGTCGCGGGTTCCGAAGGCGCAGCGCGGCCTCGCGCAGATAACTGGTCAATTCCGGTAACAGCGCAGGCTGCGTTACATCGAAGGTGTCGCTCAACTCCAATTGCAGCGTGCGATCGCTGGCGGTCTCTGCGCTCAGGCCGAAGACGAAGCAGGTTGTCGGCGCTCCGTGGAAATCCGCGCCCGCGCGGGTGGACAAAACAACCAGGCCCGCGGTTTTTGCCGCAGCTTCAATTGCAGAAGCAAGAAGAAGATTCATCGAATCGGTTGAATTTTCTGTCATATTGTTGGCTACGTATCCTATGGTTTAGTTTACTAGATTCTTAGATCGCAACTGGTAGACAACTATTCATGGGAGTTGCAGATGGCAATAACAAAAACATCGACGCGCGCAACACGGTCCCGTCGCACCGCCCGGTGGAGTTCGCTGGCGTTCTGCTGCGCGTTGACCTGCAAGACGCTCAACCTGTGCGGATGCCGTCCCAGCTCGAAGTCAACGTCCGCCAGCACCGCAGCATCTACTCCGAAGCAATATTCTGTCCGCGGAAAAGTCGTTTCTGTCGACCGGAAAGATGGCGTGATTGCGCTCGATACCGAAGCGATTCCCGGTTTCATGGAAGCCATGACCATGGCCTACACGCTGCAAAATCCATCCGTCGCTTCCGAGCTGCATCCCGGCGACACGATCACGGCCCAGTTGCAGCTGGTCGCGCAGGGAGCGGTGTTGAGCCAGATCGTCATCGTCCAGCAGGCGAACTTGAATGTCCTGCCGCCGGTGCAATATCACGTGCCGCAACCCGGCGATGCGGTGCCGGATTTTCAATTTCGCAACCAGAACAACCGGGAAATTTCACTCAAGCAATTCCGCGGCAAGGTGCTTGTGCTCACCTTTATTTACACGCGTTGCCCATTTCCGGAATACTGTCTGCGCCTCAGCCGTAACTTTGCCCAGTTGGATCGAATGTTGGCGGCGGACCCGAAACTCTATGCAAAGACGCATCTGCTCAGCATCAGCTTCGATCCCAAATACGACACTCCCGCGGTCTTACGCAACTATGGCAGCGCCTACGCTGGCAGGAATGCAAAAGAATCCTTCCAGCATTGGGATTTTGCCGCACCTTCCCCGGCCAAGCTTGCATCTGTATTGCAGTGGTTCGATGTGGGCGTGACTTCTTCCAAGGGCGCCGTGGTGTCGCATTCTGTCTCCACCGCAGTCGTCGGGCC
>JAJYVR010000218.1 GCA_021791935.1 Acidobacteriota bacterium
GGCAATGGCGCGTTGCAGGGAATCGCTGGTGTCGCCGGCGCGCTTGCGCCGCAACAACTCCACCTGGATCAGGCTCATGGGATCGACGTAGGGATTTCTGACGCGAATGGAACGCGAGAGCACCGGGTTGGTTTCCAGCAGAACTTTCTGGCCGGTGACTGCGAGGACGGCGCTGCGGGTGCGCTCATATTCTGCCTCCAGGCAGTGGAAGACGCGATCGCCCATGGCACGGTCGCGCGTCAGCAACGAATACTGCCTGGCGATGTGGAAGTCGGCCTTGGCGAGCGCCAATTCCACATTGCGAATCAGGTCGATGAACATGGGAAACTCCCGCATCATGTGCTGCAGGATGGGAAGCTTTCCCTGTTGGATGGAATGTTCCAGGGCGTGGCCAACGCCGAACCATCCGGGCACTCCATGGCGGCTCTGCATCCAGCCGAAGACCCAAGGAATGGCGCGAAGGTCGGCAAAATTGCTTTTGGCTTTGCGACGCACCGGACGGGAACCGATGCGCGCAAACTCCAGCTCATTGACCGGCGTGGCCTCGGCGAAATATTGCAAGACCTCTTCATCCTCGGGAATGTTTTTGCGATAGAACGCGTAGGCGGCAATGGAAAGTTCTTCACATACTTCCTCCCAGCCGGGCATCATTTCTCCGGTGCGATGACCGCCGGGACGATGCGCTTCCGGGCGCGCCAACGCATCGAGCGACGCGGCCACCATCAGCTCCAGGTTCCATTCCGCCAGCACCACATCGGAATATTTCCAGTGCAAGACCTCGCCCTGTTCGGTGATGCGAATTTCTCCGTTGAAATCCCCGATAGGCTGGGCGTAGATGGCGCGATGCGTGGGCGCGCCGCCGCGACCCACGGTTCCGCCGCGACCGTGGAAGAGACGCAGATCGATGCCGCATTCGCGGGCAACGGCGTGCAGGGCGCGATGCGTTTTATATATCTCCCACGTACTGGTCAACATGCCGCCATCTTTGTTGGAGTCGGAATATCCCAGCATCACTTCCTGACGGCGGCGCCAAGACTCCAACAACGGCCGATAGGCGGGCGCGGTCCAGATTTCGCGGCAGATGGCGGCGGCGCCGCGCAAATCCACAATCGATTCAAACAGCGGGACCACGCGAATGGCGGCGCGGCCTTCGCCAGCCATGCAGGAAACCTCATGGGTGCGCGCCAGATGCAGCACGCGCCAGACATCTTCCGCGCTGGTGGCGCCGCTGATCACGTATTGCTGAATCGTTTCCAACGGCTCCTCGCGCTGAATCTGCGCGATGGCGCGGAAGGTGGCCAGAACGTCGGAGGTCTCGCGCGAAAGCGGGGTGGCGAAGTTCTCCTGCGAGGAATTTCCTTGGCAGTTTTCTTCAATCTCGCGCAACGCCTGGGTCAACTGGCGCGCATGTTGGCGAATGTCGAGCGTATGCAGATGGAGGCCGAAGGTGCGAACTTCGCGCACCAGGGGATCGATCAAAGCGCGCGCCAGACGAAGGCTTTTCTCTTCCGCCAGGCTGTCCCGCAGCAGATGCAAATCCTCCAACAATTCATGGCTGGAGCGATACGACGTCAAGCCGACGGTCGCGGACGAATCATTCAGTTCGCGCGCAGCGGCTTCCAGCCGCATGCGAATACACAAGACGAAGCGGCGATGCAGCTCGTGGGGATAACGTTGATCGATGCCGACGCCGGAGCGTTCCAACTGGGACGAATAGGCGTGCAGTTTTTTCTGGAGCGCAAGGGTCAGTGCGACTCGCTGGATGGAAGGTGTCAGCAGGTCGAGAATTAGCTGGATGCGAGCGCAATAATGCTCGATCAATTTGCGCCGCGCCATCGCGATCGCTTGCCATGTCACCTCTGGCGTGACAAAGGGATTGCCATCGCGGTCGCCGCCGATCCAGGAGCCGAATCGCACCACCTGGGGCAAATCATTCGCCTCGATTGCCAGACCGTACTCGTCGCGCAGCGCGCCGGCGATTTCCTCGAAAAGCTGCGGCAATGTTTCAAAGATGGCAATGTCGTAATAATCCAGGCCGAGTTTGATCTCGTTCTGCACGGTGGGGCGATGGCTGCGAACTTCATCGGTCTGCCACAACGCCGTGATTTCCGCGAGGATGTCTTCCTCGCGGGCCGCCAGTTCCTCATCCTGCAGCGGGATCCGATTCAGGCTTTCAAGGGTTTCGCCGAGGCGTCGCCGCTTGAACAGGACAGAGCGCCGCGCAACCTCGGTCGGATGGGCCGTGAACACCGGAATGACGCAGATTTTCGCCAGAAACTCCATGGCTTCGCTGGCCGTGATGCCAGCTTCCCGCATGCGTCGCAACGTTCCGCGCATCTCTCCGGGCTGCGGCGGGCTCTGGCTGCCGAGCAAGCGGCGGGCCCGGCGACGACGCTTGCGGTGGTTGGTTTCCGCCAGATTGATCAGTTCAAAATAGAAAGCGAAGGCGCGCGTCAACTGCTCGGCGAACCCTGTGTCGCAGGCGGAAATCCGCGCGATGGCCTCGGCCAGCAGGAGATCGGCCTTCCTCGAGTCGCCGTGCAGGCGCGCTTCCCGGCCCTCAGTCGTGATGCGACGCAAATCTTCCACGGCCTGAAACAGCGCATCGCCGGCTTGTTCCCGGAGCACGCGTCCCAGCAGCGTTCCCAGCGAACGAACGTCGCGGCGCAGCGGAGCTTCCTTACGCTCCGAGTCGAACGACTGCAACTCCTCCAGACGTTCCGCCCAGTTTTCCGGTTTCCACAACAGGTCCATACGTATTTGCATTATGCAGGAGCGAGCAGGCAGTTTCCTAAGAGTTAGACGAAGAAATAGTCGTCTGCTCCTCCAATTGAACGACTAGTTCTTCCCATTCCATCAACAGGCCGGCATGTTCGGCGCGCATCTCGTCGAGCCGGCGTTGCTGGGTCCGATAGTGTTCTGCGGAAACATACGCGCCCAACTGCTGTTCCGCGGTTTGGATGGCTGCTTCCATGCGCGGAATCTCTTCTTCGAGCGCGTTGCATCGCTCCCGCATCTGCCGCAGGCGGATGGGATTGATGCGGCCGACACGCTTGATGGGTCCGTTTTCTTGCTGTTGCTCAGTGGCTTGCGGAACTGTTGGCGGCGGCGAGGAGAGATTGCCGTTCGATTTCTTCAGTTCCGCAGGCGGCGATGCCGTCGTAACCGCCTCCGTCTGCCGCGATATCTGCCACAAATAATCCTCATAATTCCCGGTGTAGACATGCACGACGCCGTCACGAATTTCAAAGACCCGTGTTGCCAGTGCGTCGATAAAGGCGCGATCGTGCGAAACAAATACCACCGTGCCGGTAAAATTTCGGATTGCTTCCAGCAACACTTCTTTGGCGCGCATGTCGAGGTGGTTTGTCGGCTCATCCAGCAGTAGAAAATTTGCCGGGCTCACCAACAGGCGCGCCAGGGCGTACCGGTTGCGTTCGCCGCCGGAAAGCACGCCCAGCGGCTTGAACACATCGTCGCCAGAAAACAGAAAGCAGCCTAGCAGGCTTCGCAATTCGGCCTGGGGGATTCTGGGAGCGCTGCGTCCGATGTCGTCGAGCATGTGGGCGTCCGCGTCCAGCTCCTTGTACTGGTCCTGCGCGAAATATTGCAGCACGACGTTATGGCCCAGTCGTAGCTGGCCGGTTGATGGCGCATCCAGCGCCGCAAGGAGGCGAATCAGGGTCGATTTTCCTGCGCCATTCGGTCCCACCAGGGCAATGCGCTCGCCGCGCTCGATGGTGAACTGGACCCCGGAAAATACCTGCTTCGCGCCATAGCTTTTGCCGATTTGTTGTGCCTCGGCCACAGTGCGTCCGCTGGCAGGCGGCTGAGGAAAGGTGAAGTGGATTTCGGTCTCTGCCGGCGGCAATTCGATGCGCTCAATGCGCTCCAGCTCTTTCACCCGGCTTTGCACCTGGCGCGCTTTGGTGGCTTGCGCGCGGAAGCGCGTGATGAACGCTTCCAGATGCTCGATGTGCTCGCGCTGGTGACGATACGCGGCCTCCAATTGGATCTGCCGCTCCGCCTTCTGCTGCAAATATTTTTCGTAGTTTCCGGTATAGCTGTACAGGCGTCGGTTCCACAGCTCGACAATCTTGTCGGTCGCAACATCCAGAAAAAAGCGGTCGTGCGAGACCAGTATATAGGCGTGGGGATAGGCATGGAGATAGCCTTCCAGCCAATTTCTTGCTTCCAGATCCAGGTGGTTGGTGGGCTCATCGAGCAGCAGCAGATCGGGCTTTTCCAGCAGCAGCTTGGCGAGAGCAATTCGCATCTGCCAGCCGCCGGAAAACTCCTCCGTCTTGCGCTGCCAGTCTTCCTTGGAGAAACCGAGCCCAGACAGCACAGTGCCGACGCGGGCCTCGATGGTATAGCCATCCTGCGCGTGAAATTCAGCGTCGCTGCGCGTCAACTGCTCGATGACGGCGACATACTCCCCGGAATGAGGGGGCAGCTCCGCCAACTGCGAATGCAGGCGTTGAATCCTGTGCTCCAGCGCCTGCGTCTTCGCGAAGGCGGACAGGCATTCGTCAAAAACGGAACGCCCATGCAGTTGCAAACCATCCTGGGGAAGGTAGCCGAAGGTCATGCCGCCGGTCGACTCCATGGAGCCGTCGTCCAGCGAATCGAGGCCGGCCAGGATTCGCAGCAGCGTGGACTTGCCGGTGCCGTTGCCGCCGACCAGGCCTGTACGTTCCGCTGGAGCGATCTGCCAGTCGATCTTTTCGAAGAGAAGCTTGTGGCCGAAGCGCTTGCCGGCGCGGGTCAGTTGCAGCATCGTAGGTGCGCTCGCAGCGCCCATTGAAAGCGCATACGGTTTATTGTCGCATTGAATATTTCGGTTGGCATAACTCCAGGCCGACGCACGGCATCCTAATTTACAGGCAGCGTGGCTGCGTCCGCGGTCCGGCCCGTCCGCTTGGCATTTCCAGGGGGTGAAACGACAAGGATGGGCGGATTGGTATACTGCAACAGACCGCTTTTTCAGCAGGATAGGCAACTCCAATGCCATCGATGAAAGACACTCTAGGAGTTCTTCTGGCGGGCGGGGCCGGCGAGCGGCTGTATCCACTGACCCGCGAACGCGCCAAGCCGGCTGTGCCTTTCGGCGGCAACTATCGCATCATCGACATCACTCTGTCGAACTGCATCAACTCCGATCTTCGCCGGGTTTACATCCTGACGCAATACAAGGCGCTCTCGCTGAACCGGCATATTCGCGAGGGCTGGGGCTCGGTGGTCGCCAGCGAACTGGGCGAGTTCATTGAAATCCTTCCGCCCATGCAGCGTGTCAGCTCCAATTGGTACATGGGAACGGCGGACGCGGTGTATCAGAACATTTATTCGATCGGCAGCGAGCAGCCCAAGCGCGTGCTGATCCTCTCCGGCGACCATATTT
>JAJYVR010000219.1 GCA_021791935.1 Acidobacteriota bacterium
GATAAATTTGCGCCGCGCGGTGGTGAAGTACCGGTAGGCCACATCGATCGTGATGCCCTGCTCGCGCTCGGCTCGCAGTCCATCGGTCAACAACGAAAAATCCATCGGGCCTGTCGAACGATTCAGCGCGCTCTGCCGGATGGATTGCACCTGGTCTTCGTAGATCGCCTTCGAATCGTAGAGAAGCCGTCCAATCAATGTAGACTTGCCATCGTCGACGCTTCCAGCCGTGGTAAAGCGCAGCAGGTCGCGCTCCAGATGCTGTGAAAGAAACTGCTCGAATGTACTGGCGTTCGCCCCTGTCGCGTTGGGATGCATTAGAAATACCCCTCGCGCTTCTTCATTTCCATGGAGCCTTCCTGATCGTGGTCGATTGTCCGATTCTCGCGCTCAGAACGACGGAAGCCGAACATCTCTTCGATGATCTTCGGCAAAGTGTCCGCCTCGGACGCGATGGCGCCTGTGCATGGCACGCAACCCAGCGAACGCATGCGTACCTTGCGCCGCTCCGTTTTTTCGCCCGGAAGCAACGGAATGGGACCCTGCGTCAGCAGAACAGATCCGCCTCGCACCACCACCTCGCGTTCCTTCGCCAGGTAAAGCGGCACGATGGGAATGTTTTCTTTGTAGATGTAGAGCCAGATGTCGAGCTCGGTCCAATTCGACAACGGAAAAATTCGAATGTGCTCGCCCTTGTTCAGCTTGCCGTTGTAATAGTTCCACAACTCCGGCCGCTGATTGCGAGGGTCCCATTGTCCCGCGGCATCGCGGAAGGAATAAATCCGCTCCTTGGCGCGCGATTTTTCTTCGTCCCGCCTCGCGCCGCCAAACGCTGCGTCGAAACCGCCCTCCGCCAGCGCATCCAGCAGCGAGCGCGTCTTTAGCAGACCGCAGCACTTCTGCGTTCCCAGGGCGAACGGAGTGGCGCCATCGTCGAGCGCCTGCTGGTTCTTATGCACAATCAGTTCCGCTCCGATCTCTTTCACATAGCGGTCGCGAAACTCGATCATCTCGGGAAATTTGTAGCCGGTATCCACATGCAGCAGGGGAAACGGAATCTTCCCTGGATAAAATGCCTTCTGCGCCAGCCGCAACAGAACGGAAGAATCCTTGCCGATGGAATAGAGCATCACCGGGGCGGCAAAGCTGGCAGCCGCTTCACGGAAAATATGGATGCTCTCCGCCTCCAGCATCTCGAGATGGCTCAATCGCGGCACTGATGGCAACCCTTCCACGCTGAAAGCGGGAAGTTCGTCGCATTCCTCTTCGTATAGATATTGTGTCATTGGCAGTCCTGCTCCCCTTCTTGTCGGTTGCTGAACGGGTGGGGATTCTGCCAAAATAGAAAACCCACCTGAGCGGCTCTTCCGTCGGTGGGTGTCTGATTTGGGTTACTTCGAAGCTTTTAGCTTTTTACGATACCCCGACCCTGCAGAAGGCATGGAATTGTGTCTGCACGTTACACATGCAACACAGACAGCCCATTCTGGAGGTAGGAAACTTCATCGCTGACTTTTACTGTAACGGTTCAGACCGCCTGGCGTCAAGTGCAAGTTGAAAGTTCGATCGAGAGGGCCGCTTCCGAGCAGCGGGCCATCCCACTCGCAACCCTCCACTCGCGCCTCGCAGATCCGCGGGAATCGATCGCCGCGCGCCATCCCGCGAGCAGGGCCCCCAGCCACGTCAATCTTTGCCCCTGGAATGCGGGCTGCGTTCATACGGCACATACGCCGGTTCCCAGATGTTTGCCTCCAGTTCGCGGTCCAGGCAATCTTCGTCCGCAATCTGCGACTGGCCCTCTTGCATCGCCTGCCTTCCCACTGCCCGCGCGATCGAGCGACTGAGCCGGCGCGAATCCGAAAGCGACGGCAAAAGGCTTGCCTTCTTGTCCGTTTGTGTAGGGACAAGACGTGCCAATTCCTTTGCAGCAGCCATGACCATCGCATCGGTAACGCGTTTGGCTTTGCAGGCAACGATCCCCAAGGCAAGCCCGGGAAATATGTACGAGTTGTTGGGCTGGTCGATGTGGACCTTCTTTCCACCAAGATTCACCGGCCCGAACGGACTTCCGGTGCCGATCAGCGCCCGTCCCTCGGTCCAATCCAGCAAGTCCTGAGGAGTAGCTTCGCTGCGTGAGGTGGGGTTGGAAAGCGGGAAGATGACGGGTCGAATTGTGTTCCTTGCCATTTCCCGCACTGCATCTTCGGTGAAGGCCCCGGCTTGACCGGACACCCCGATGAGGACAGAAGGCCTGGCATGGCGGACCACATCCAGCAGTGTGACTTCCGGGCCCGAATGTTTCCAATCCCGCACTTCCCGCTCTTTGCGGGCGTAGGGTCGCTGCTCCGGCCGCACATCTTTGCCATTCTCCATGACCAGGCCGCAACGATCGATGGCGTAGAAACGATTGCGAGCTTCCTCCTCCGGGATGCCGTTGTCCTGCATGAGCCGCACCAACATGTTGGCGATGCCGATGCCCGCGGTCCCAAATCCGAAGATAACGATCTTCTGTTGTTCCAGTGGCACGCCCGTAACATTGATCGCGGAGAGGAGCGTCGCGGTCGCTACAGCCGCGGTGCCTTGAATATCGTCGTTGAACGTGCATAGCTGGTCTCTGTAGCGGGCCAGAAGGCGGGCGGCATTCGAGCCGGCAAAGTCCTCCCATTGCAGAAGAACGTGCGGCCAGCGTTTCTTCACGCTGTTGACAAAAATATCCACAAAAGCGTCGTACTCTTCGCCGCGGACCCGATGCTGCTGCCATCCAATGTAAATCGGACTCTTCAACCTGTCCTCATTGTCCGTGCCGACATCGAGCAGGACCGGAAGACAATGCTCCGGATGAATGCCGCCGAGCGCCGTATACAGGGCCATCTTCCCGATGGGGATGCCCATGCCGCCCGCGCCTTGATCGCCGAGCCCCAGGATCCGTTCTCCATCGCTGACCACAATGCATTGCACGCCGTCGTAACGGGAATGACTCAATATCTGATCGATTCGGTCTTTGTTCGGATAGCTGAGGAACAATCCTCGCGGCTTTCTCCATATCTCGCTGAAGCGCTGGCAACCCTCCCCCACAGTTGGCGTGTACACCAGAGGGAGCATCTCTTCGATATTGTGCAGCAAGAGCGCATAGAACAACGTCTCGTTCGTGTCCTGCAGGTCGCGGAGAAAGCTGTATTGATTAAAGGGGTTCGGCTGCTCCCGCAGGGCTTGCATCCGGCGCTCAATCTGTTCCTCAAGGTTCCCCACATGCGGGGGCAATAAACCGTGCAGCTCGAATACATCGCGTTCGCGGTCCGAGAAGGCTGTTCCCTTGTTGAGACGCGGAGAATTGATCAGATCGTATCCAGAAAGGGAAATCTGGTAGGCTTTGCGACGATCTATTTTGCGAACCTGCTCGTTCACTTCGGCTGCCTTCTGAGACCAACGTACCTATCCACACTTCGAAGACCGTTTCCCCATCGACCGACGTAAGTCCGTACCCTGATTCGGTGGGCACCGCACAATTTCGGTCAAGGAGCGATCCGGCTAGGGATGACCCTCCGCGTCCAGCATGTCCCTGACAAGAACGTAGCCGTCTTTCGTGGTAGGAACAGGCTTCCTGATCGCCAATCGCGCCTTTTGCCATCGCGCTACCCTCTTTCTATCGCCGCAGTTCAAAGCGTCTTCTCTGTGACTTGGGCCAGCGTTGTATCGGGAACTCCCCGGCTCAGCGAGCAAGTAAAATTCTCCACATCCTTCAACGAGAAAAAAGGCACTCCCTCCGCTCTCTGCGCTTTGATGCGAAGAAAATCCGCATCCTTTACGTTGTCCAATACGAAACCAGGTCGCGCGTCCGGCGCCAACGACGCAATTTCAATATGGCTCATGTCGATGTTCTCGACGTGGCGAAGATAAAATCCCTGCGCCGGCGTCACTCCAAACATGTTCGGCTCCGGATATCCATTTTCCATTTCCGGCGGGCGCAATGCAGCCTGCTCTCGCGTCCCCCCGCCCCGGTGCTGGATGAAAACATCGCTGATCTTGATATCTTCAATCGCGTGACCGGGAATGCCGCTGAGGATCGAGCACTGCTGCGGATCTACATTCGACGCGACGATGTTGCTGATCAACACTCTGCGTAGTCGACCGATCGGCACATTCGCGGGGCCGCGCATTCTGGCGCCCAGCCGCAGAAAAATAGGGGCGCTCACAAGATCGCGCATGGCGATGTTCGTGATCGCGATGTCTTCCAGCAACGCTCCATCCACGGCTTCCAGCGCCAGACCGTGGCAGCCTTCAAAGATGCAGTTGGAGATGGCAATGTTCTTGAACCCGCCGTTCGACTCCGTTCCCAGCTTGATGCGGCCAATGCGCGGAACTTTCGTCCCGGCTGGAAATTTCCTCAGCGTTCCGTCCAGCAAACTTCCCAGCTCGTACGCTCCCGTCACATAGCAATTTGAAATGGCGACATTTTCCGTGGCCCGCGCATGGCCCAGCGCAAAGGAACTCTTCGGGACAATGGCATCGTCCCATGGAGAATTCACCGTGCAGTTCGACACGCGGACATTGCGGCAGCAATCGATATCCATGCCGTCCCGGTTCGTATCGATGGTCAGGTTGTCGATGGTCAGGTTATCGACGCCGGTCACCAAGATTCCGAACCATCCGCCCTGCAAAATGGAAAAATCCTTCAGAAAAACGTTGTGGCAATTCTTCAGCGCGATGGACTTGTTGCCGCCGCCGCGCGGCTCTACGGTTCCGTCGCTTCCCCAGCCGCGATCCAACCCCTTGCCCCAAATCCGTCCTGGCCCCGCGATTCCGCAATCGTGAATGTCCTCTCCCCAGATCAGGCTGTTGTGCCAATGGGAGTGACCGTAGTCCTGGTATGCGTGCCATGGTGCATCGGGTTCGGGCGCGTCGTAGCCACCGGACGCTCCATCGGCAGGCGTGGGCGCAGCGAGAATCGTCGCACCCTGATCCAGATACAGCGTGACGTTGCTCTTCAGGTGAATGGAATAACACGCATACGTTCCCGCCGAGAAGTGGACCACACCGCCTCCAGCGGACGCGGCAGCATCGATCGCATTATTGACTGCCGACGTATCAATGGTGCTGCCATCTCCGACCGCGCCAAACCTGCGCACAGGAAAGATGCTGCCGATCGAATGCACGCCTGGCGCCATCGGTGAATCTGCCGCGCGCATCGCGGCCGTTGTCATCAGAGAAGCGGCAATCCCGCCGCCAGCAAGCTTCAGCAAGTCTCTTCTTGGTGTTTGCATAGCCCTCCCAGAGATACTGGATGTAGGTTTACTGGACTTTCCCGCGCGGGCGAAGCCGGTTCAGCTCGACCGCGCAGGCGATGGCGTTCTGGGCGGCGAACTTCAGGTTGTCGGCGACAATCCACAACCAGA
>JAJYVR010000220.1 GCA_021791935.1 Acidobacteriota bacterium
ATTTCTCAACTGCTTTTTGCGTGAATAAGGGCGCAAAATAGGCGCGCAGCCTCCAAACTAAAATCAGCCAGAGAATGGACGCGAACAAGCCCGGCGGCAAGCCGCTGGGCTGCATGGTGACATGAAAGACAAGAATGTTGTAGAGCACGGGCGCCAATAGCGCCAGCGCCAGCGGCACGAACCGGTTGACCAGCAGCAGCGCGCCTGCGATGACTTGCACGCCAGCCACGAAATCGACGAAATGGCTGGTCACGAGCGTGCTGAGAAAGGTTCCAGCCAAGCCTGGGGGCAGCGGCGCGTGCATAAAGTTCAGAAACCCATTCAGGCCGAAGACAAAAAACATCAGTCCCAGCAGGATGCGAGCGAGGATTGCGACAATTTTCATTCGGACTCTCCGTTACATTGTTTCTGGTGGATTTGCCGCCCGCGAATCCGTTCGACAACCGCGGAGGCAGATTCAGAGGATGTTTCCAATCTGCATTCGGATGCAAGGAATCTTGCATCTGGAACTGGTTGCATCAATCCAAACCTGGGAACTCAGGAACATCTTTCAGGGGCTAAAGCCCTGGAAAGATGGGGTACTTTACGGCACGGCTAAAGCCGTGCCCTGATACAAAACCATTTATGCAACCAGTTTTAGCCAGTTCCTTATCCTCCTGCGATGGCACCCAGGACAATCAACGGTTCCTTTCCGGACACTACGGCCTCCGGCAATGGAGCGTCCGGAGAATCGTGCGACAGGTCTTCCTGGCAGGCAAAAAATCGCAGGAAAGGCCGCCGCTGTTGGGTGACCTGATCTCGAATGGTCCCGCGCAGCATTGGATAGCGGGCCTCCAGCGCATCGAGCGCGGAACGCTGCGTAACGGCACCGTCAATTTCCAGCGTGACCTCGCGGCCAACACCTGCCAGCGTCCGCAAATGCGCCGGCAACTCGATCCGGACCGTCGCCGTCATCGCAGCGTCTGGACCTCGACGGAGAGCACCGCAGGCAGGTCGCGGACAATCGGATTCCAACTGTCGCCGGCATCGGCGGAGCAATACACCTGGCCGCCGGTGGTGCCGAAATAGACGCCGCAGTCGTCCAGCGAATCGACGGACATGGCGTCGCGCAGCACGTTGACATAGCAGTTTTGCTGCGGCAGGCCCTTGGTCGTCGCTTCCCATTCGTTGCCGCCGGTGCGGCTGCGAAATACCTGCAGCTTGCCGTCGATCGGATAATGTTCGGAGTCGCTCTTGATGGGAACGACGAACAAGGTCTCCGGCTCGTGGGCATGAACATCAATGGCGAATCCAAAATCGGTCGGCAGATTGCCGCTGACCTCCTGCCAGGAGTCGCCGCCATTGTCGCTGCGCATCACGTCCCAGTGTTTCTGCATGAACAACACGTTCGGGCGCGAGGGATGCATGGCAATGTGATGCACGCAATGTCCCACCTCGGCATTTGGGGCGGGGATGTACTGCGAATGCAGCCCGCGATTGATCGGCTTCCATGTCTCGCCAGCGTCGTCGGTGCGGAAGGCTCCGGCGGCGGAGATGGCAATGTAAATGCGGCTGGGATTCGCGGGATCGAGCAAGATGGTGTGCAGGCAGAGGCCGCCTGCGCCGGGTTGCCAGCGCGATCCGGTATCGTGCTTGCGCAGTCCAGAAAGCTCCTGCCAGGACTGGCCGCCGTCGGTGGAGCGGAACAGCGCGCCATCTTCCACTCCGGCGTATACAGTGTCCGGATCGGTCAGCGATGGCTCCAGATGCCACACCCGCTTGAACTCCCACGGATGCGGCGTGCCGTCGTACCACTGATGGGTGCCGGGAACGCCGTCGTAGACAAACTTGTTGTCGACCGGCTCCCAGGTTTTGCCGCCGTCGTTGGAGCGCTGAATCAACTGGCCGAACCAGCCGCTGGTTTGCGAGGCGTACACGCGATTGGGATCGACCGGCGACCCTTTCAGGTGATACATCTCCCAGCCGCCGAAATGCGGTCCACTGACGTCCCAGTTCTTGCGCTTGCCATCCGCGGTCAAAACGAACGCACCCTTTTTGGTGCCCACCAATACTCGAACGCTGCTCATTTTTTTCTCCTTTCATTGCTCCGGGTTGAAGTATCTTGCGGCATTTCGTCAAAGCGGGGAATCAGGGGCGTCGAATCCCGTTCCCGCCATCGTCTTCGAGTTTCGGCGAGAACTTGCTCGCGTCCTTTTTCCATCTGGTCGATCAACCCGCATGGCGCCGCGGTCGCTTCATATTTTGCGCCCCAGATCAGCAGCTCCAGCATTACGGGCGCGAGATCGATACCTTTCTGCGTCAACCGGTAATTCATTCGGCGCGCATCGGTCTCATCCGGTTCCGTCATTAGAATTCCTGCCGCTTCCAGAGTTTTCAGGCGGTCAGCGAGAATGTTCGAGGAAATGCCTTCTCCGGACCCTTGAAACTCCTTGAACGTGCGATGGCCGCGCACCATCATATCGCGGACAATCAACAGGGACCAGCGATCTCCAAACTGCTCCAGAGACATGCTGACGGGGCAGCCGGATCGAGGCCGCGATTTTGTTTTTTCGGGCATGGGGGTATGCCGTCCATGTTACTTGCAAAAGGCAAGCAACATGGAGAAATTAGCAGATTCACTTGCGAAATACAAGTGAATAATGTCTGAATTTTCGACAGAAAATCTTCCGGTTTGGATGCTTGAGGCGGGGACGCAGGGATGCGGATTTTGTCCGCCAGCAACCTAAAAAGCGCGGGCTTCGTCCAACAGAGTGTTCGAACGCGGGAAATACATATTTATTGAAGTTTCTCGCAATCCAATCGTTTGGCTTCAAACAATAGTTTTCATGAAAAGGAGAAAGTTCGTGAGAAAGTTTTCGTGTCGTCGCTCCATATTTCCGTTTGCATTGGCTGTTGCCGCGCTGCTTGCCCTTCCTGCCATCCTGCAAGCGCAGTCCGTTCGAGTCAACTGGTCAAAAAAAGTCTCATTCGCAGGCGATAAAACGTATGCATGGATTCCCAGCAAGGACACGAACCATCCCTTTTACCGCCAGTATGTCGGGCAATTTGTGCGGGCGGACCTTGCCAAAAAGGGGCTGCGAGAGGTTTCCGCCTCGCAGTCGCCCGATTTACTGGTGACCTACCACTTCCTGACCCAGGAAACCGAAGACCTCGAAACGAATGGCTACGGCTACGGCGGCGGCGGCATGGGGGACATGGGCATGGGTGGGATGGGCATGGAAGATACCACAACCACTGAAGTGCCAGTGACCATGGGTATCCTGACGGTGGACATGATCGATGCAAAGACAAAAACAATCGTCTGGCGAGGGCAGGCGTCGGAAGACAATGTATTGAAGAGCACGAAAGGCGAAGAGAAAAAGGTAAGAAGCGCCGTCGACAAGATGCTCGATCATTTCCCGCCCAAATAGATGGCGGACTTACAGGCGCAGGAAGCTGGTTGGACTTCCAGCGCAGTGCGACGGGGGCTGGTGCGACCCTGGTTTGGCCGCAGATAGCGATTGTGCCAGCCTCTACGCCGCGAGACCGCGCGGCTTGACGTTCGCCCGGATAAATTCCACCGTGGTTTCAAGTGGGGTGCCGGGGCCGAAGATGGCCGCGACCCCTTGCTGCTTGAGGAATTCGATGTCTTGCGCGGGAATGGTGCCGCCGAGAACGACGAGGATGTCGTCGGCACCGCGTTCTTTCAGCAGCGCCATCAAGCGAGGGACGATGGCGTTGTGCGCGCCGGAAAGAATGCTAAGGCCGATGCACTGCACGTCTTCCTGGATGGATGCGTTCACGATCATTTCCGGCGTCTGGCGCAGGCCGGTGTAGATGACTTCCATGCCGGCATCGCGCAGCGCGCGCGCGATGACTTTGGCGCCGCGGTCATGGCCATCGAGGCCGGGCTTGGCGACCAGGACGCGGATGGGAAATTTATTTTGCTGCTTGATGCCCGGGTCGGTTGTCAAAGGCTTCCTCGCGGTTTTTCTGTTTAGAGCATTCTCGTTGTTACCGTAATGCGGGCTTCATACTGTCCCACCCGTAACATTCAACGAGCTGTGAAACTGCTCTATGTCCAACTGGATTCTTCATAGGTCCCATAGACGTCGCGCAGCGCTTCGCAGATTTCGCCAACGGTGGCATAGGCGCGCACGCATTCCAGAATATACGGCATGGTGTTGGCGTCGGAGATGTTTCCTTTTTCCGCTTGCGGTTCGCGGGCGGCCGCTTGCCGCAACGCCGCCAGCCGGCGTGTCACTTCTTCCTGCGAACGCCGAGCGCGAAGCCGCTTCACTTTTTCCGTCTGCGAGTCGCGTACGCTTTCGCCGATGTAGAGAATCTGTTGCGGCGTTTCTTCCACGACAAAGTCGTTGACGCCGACGATGATCTTTTCCTTGGCCTCGACGGCGCGCGCGTATTGATAGCTGGATTCCGCCAGTTCCTTTTGCGGGAAGCCTTGTTCGATGGCGCGGACCATGCCGCCCATCGCGTCCAGCTTGGCGAAGTATTCAAACGCGCCCTGCTCCATTTTCAGGGTGAGGTTCTCGACAAAGTAAGAGCCGCCCAGCGGGTCGACGGTTTGCGCCACGCCGGATTCATACGCCAGAATCTGCTGGGTGCGCAGCGCAATGCGCGCGGCTTCTTCAGTCGGCAGCGCCAGCGCTTCATCGTAGGAGTCGGTATGCAGCGATTGCGTTCCGCCCAGCACGGCGGCGAGCGCCTGAATGGCCACGCGGGCAATGTTGTTCATCGGCTGCTGCGCGGTGAGCGAAACGCCTGCGGTCTGGGTATGGAAACGCATCAGTTGCGAGCGCGATTGCTTGGCGTGGAAGCGGTCCGTCATCAGGCGGTACCAGATTTTGCGGGAGGCGCGGAACTTGGCGATCTCTTCAAAGAAGTCGTTGTGGGAGTTGAAGAAGAAACTGAGACGCGGAGCAAAATCGTCCACATCGAGGCCGCGGCGAAGCGCCCATTCCACATATTCGACGCCATCGTAGATGGTGAAGGCCAGTTCCTGCAGCGCGGTCGAGCCGGCCTCGCGAATGTGATAGCCGGAGATGGAAATGGGATTGAATCGCGGCGTAAACAGCGAGCCAAACTCGAAGGTATCGATGACCAGGCGCATGGACGGCGCGGGCGGATAAATGTATTCCTTTTGCGCGATGTATTCCTTGAGGATGTCGTTTTGCAGCGTGCCGGAAATCTTTTTCCAGTCCGCGCCCTGCTGCTCCGCAACCACCAGATACATGGCCCACAGCACGCTGGCCGGGGAATTGATGGTCATCGAGACCGTAGTTTTTTCCAGGTCAATGCCGGAGAAAAGAAT
>JAJYVR010000012.1 GCA_021791935.1 Acidobacteriota bacterium
CCGGACCGCGACCCGACCAATGCCATCCGCGCGCAGGAAGAATACCGGGCGATGATTCTGCAATATCCCGATTCCAGCCTGATCCCGCAGGCCAAGCAGCGGCTGCGGGAAGTGCAGGAAGTCCTCGGCGACCACGAATTCGACATTGGCTCGTTCTATGAGACGCGGATGAACTATGCCGCGGCCATCGCCCGTCTGCAATCTGTCATCGATACCTACCCGCTCTACAGTCGCGTGGATGAGGCGTTGCTCGATGTGGGCGACGCCTACGCCGCCCAGGCGCGGAACATTGCCAACATGCGCCTCGATCCCGCGGCGAAAGAACGCCTGGAGAAATTGTTCCAGGGCCGTGCCGCCCACGCGTATGACCGCGTGGTACTGGAGTATCCGATGGCGCCGCACGCAGACGATGCGCGTGACCGCCTGGAAGCGATGAATCAGCCCGTTCCAGATCCCAGTCAAGAACAGGTTGCCAACAGCGCGGCGATTGAACAAAGCCGCGCGCCGGTAAATCTGAAATACCGGGCGTTTCTGTTGATCACCGCGCGCCCTTCCACGGTGCAGGCAGCGCGGGTGGGGGAACCGAGCCTCACCAATCCGCCTCAAATTATCGCTCCGGAACTTGTGAAGTCGGCCATGGCGGACGTAAGCTGGGCGGTCAAGCCCGATGGTAAACCCGCTCCCGGCGTTCTTGGCACGTCGAACAAGTTGCAGACGGCTGTCGCTTCCAACGGTGAATCGAATGGCTCGGGCGCAGTCGGCGAGACCCAGCCTGCGTCGAATGGACTGCAGATGAATGACATCGGCGACAACGGCGTGAACGGAACTGTGCTCAACAATTCCGATCAGGGCCAACCGCCCGCTGGCACGCAAAGCAGTCCGCCGGCGTCCGCGCCTTCGGCAGGCGGTAGCGCCGCTCCTGCTGCTCCTGCGACAAACGCGACGGATACCACAGGTCACCCCGCCGTCTGGCCCTCCGCGACCAAGGACAACGGCGGGTTGCCGACTGTGGCTCCTGTGAACAGCACTCCTTTGCCTGCGGCAGAAAAGGCCGCCCCCGCGCCGGCCCAGGTGAACGATGTCCCGCAGACCGGTCATCCGGTCAACATGGTCGATCAAACGACAGCCACGACCGGCAAGAAAAAGAAGAAAAACCCCAAGCCGCATTTTACGGGCAAAGAGGAATCCTCCAGCACGCACAAGAAAAAGAAGGGCCTGCACAAGCTGAACCCGTTCTAAATCCAACAGGTAAATTGGCGGCGGCATCGCGAAGACGATGCTGCCTGCCAGCGTAGAATGCAATTTCCTGCAAGAGGAAAGAGACACGCGTTGCGGCGATCGAGATTCCTGTTCCAGGTTTCCATTCCGGCTGGGCTGGCGTCCTTCTGCTGGGAATCGGCTTGACCTTCGGCGCACAGGCGCAACCGTCCGCCGGCAACCGGAAACCCCCGCAACTGCCTCCCACTCCCGAAGTTCACGCCGACCGTTCGGTCACGTTTTATCTCTACGATCCAGGAGCGGGCGAAGTCGACCTGAGAATGGACGGGCATGCAGGCGGTTTGCCCATGACCAAAGACGACCGGGGAGTTTGGAGACTCACCGTCCCTCCTTTGCAGCCGGACTTGTACGATTACATCTTCGTCGCCGATGGCGTGCCCACGCTCGACCCCTCCAATCCGACCGTCAATCCGAATCTGCGCAGTCCGTCGAATGTTTTCGAGGTCCACGGGACCCAACCCCAACCGTGGGACGTGCAGGATGTCCCGCATGGGGTGGTGCATCATCGCTTTTACAAATCCGCCGTCGTCGGCGACCAGCGGGATTTTTTCGTTTATACGCCGCCCGCCTACAATCCCCGCGATCGTAAAAAATATCCAGTTCTGTATTTGCTGCACGGGTACAGCGACGATGCCCGTGCCTGGGTCGCGCTGGGCCGCGCCAATGTCATCCTCGACAATCTGATTGCCGAGGGCAAAGCCAGGCCGACGATCGTCGTGATGCCGCTGGGCTATGGCGCGCCGGAGATCGTCACTGGCCCTCGCGCGTCACTCAATGACGCGGCCTTGCGGAAGAAGAACGTTGACCTTTTTACGCAGGCGTTGCTGACGGAAGTGCTGCCGCAGGTGCAGTCGTCGTATCGCGTCTCCACCAAGCGGGAAGACCGCGCGATTGCCGGATTGTCGATGGGCGGGGCAGAAAGCCTGCTGACGGGCCTGAACCACATCGACACCTTTGCGTGGGTCGGCTCCTTCAGCGCCGGTGGACTGCAGCCGGACTTTGCGCAGGATTTCCCGACGTTGAATGCAACCAGCGCAGCGCGCCTGCGGCTGCTGTGGGTCGCCTGCGGCAAGGATGACCGATACGCCGGCAAAACCCCGCTGATCACGCTGAATCGGCAACTGGTGGCGTGGCTGCGCTCGAACAATATTCCGGTGACGTTTGTGGAAACGCCGGGGATGCATGAGTGGCCCGTTTGGCGCAAGGACCTGGTCCAATTTTCCCAGCTATTGTTTCAGCCGAAGTAACTTTCCGCAACGCGCTGCCCCGGTTGCATCAAGCCAATCCGCGCTGTGCTATCGTGAAATTTGGCCTGCAATATTGCATTCGGCCCTCCTGACCCCATGCCTCGTGATCTCCCTAAAGCCTACGACCCCACTGCCATTGAAGATCGATGGGCGGAGTATTGGGTGCGCGAGCGCCTCTTTGAGGTTCCCACGCCTCAAGATTCCACCTCGCTTCCGCCCAGATTCACGCTTCTTCTGCCGCCTCCCAATGTAACTGGCCGCCTGCACATGGGCCACATGCTGAACCAGACGGAGATGGACATTCTGACCCGCTGGCACCGCATGCGCGGCGATCTCTCCTTGTGGGTTCCGGGAACGGACCACGCCGGCATCGCCACGCAAATGATGGTGGAGCGGCAGGTTGCCAGCGAAGGAAAAACGCGTCAGCAGTTGGGCCGCGAGGCCTTTGTCGAGCGCGTGTGGGAGTGGAAGCAGGAGTATGGCGGCGCGATCCTCGACCAGATGAAGCGTCTGGGCGCAAGCGTCGACTGGTCGCGCGAATATTTCACCATGGATGAGCGGCTGTCCGTCGCCGTCAAAGAGGCGTTTGTGCGCCTTCATGAGCAGGGACTCATCTATCGCGGCGCATACATTGTGAATTGGTGTCCACGCTGCCAGACCGCCATCAGCGACCTGGAAGTGGTGCATGAGGAGCAGCAGGGCAAGCTGTATGAAATCCGCTATCTGCTGGCCGATGGCAGCGGCAGCGTCACCATTGCCACCACGCGGCCGGAGACGATGCTGGGCGATGTCGCGGTCGTCGTGAATCCAACCGACGCGCGCTATACACATCTTCATGGGAAAAAGCTGCGCCTGCCGCTGACCGGACGAGAAATTCCTATTCTCCCAGACGAGTGGGCGAATCCGGAGTTCGGTACCGGCGCGGTCAAAGTGACGCCTGCGCATGATCCCAACGATTTTGCGATTGCCGAGCGGCACAAACTGCCGTCGATTGTGGTGATGGACGAGACCGCGCACATGAACGCGGAAGCGGGCAGCTATGCGGGACTCGACCGATACGAAGCGCGCAAGCGGATTCTGGCCGATCTGGAACAGCAGGGCCTGCTGGCTGGGGTGAAGGACCACGTGAACTCCATCGGCAAGTGCGACCGCTGCAAAACTGTGGTGGAGCCGCGGCTGTCTACGCAATGGTTCATCAAGATTCAGCCGCTGGCGAATGTAGCAAAGGAGGCTGTAAAGAGCGGAGCGATCAAATTTACACCTGAACAATATGAAAAAATCTACTTCGAATGGATGAATAATATCCACGACTGGTGCATCTCGCGCCAGCTCTGGTGGGGCCATCGCATTCCCGCGTGGCATTGCGCGGATTGCCGCGAAATTACCGTGGCGCGCGAAACGCCCAAGGTCTGCGCCCACTGCGGCAGCGCCAAGATGACGCAGGAAACCGACGTGCTGGACACATGGTTTTCCTCGGGTCTGCTGCCTTTTACCGTCTTTGGCTGGCCGGCGCAGACGCCCGACCTTGCTGCGTTCTATCCTACGCAATTGCTGGTCACTGGGTTTGACATTCTTTTCTTCTGGGTGGCGCGGATGATTATGCTGGGCTGCCACTTCATGCTCGACGTGCCGATGCCCGATGGATCGAAACGCGCATTGGCGGATGCAGTGCCGTTTCGCGAGGTCTACATCCACGCGCTGGTGCGCGATGCCGACCGCCAGAAGATGTCGAAGACCAAGGGCAACGTCATCGACCCGATTGACATTATTCATCGCTACGGCACCGACGCGGTGCGGTTCACGCTGGCCTCCATGGCCTCGCCGGGCACGGACATTGCCTTCAGCGAAGCCCGCACCGAAGGCTACCGCGCCTTCGCCAACAAAATATGGAATGCGGCCCGGTTCATCTTTATGCAGATGGATCGGGCCAACGAGGCCGGAATCGCAATCGAACTTAGCCGGAGCCGCCGTGCAGAATTTATCCTTCCTGACGAGGACGCGCCGCTTGAGGATCACTGGATCACCGCCTGCTTGAACCGCTGCGCAGCGGAGGTCCACCAGTCCCTCGTGAACTACCGTTTCGACGACGCGGCCAACAGCATCTATCGGTTCTTCTGGGGCGAGTTCTGCGACTGGTATCTCGAAATCGTGAAGATACGCCTGGATTTCAACGAAGGGGCCGACAGATCGACAGCTACCAGTGCTCTTTCCATGCTACGGAACATTTTTCAATCCGCGCTGCGCTTGCTCTCGCCATTCATGCCTTTTCTAGCCGAAGAAATCTGGCACGCGCTTTATGAAGGCCGGACCCCTCAATTATCGATCGCCCTGACGGAATATCCAAAGGCTTTCGATATGGAATCAAAGGGAGTTGAATCGGCGATGGCGATGCTGCAATCCCTCATTAGCGATATCCGGAATCTGCGCAAGGAGCAGAATGTACCGGAGCGGGAGCCGGTTCCGGTGTGGCTGTACGCTGCCGACGAGACCCGTCAGGCCATCGCCCGGAACTCCGGATTTGTGCGGAAACTGGCGAAAGCCTCCGAGCTTCGCTTTTCCGAAGCTCCCCTGAACACCCCCGGAGTTCGTCAGGGCCTGGAATATCAGCTCACGATCGAGTACTCCCAGTCCGTCGATGGTGCCGCAGAGCGCGAACGCCTGACCAAAGACCTGGCGAGATTCGAGAAAGAAATGCAATCGAAACAGTCACAGTTACATAATGAAGGATTCCTCGCGAAAGCGCCCGCAAAAGTCGTTGACGGCCTGCGGGCCCGTGCCAATGAGCTGACCGTATTGATTGAAAAAACGCGCGCGGCCCTCGATTCACTTGACGTCGTTGGGAGCCGATAAGCGATGGACTGGAAAACAAAACGGGTCACGGCCATTCTGGAGCAGGCGCTGATCGAAGACCACGCGACAAATGATGCCACAACGAAGCTGACGCTCGACCCGAAACTGTCCGCCTCCGCCGCCATCGTTGCCAAGCAGGATTGCATTCTGGCCGGATGGGGGGCGATTCCGCGGGTGCTGGAAATCTTTCGCAAACTCGACCAGACCTCGACCCAACGCTTTGAAGTGGTCCACCACCCGGAGATGTTCGACGGCGTGCGAGTGCGCAAAGGGCAGGCGATCGCGGTGATCCGCGGCAACGCCCGCACAATCCTCGCCTGCGAGCGAGTGACGCTGAACGTGTTGCAGCGTATGTGCGGCATTGCCACCGAGACGCGCAAGTACGTCGATGCGGTGGCGGGCACAGGCGTCGTAATTCTGGATACGCGCAAGACGGCGCCAGGGTTGCGCCTGCTGGACAAATACGCCGTCAGTTGCGGCGGCGGGCAAAACCACCGCATGGACCTGACCGATGGCGTCCTGATTAAAAACAACCACATTTCCCTGGGCGGCGGCGTTGCGAAGGTCCTGGCGCTGGCGATGCAGCGGCGACTGCCGGGGCAGAAAATTCAAATCGAGATCCGCTCTCTGCAGGAGATTGAGGAAGCGCTGGCGGGCGGCGCCGACTCGTTGCTGTTGGACAATATGACGCCTGCGGAAGCCAAGCAGGCCGTTGCTATTGCGCGCAAGCAAATCCCAAAAATTCCGATCGAAGTCTCCGGCGGGATCATGCTGGAAACGGTCCGGAAATACGCGCAGACCGGGGTGACGTACATTTCCGTGGGCGCGCTCACGCATTCCGTTTCGGCGATCGATCTGAGCATGAAGATCACTGCGGAAATCTTTTAGATATCGATTGTATGGTGGACACACTCGATTCCGACGCTCTGGATGCAGCCGTAGAGGGAACAATGTTTTCCGGAAAGCTGCATATTTTTTCCTCCATCGGCTCCACAAATACGCTTGCCATGCAACAAGCTGCGAAAGGCGCTCCGCACGGGTCGGTTTACGTTGCAGAGGAACAGACCGCGGGCAAGGGACGTGGCGACCATGCGTGGCATTCTGAACCGTACGCCGGTCTTTACGTCAGTATTTTGTTGCGACCGCAGATAGCGGCTGCGGACGGCCTTTGGCTTTCGCTTGCGACCGGGCTTGCGGTGCAGCAGGCGATTGAAAATGTAACAGCGTTAGTTGCAGATATTCGCTGGCCGAACGATTTGCTGTTCGGAGGCAGAAAAGCTGGCGGCATCCTGCTGGAAATGAATGCCGAGGCGACGCGGGCGCGCTATGCCGTCATCGGTGTCGGAATCAACGTGAACCATCGACAATTTCCGCCTGAGCTGCGCGATCTGGCCACATCGTTGCGCCTGGAAACGGACCGCGTTCCGCTACGGCAGGACCTGCTGGTAGCGATTTTGCAATGTCTGGTGTGTGAAATGGATCCATTGATGAAGCCGGACAGCTTTGCCAATGCGCGCGCTGGGATTTTGGCGCGCATGCAGCAAAAATCAAGTTGGATTCGCGGGAAACAAGTCTTTGTGGACGAAGCCGGGGGGTACACTGGCGTCACGGCAGGCCTAGATGAACACGGTTTTCTTCTTGTGCAAACCGCAAATGGCGTCCGCAAAGTTTTGTCGGGCGGGGTCCGTGACCGATCGGCGAAAGGTTGAAGAAATATGCTCCTGGTTCTCAACGTCAACAATACAAATACGGTCATCGCGATCTATCCGGTGTTGGGAGACCGCACTGGCGAATTGCGCGCGACGTGGCGCATCAGTACGCGCCAGGCGCAAACCGCGGATGAATACGGCATTCTGATTCGCAACCTGCTGCAAACCGAAGGCGTGGACAGCAAAGAGATCAGCGGCATTGTCATCGCGTCGGTCGTCCCGCCCATCGATTGGATCTTGCGCCAGTTTTCCGAACGATATTTCAACCAAAAACCTTTGTTCATTGAGCCGGGAGTCAGGACCGGCCTGCCGATTTTGACCGACAATCCCGGAGAAGTGGGCGCCGACCGAGTGGCGAATTGCGTGGGGGCCTTTCAGCAATACGGAGGGCCCTGCATTGTCGTGGATTTCGGCACGGCAACCAACTTCGATGTTGTTTCCAAACAGGGAGAATTTCTCGGGGGCGCGATTGCCCCTGGAGTGAACGTTGCCGCGGAGGCGCTGTTTGCGCGCGCCGCGCGCTTGCCGCGGGTGGAGATCAAGCGACCGCCAAAAGTCATTGGCACCAACACCGTGGACAACCTGCAAATCGGCCTGTTCTACGGCCACATCGGCCTGGTGGACGGCATCCTGGAGCGGATGATCGCGGAACTTGGACCGGAAACGAAATGTATCGCCACCGGCGGCCTGGCGCGATTGATCGCCGGCGAATCGAGGTTCATCTCCGAGGTCAACGACACACTCACGCTGGAAGGATTGCGCATCATTTACGAGCGCAACCTCGTCGCCGGAGCGCGTTCGCGTCCGCGGAATGCCGCCAACCTGAAGAAGGCTTAAGGCGACGTCCTTGCAGAATTATTTCAACTACTACACGGAGATCGAGGAACACTTTCAGCGCCGACGCGGCACGCTGCTGATGCTGTCTACGCTGGACTGGTCGCTGATCGCGATGTGGCAGGAGGCGGGGTTTCCGCTGGAAGCGGTCCTTGCCGGGATCGATGCAACGTTTGAAAAGTATGCGGCGCGACAGGCGAAGGGACGCGCGCGGCGCATCAACGGACTCGCGTATTGCGCGCAGGAAGTGCTTCGCGCCGTGGAAGACATGCACGAAGCGGCAACCGGAGCGCTTCGCAAGCAGACGCCGACACCGGAGGAAAGCGGTTTTGAGACTTCTCGCATCGCCGCCTATTTGCGCCAGAATGCAGATCGTCTTCAGAAATGTAATAGCCCTGTGAGCGCGCAGCAGATTTTTTTTGAGACTGCGCGCCGACTGGCGGAAATCGCCGCATCGCTGGAAAGTGCGAATTCAGAAAGCAAGAAGGGCATCTCGACCGAATCTCTTGAGCAGCAGTTGCTGGTGTTGGAGGACCAGTTGTTCGCCGCGTTGCAGGCATTCGTACCCCCGGAAAATCTACTGGCGCTGCGCGAACAGTCAACCCAGGAACTGGCTCCCTATCGCAGCCGCCTGCAAACCGTACAGATCCGGCAGATTGAGCAGCAATTTCTCCGTCGCTGTCTGTTCCAGCAAAACAATGTTCCTCGCCTCAGCCTGTTCTACATGCGCCACACATGAAGCTGACGATTGAAAAGGTAGTCTACGGGGGGCAGGGCCTGGCGCGAATGCCGGGGGACGAAGAGGCCCGCGGCGGCATCAGCGTCTTTGTGCCGTTTACGCTGCCTGGGGAAATTGTGGAAGCTGAGATTGCGCAGCAACACCGTGGTTATTGCGTGGCCGAAGCGCGGCAGATCGTGCAGGCCTCCAAGTCTCGCGCGGCCCCGCCCTGCCCGTGGTTCGCGACCTGCGGCGGCTGCCAACTGCAACATGGCGTCTATTCCTATCAGGTGGAACTGAAGAGGGAGATGCTCCTCGAAAGTCTCACCCGTGCCGGAGTTCGCGAATTGCCTGCGATTTCTGTACTCGTTGGCGAACCGCTCGGGTATCGCAACCGCATTCGACTCCAGGCTCAGACGCGGCCGGAATTCTCCATCGGCTATCGTCAGGCGAAATCGCATCGGATGACATCCATCGATGGCTGCCCCATCGCGGCGCCGTTGCTGGAGCGATGCATCCGTGTCCTGCGCTCGCTTGGTTCGCGCGGCGTATTTCCTGCAGACGCGCAAGAGATTGAAATTTTCACCAACCACGATCAGTCCGAACTCTTCATGACGATGTGGACTCGACCACAGGCCCGCATCCACCAGGATGCATACACGGTATTCTTCGATATGCTGCAAACGGAAATTCCACAGCTCGTCGGTGCACAAGCGATCGGAGCTGCACAAGCGAAGGTTCATGCTGCCAGGCCTCAATTGCAGTGGGGACGACAGAACGTGAATTATCGTGTGGCCGGGCGCAACTATACCGTCGGCGTTGGATCGTTTTTTCAGGTAAATCATACCCTGCTGGATGAGTTTGTCGTCGCTGTTACGGGCGACGAAAGCGGCAATCTCGCATGGGACCTCTATGCCGGCGTGGGCCTCTTTTCAGTGGCGCTGGCAGAGCAATTTCAGCACGTGATTGCAGTCGAATCGGGCCCGGCAGCCTGCAAGGACCTTCGCCACAATTTGCGTGGCAGCCAGGCGGAATACGTCCAGGCCCAGACCCTCAATTTTCTTCGCCAAGCGGTCGAGCGGCGACAGGTCGCGCCTGACCTTGTTCTGCTCGACCCTCCCCGCGCCGGCGCCGGTGTGGAAGCTTCAAAATTGTTGGCGAATGTTGGGCCGCAGAGGATCGTCTACGTCTCCTGCGATCCGGCGACGCTGGGCCGCGATCTTGCCGCATTGATACAATCCGGCTACCGCGTCCTTCGCCTGCAGTTGGTCGATATGTTTCCGCAAACGTACCACATGGAAACCATCGCGACGCTTGGGCGCTGAGTCCGCGGGCTACATCATGATTCCAGGCACAACCCTTCCGGAGACACCGCCGTCCGCACGAAGGTTGAGCGGGTACAAACCTGCGCCTCTGCGGGCGACACGCTATCGACTACGCCGCGAACATCTGTCGCTTGCGACCGCGCCCATGCTGCTGGCAGCGGGCGGATTTGCTCTCGGCATCGTCGACGCGCACTGGGTCTGGCATCCTCCGCTGCTCTGCCTGGCGAGCGTATTGCTGGCTGTGGGGTTGACGTTGCTAGCGGTGCGGACGGCGGCGCGGACTCTGTGGCTGCCCTTGTTGTTGCTCTGGTTTTCCGCAGGGCAATTCTGCGCCTTGGTTGCTCCTCCGCACCCGGCGTCTTCGGCCCTTGTTCAGCTTGCGGACGGTCTCGAACGCAATGTCAGCGGAACGGTGACCGCGATTCACTCGGCGCGAACCGAGACGCAACTCAGTCCTTTTGGAAGGCCAGCAGAAACCGAGCCGACGCAGCAAATTGACCTGTCGCTGGATCATGTGGAGGACTTCAACGCAGACCGCGATTGGCAAGTCGCCGTTGCAGGCGGCATGCGGCTGAACATCTATGCTCGCGGCGGAGAAACTCTTCCGCCGCTCCACTGTGGCGAGCGCCTGGATCTGGCGCTGCGCTTTCACGCGCCTGGACAATATCACGATCCCGGAGCATGGAACTACCCCGCCTATCTTTCCCAGCATGGCATTGCCGTCCTGGGTAGCGCGGACGCAAGTGCGGTCCACATTGCGACTTCCAGCGGACATCCCTCGCTGGGATGCCTGGCGACGGCCGCGCAGGCATGGGCCGCGACGCGGCTGGATCGGATTGCGAGCCTCAGCGCTTCGTACCGTTGGTTGCCGCAGTCGATGCGCTTGACGCCGGCGGACAGCAGCGTCCTGAGTGCAATGTTGTATGGCGACAGAACGCGCCTGCAGCACTCCATGCGAAGCGCCTTTGAGCGTACCGGTTCGTTTCATCTGCTAGTCGTCTCTGGCCTGCACATCACGATTGTGATTGGGTTGATTTTTTGGTTGGCCCGCAAACTGCGCATGGGCCAGTTGTCCGCCACGCTGCTGGCGATCTCGCTGGCGTTGCCGTATGCCTTTCTTACAGGCTTTGCGCCGCCGGTGCAGCGCGCCCTGTGGCTGAGCGCCGTCTATTTGTTCAGCCGCATCTTGTATCGCGAACGGGCCGCACTGAATGCCATTGGAATCGCCGCCGTGGGGGTGCTCGTTCACAATCCTTCGGCGCTGTTCGATGCCAGCTTTCAGATGACGTTTCTGGCTGTGCTGTCGATCGCCGGCGTGGCCATGCCGCTGATCGAGTCCACGCTTGCGCCCTATCTGCGAGGAGTTCGACTGCCAAGGCTGCTTCAACTCGACCCATTTCTGCCGCCGCAGGTCGCCCAGATGCGCGTGGCGTTGCGCATGTATGTGGAAAGGCTGCGATATCTTGTCGGACCGCGATGGGGTTGGAGACTGCCGTTTGGAATCGTTCGCTGGGCCCTGCGATGTGTCGAGGCAATGATTGTTGCATTGATCGCGGAATTGGTGATGGTGTTGCCGATGGCCGTCTATTTTCATCGCATCACGCTGGTGGCTCTCCCTGCCAATTTGCTGGGCTTGCCTTTGCTCGGATTTATGCTGCCGTTGGCGCTGGCGACGTTTCTTCTTGGCTGCGTTCACCCCGCCTTGGCGGTCCCCAGCGGAGTTGTGACGGCTGTACTGCTGCACGCCATTTCATGGCTCATCCATTTGTTTGGCAATCTAGCGGCGTCCTCGCTTCGTACTCCAAATCCGCCAACCTGGTCTTTATTCTGTTTCGCGGCTGGATGGATTGCAGCGCTGTGGATGGTCCGCCTGTCTCGCCGCTGGAAGAAAGCTGCGCTCGTTGCGATTTTTGTTGGCTCCCTGCTGGCGCTATGGCCGGCCCCCATGATCCGTTACCGCGGCGTGTTGGAGGTGACGGCGATCGACGTGGGCCAGGGAGATTCGCTGCTGGTTGTCACTCCCGACGGCCATACCTTGCTGGTCGATGCCGGCGGCCCGATCGGCGGCCCACGCACGGAGGATGCGCAATTCGATATTGGCGAGGACGTTGTTTCGCAGTATCTGTGGTGGCGGCACATTCGCGGTTTGGATGCGGTGGCGCTGACCCATGCGCACGGCGACCACATGGGCGGCATGCCCGCGATCCTCAGGAATTTCCATCCCAAAGTATTGTGGGTCGGCAACAATCCCATGATTCCGGAATATCGGGCGCTGTTGGCGCTGGCCGGGCAGGAGAAAATTCCGGTCGAGCGGATGAGCGCCGGCGAACGATTCTTGTTTGGCGGAGTGCATGTGCGCATTCTCGCGCCGGCTGCGACGTATCGGCCCGGCGTGCGCGCGATGAACGACGATTCACTGGTGATGCGCCTCCGTTACAGACAAACCGCCGCGCTGCTGGAAGGAGATGCCGAAGCGCCCGTGGAAGAACAGATGGTTGCGACGGAGCCATTGGCGGCAGGCCTCTTGAAGGTCGGCCATCACGGCAGCAATACCTCGACCGTTCCGGCCTTTCTGGCCGCGGTCCATCCTGAATTCGCCGTCATTTCGGTCGGCCGCCGCAATCCCTTTGGCCATCCCCGCGTATCGGTGCTGGATGAACTGGGGGCCGCGCATGTCCGCGTCTATCGCACCGACACGCTTGGACTCAGCGGTTTTCTTCTGGACGGGACCGGCATTCAGCCGCTGCGCTAGAGCATCGATCGGGCAAGGGTATTGCTGCGGACGGAGCGGCGGCGTATCTACGGACGATCCACGCGCGTGAGACGCATCGTGATGGTACCCCAGAATAAATGCGCGCGTACCTGCACGGGGAGATGGCGCGCGTCATCGGTATACCAGATCCAGATGTCCCCTCGGTTCTTTACGACTCCGGCAGCGGCCGTGGGCTGCACGCGGACCGCGGAAAAAGTTCCGGCGGGCGTCACCACGGATTCCTTTGCTTCCACCTTGACAGTAACGGGGACGACGTGACCTCCGTCGGCCAGCGGAAAATGCAGATCGTGACCGACCTCCAGCGGTTGCGACCCAACATAGAAGATTGCCGAAAGGACATCGGTCACGCAGCCGGGAATCGGCGACGTTTGCTGCTTGTAGGTCCCGGAGACCAGGTTCTTTTCGCTGATCTTTTGCAGGTGGCTTCCATAATCCAGTTGCATCAGGCCGGAAATCCGCCGGCGTCCTTCCTGAATCTGCTTGCGATACTCAAACGAGCAGCCGGTCTGGCGGTCGAAAACACTGTCGTATCGGTCGCTGACCGGGAAGAGAAGATTCACGGTGCCGATGGATGCCGCCGTGGCTGCCACATGTACATTGTTTCCCTGCGCCTGCAAGTGAAACGTGGCCGTTCCAGCAGGAAACACGCGCCAGTCCACCGCATACGTCAGGGATTCATTCACTGGAATCTGGAACTGTGCGTTAGGAGGGGCAAGACTCGGCGTCTGGGCGCGCGCCGGCGGAGACAAGGCAGCCAGCAAGATCGATCCGGCGACAAAGGCAGCTAAAAAATTTCGCATGTTCCTTTTCTTGGTTGCAATTGTCTTGGCAGAAAACAGAGAAGCACTTCCGCCAGCATTGGCAATCAACGCCAGAAGAATATACGGGCCACCAGAACAAGATACATGCAGAAGGCGCCCACAATCGAATTGTATTCGCGATGTTTGCGGTAGAGTTCAAAAGAGAACTTTCCATCGGCGTCGGCCTGTGGGCGGCCGAGCCGCGGAATCAGCCGCGGCACGCGACTTGCATACGCCTCGTAAGTGGGGAACTGAACGCGCAAATATTCCTCTTCGTCCAGGATCACCGGCCAATAGACGATGAGAAACAGCGCCAGGAACATCGACGCAATCCAGAGGCTGCGCGCTGCCACGGCAAATCCGAATGCGATCAAAATCGACCCGAAATACAAGGGATTACGCGTGTAGCCGTAGGGCCCGGTGGTGGTAAGCTGCACATTTTTTGTCACGTGGCCCGAGGCGTAGCTGCGAAGAAAAATTCCCGGCACGACCAGGACAAGGCTCAACAGCAACGACCGAAATGAAGGTCGCGCCAGCCAAAAATAGAAAATGACGGAGAGAAAGCCGAGCGGCACGCGAATACGCCGCGAGATTTTCTTCCATCGCCGATTGAATGTCTCGCGACTCATTGCGTGCCTGCCTGCTGTTGTAGCAATTGCTGCGCAGCCTCCAGGACATCGTCGACTGCGATGGTCAGCAGTCCCGCCTCCGGCTCGCTTCTCCGGCTATGATCGCGCCTGCTGGCAGGGTGTCGCAAGACCCGCGCTCGAGCCCCATAGGGGCCGTTGCGCGCCGGGTTCGTCGGCCCATAGATGCCGACCACCGGAATATTGAGCGCGGCGGCCAAATGCAGTGGGCCGGTATCTCCGCCAAGGAACAGGCTGGCGCGACGGGTGCAGGCGATCAACTCCCCGATGCTGCCGCTCATTGGAAACGCGCGCGCATTTCCGCCGGAGGGAAAAGCGTCCGCCAATTGCGATTCACCCGGCCCGATGTTGACCACAGTTGCGAATCCCATGCGGGCAAGTTCCGCTGCAACAGACGCATAACGCTCGGCGGGCCAGCATTTCGCACCCCAGCCTGCGCCGGGATTGACCATTACGAATCGTTCCACTCCCCGCTCTGCCAGCCATCGGTCGCACCAACTCTCCGCAACGGGATCGACAGGCAACACAGGCGCCTGATAAAGGAGGTCCTCGTTCAATACGGCGTTCACGACCTCCATGGCCTGCTCCACGACGTGGACTCCGATGGTCTCAATGCGCTCGCGAAACAGCCAGCGCGCCAGCGGCTCGCGCGGATTGGCTTCGCCGATCATGCGTGGTGCCCGGGCCATGCGCCCAATCCATGCCGACCGGATCGCCCCTTGCAGATCGATGCAAATGTCGTAGTGTTGGGCCCGCAACGCGCTGCGCAGTTCTCGCGCTTCCCGGAGTGTTGAAAGGGAAAAAGGTCTGCGCGCCCAGCGTTTCGCGGCCACTCGATGCAGTCGATCCACGACGGGCATCCAAGGCCCGCGTTTGCAGGCCGTTTCCGCCGAGTCGGCGCACAAAAGGGGAGCCCACTGCGGTTCGATGGCCCAGCCAATCTTACTCGCAGGCTGAGTTTTGTCGAGGGCGGCCCGCAGGGCCGTCACCGCCGGCAACGCGTGCAGGACATCTCCCATCGCGCCCAGACGCACGACCAAGATTCGCAGAGTTTGAGATTGAGTGGGCAACGATTCATCATCGCACGTTGCGCGGGCGGAGTTGAAGCCGTTCCTTCAGGAGCGCTTCCAGCGAGTCGATACAACGCTGCTCCTTCCGCAGTGAAACGTCCAGTCCCGCAATGATGAGGGGGCCTTCTTTTTCAAGTTCAGTGCGCAGTGTACTGGGGAGGCGCACGCTGTCTTTCTCCGTCGTTACGAAGCATTTGGCCCCACAACGCCGTGCTGCCGCCTTCAGGCCTTCTATATCGCTCGCGCTGTAGGCGTGGTGGTCGCGAAAGGCAATTGTCGATTGCAGCGCGACTCCTGCCTGCCGCAATCCATCGAAGAAACCGTTGGCGTCCCCTATCGCGCAGAACGCCAGCGCATTTGGAATGGAGTTCGGGGGCGACGGAAGTGAGGTGCGACGCTCCACGATCCAAATACTGGATGGGCCCGCATTCTGGCCGCGCCGACCCATCCACTGCAATGCCTGCTCGGACAAATCCGCATCCTCTGCGCGCAACACGCAGATGTCCGCTCGACGCAACGCGCTGGGAGGCTCTCGCAGCCGCCCGACCGGCAGCAAATTGCCGGCCAGGTCCGCGCGTTGCAGCAGGACAATATCGATTGCACGGGCCAGCTTGCGATGTTGAAAACCATCGTCGAGAATGTGCAGTTTTCCAGAAGGAACCGAGTCAGCCTTTGCGCCTGCTTCGGCCAGTTGCCCAGGATCGAAACGGTTGGCGCCCACATACACGGAGAGCCCATGGCGAGCCATCAGGAGAGGTTCATCGCCAAACTCCTCCGGCTCGCCCAGTGGGTCGACCCGCGCTGTCCTCTTGCTGCTGCGCCCATAGCCGCGGCTCAGCACATCGACGGTCCAGCCGCGCTGCGACAAGCGATCTGCCAGCAGCAAAACCAGGGGAGTCTTCCCAGTGCCTCCGACGGAAAGATTGCCGACGCTGACGACCGGCCAGGATAGTTTTTGCGGTCGCAGCCAATGACGGTCGTAGGCGAAGTTTTTGAAGGTCGCTGCAATCCCGTAGGGCACCGTGAATGACCATAGCAGAATCGATGCGGCGCTGGGTTGCGGATCGTCTGTCGGGCGGTTCATCGTTGGGCAGCCTCTTTTGTTGCAGGCGAGGACTCGATGAGAATTTTCCGGATGGCAGCGAAGCATGTTTCAGAAGCGCCCGCCTGCTCCTCAAACACTCGGCGAGCCCGACTGCCCATCGGCTTCGCTTCCGGAGAGGTCAGCAGTTCCCGCAGCGTGTGGCAAAGCCGTTCCGGCGGCGTCACGCGAATGGCCTCCTGTTCCAGCAAGGCCGCGACCATGCCGCGAAAATTCTCAGTATAAGGACCCATCACAATGGGCACCGCGAACTGCGCCGGTTCCAGCGGATTGTGCCCGCCAGCCGGCACCAGGCTTCCGCCAACAAAGGCGACAGACGCGAGCGAATAGACAGACGCCAACTCCCCGACAGTGTCGAGGAGAAATATACTTCCTGGCGGAATTGATTGCGGGCGCAACATCCAGTCAGATCGGCGAACCAGTGGAAGACCCGCATCGGCGATCGATTTCTCGACGGAGCGAAAGCGCTCTGGATGACGGGGCGCGAGGATCATCGTGAGTTGAGGAATGTCGGGAAGCAAATCGCGAAATGCGTCGAGAAGAAATCTCTCCTCGCCCTCGAGAGTGCTGCCGGCGACGATCGCCTTGCCCGGTTGAGGAAGATGCGCGCGCAGTTCGCGCGTGATCGGCAATTCAACCGCAGACCGCACATCGTACTTCAGATTGCCGGCAGTGCGAACTTTCTCCGCGGGCACGCCGATATCGACGAAGCGACGTCGATCTTCCTCGCTTTGCGCCAGTACCAGCGTCAACCTGCGCAGCAGCGGCGTCCACAGCGCGCGCAGGGCGCGATACCGAGGCCGGGATCGATTGGAGATGCGACCATTGACCACAATGACGGGAATGCCGGCTTGCCTCGCTTCCACCAGCATGCGCGGCCACAACTCGCTCTCCACCAGGATCAGGACGCGGGGCTTGAGCGCTTTCAGGTATCGACGCACGATCCACGCAAAATCCAGCGGGTAGTAGAAAATGCGCGTCGACGCAGATCCTGATTGGTCGGAGCGGCGCTGGGAGCTGTCGAAGCGGTCTTGCGCCAGTCGTTGACCTGTTCTCGTGGTCGTTGAGATCACTACCGGCAACTCCGGATCGAGACCCTGCAACATTTCGATGAGACGGCTCGCCGCGATGACTTCTCCAACGGAAACTGCGTGGACCCAGATCGTCGATCGCTGTCCGACAAATGCACGGAGGTCGGCGGAAATCAAGCCCAGCCGCTGACCCAGGCCGTGACGGTAGCGTCCGCTCCACACCATACGGAGAAGCCAATACGGTGAGGCGAGAACAATGGCGGCCGCCAGGGCCAGACTGTAGAGCAGCATCATGGGTAGATAGATTTTTCGTTGGTCTAGAATCCCAGGTCTCAAAATCGAGACCTGGGGCACCCAGGTTTTTCAGTGTCACTCGCGTCGAATCTCTCTATTACCTTACTCTTCGTCGCATCTCAAATCGCGGCGCGCGGGTCTTTCTGAGCGCCCGGCACTCTCCAGCCGTTACCATGGAGGATGTTCGAAGTTTTCTCTTGATGACAAACCCCATTCCACGCATTCGCGTCCTTGGCGCAGGGCTGGCTGGACCCGAGGCGGCGTTGCAGGCGGCGCGGCGAGGGTGCTGCGTCGATT
The DNA here is from genome assembly GCA_021791935.1 of Acidobacteriota bacterium. GTDB lineage: Bacteria > Acidobacteriota > Terriglobia > Terriglobales > Acidobacteriaceae > JAKAAZ01. The sequence goes on from JAJYVR010000012.1 coordinate 17,976, forward strand.
TGTACGAGATGCGGCCTGTACGCTCGACAGAAGCCCACCAGACGGCGGACTTCGCCGAGTTGGTTTGCTCAAATTCTCTGAAGTCGGAGAGCGAGAACACGGCGCCGTGGCTGCTGAAGCAGGAGATGCGCCGCGCAGGATCGATTCTGTTGCGTGCCGCGGACGCCTCTGCCGTGCCCGCCGGCCATGCGCTGGCCGTGGACCGCGTAGAGTTTTCGCGGTTGGTTGCGGAAGCGATTGCAGCCGAGCCGCGCATCACCGTGCATCGGGAAGAAGTGACCTCACTCGATCCTGCTGACGGATGGACCGTGGTCGCTTCCGGGCCATTGACTTCTCCTGCGCTGTCCGATGCCATCGCTCGACTGACCGGCAGCGAGCACCTTGCGTTTTACGATTCCATCAGCCCTATCGTCGATGCGGAGTCGATCGACATGGACCGCGTCTACATGGCGGCGCGCTGGGACAAGGGCACGGCGGACTATATCAACTGTCCCATGACGCCGGAAGAGTACGACCGTTTTTACGATGCCCTGATCGCCGCGGAATCCGTACAGGAAAAAGAGTGGGAGAGGCTGACGTATTTTGAAGGCTGCCTGCCGATTGAAGAACTGGCCCGGCGTGGCCGCGATACGCCGCGCTTCGGCCCCATGAAGCCGGTGGGCCTGCGCGATCCGCGAACCGGAAAAACGCCGTGGGCGGTGGTGCAGTTGCGGTGCGAGAATCTGCGGGCGGATTCGTACAATTTGGTTGGATTCCAGAATCATTTAAAGTACAGCGAACAGGCGCGGATATTCCGGCTGATTCCCGGCCTGGAGAATGCAAAATTCCTGCGCTATGGCCAAATCCATCGCAACACCTACATCAATGCGCCGAGATTGCTGACCGAAACGCTGCAACTGCGCGGCCACCCGAAGGTCCTTTTCGCGGGCCAAATCTCCGGCGTCGAAGGCTACACGGAATCGATCGCGACGGGAATGCTGGCCGGACTGTATGCGGCGGCGCTGGCGCGTGGCCGGCAGCCGGAGCCAATCCCGAGAGCGACTGGCCTGGGATCGCTGGTGCATTACATTACTCACGCAGATCCCGCGCGCTTCCAGCCCGCCAATATCACGTTCGACTTATTGGAGCCGCTGGAAGACGAGCTGCGACGCAAGGTCCGCGACAAGCGCGAGCGCCATAAGCTGCAATGCGAACGGTCTCTGGCGCAATTTGACGCCTGGTGGCAACGCTTCTCCGGCCGCGCTCTTATGAACTCCGGGCCAGGTCTGCCATCTGCCGTGTGCATCCTCGTCCTGGCATTCTTTCTATGTTTTGCCGCACCGCCTTCTTTTGGTTGGGGACGCGATGGCCACAGAATTATCAATCGGGTGGCGATGCAGACGCTGCCCGCGAACATGCCGGCATTCCTGCGCACGCCGCAGGCGCTGGATGAAATCGAATATCTGGGCCCGGAGCCAGACCGCTGGCGTTCGTCGGCGGAGCCGGAGCTGAGTTCTGCCAGCGCTCCCGAACATTTTATTGATCTGGAACTGGCGGACGAGGCGGCTCCCGGTGGCTTGCCCACCGAGCGTTACGATTTTCTCGATGAGTTGAATGCGGCTGGCCGCCTGCATCCGGACCTGGCCGACCAGCTCGCTCCGCAAAAGGTAGGACTCCTGCCCTGGCAGGCGGAGGAAGACTTTGAGCGGCTTGAAGTGGACATGCGCGACTATCGAACGCGACGCGACGCGCATCGGGACACCTACGGCGCAAAGCAGGCGGTCCTGTACGACATCGGATGTCTCGGCCATTATGTTGCGGACGGCTCGCAACCCTTGCACACGACGATCAACTACAACGGCTGGGTGGAATCGAAAAATCCGGAACGCTTCACGCGCGACCATGGCATCCACAGCCGGTTTGAAACAGAATTTGTGCATGACAACCTTCACGCGCGGGATGTTGCCCCGTTGATTCCGACGGCACGCGCTCTCGATGCGCCATTTCAGGATTTTCTGCTCTACTTGCGGACCACACACTCGCAGGTCGCGCAGGTCTATCGGTTCGACAAGCAGGGCGGGTTCGCCGGCCATGGATCGGCGGCATCGCGCAGCTTTACCGCGGAGCGGCTGGCGGCGGGCGCGACGATGCTGCGCGACATGATCTACACCGCATGGATTGACAGCGCGCGGACCGTGTCGGATTGAAGCGATCCACCAGACGCTATTTTTTCTGCGACGCCTGCACATGGCGCCACTGGTCTGCAATGAACTGGTCGGTCATCCCGGCAATGTAGTCGGCCACCACGCGCGGAGCGCCTTCGCTGGCGATCTGTGTTTCGTGGCTGGCGGGCAATTCGAGCGGGTTCCGCATCCAGTATTGAAACAGTCCCGCGATAATTTCTTCCGCCAGGGCATGGTCTCGTTCCAGGTACCTCGCGTGATACAGCTCCTGCAGAAGATACTGTTTGGCTTCGTGGCGGCGGCTTTCCATCTCGTCGGAAAACGCGACCAGTCGATGGCCCGCGTGACGCACTGCGGCAAGCGATCGAATCCCGCCTGTTGTGACGCGGTGATGAGTGTTGACCACCAGGTCGTTGACCAGCGCGTTCAACATCCGCTTCAGCGCCTCATGGAACAGCAGTTTCGACGCGGCAGTCGGATAGCGAAGTTCCATCTTTCGATAAAACTCCTCCAACAATGCGACATTGCGGCGCAGATCGTCCACAGAGAGAATTTCCGCCTCCACGCCATCGTCCATGTCCGCGGTCAGATAGGCGATTTCATCGGCCAGGTCGATCAATTGCGCTTCCAGGGGCGGCAATTCGTCCAGAAAGTACGGCTGCAATTCCGGATGTTCGGTCAGTGAATAATCGCGCGAATGCTTGACGATGCCTTCGCGCACCGCCAATGTCAGATTGAGTCCGCGAAAGCCGGCGTAACGCTGCTCAAAATATTCCACGATGCGCAAGGCATGCAAATTATGGTCGAAGCGCAGGCCGTACGCTTGCAGTTGACGGTCCAGAGCCTGCTCGCCGGCATGGCCAAACGGCGGATGCCCAATGTCATGGACCAGCGCCAGCGTTTCGACGAGTTCTTCATTCAAGTCCAGCGCCGCCGCTGCGGTGCGGGCGATCTGGGTAACTTCAATGGTATGGGTCAAGCGGCTGCGGAAGTGGTCGGAGTCGCGGTGAGTGAACACCTGAGTTTTGCCGGCCAGCCTCCGAAACGCCCGCGCGTGAATCACGCGATCGCGGTCGCGCTGAAAGGCGGAGCGGTACGCATGCGGCTTTTCCGTATGCTCTCGCGACGTCATGGGATCGGTCGCATCGCCGATCGCTGCGCAGTGGCTGAGCGAAGTTGCCTGCATGAGAGATTGAAAGTTCTAGTGACGGATCGGAACGGTGGCGTGCGCGTCTTCCTTCGCCAGCTTGACCTTGGCTTTGTCCAGCCGCTTGCGAACTTTGTTCACGTCCGCCGGTTCCGCGTCCGCTGGGGCGGAATCGGCATAGTTCGCCAGCGAGCTTTCCCATTGCGCGACTGCCTGCTGCAGGTGGCCGGTCGACGCGTATACCTCGCCCAGGTGGTCGTGGACCGTCGGGTCTTTCGGAATCAAGGCGATCGCCTTTTGCAGCGACTCCTGGGCCAGCTCATATTGCCCCAGCTTGTAGTGCACCCACCCCAGAGAATCGAGGTAGGCGCCATTTTCCGGGTCCAGTTTGACCGCGCGCTGCACCAGTTGCAGCGCTTCATTCAATTTTTGATCGTGGTCGGCCAGCATGTAGCCCAGATAATTCAACGCCAGCGCGTTGTTGGGGTCCAGTGCCAGCGACTGGCGGAATTCCTGTTCGGCGGCATCGATGTGCTTTTGCCTTTCCTGCAGCGCTCCGCGTAGGAAGTAGATCAAGCTCGTCTCTTGTTTTGTATTGCTGAGCTTTTGCGCCTGATCGATGGCCGACCCAGCATCTTTCCATTTATGCAAGCGGGTAAAAATCTGCGCCAGCGTCAACCATACGACGCGGTCCTGCTTGGTCCCATTCAATTGCGCTTTGGCCAGCGCGACCCCTTCCTTCGCCTTACCCGTGTCTGCCAGTTGTCCGGCAAGCGTCAATTGCAGATCGACACTTTTCGGCAGTGCCTGCACGGCCTGCTGTGCGGCGGTTGTTGCCTCGGGCAGCATCTTGGCATCGCGATAGGCGTCCACTTCGCCCTGATACCCGCGTTCGGCGGCGTCGCCACCCAAGGCAATCATTTCCTTGTAGACGGCAATGGCCTCTTGCGTTTTGCTTTGGTTGCGATACACGGTGGCCAGGCGGTCGAGAAAGATGGCGCGGTTGTTTTTCTCGTCCGCTGTGTACTTCTCGCTGACATGTTTCGTGCTGTCCGCCAGTTGCTGCAGCAGCTCCGCCGCCTGGTCCAGATGGCCCTGCGCTTCGGCGATCAAGGCCTGGTTGTAGCGCACTTCGGGCGAATCTGGATTGAGCGCCTTGGCGTGGTCCAATGCAGCTTCGGCTTGCTTCAAATGCCCCTGCGTACGTTCCAGTTCCGCGATCCTCAGGAAAGAGCGCACATCCTCCGGGTCCTGGGCGGCGACCCCCTGAAAGATCTTCAGGGCGGCACCGGGGTGGTCGTTGGCCAACATATCTTCCGCCAAACCGCGTTGCGCATCCAGGTTGTCCGGCTGCAAATTCAGCGCGGCCTGGTAGGCTGCGATGGCAGCTTTCGAGTTCGCGGACTGATCGTACGCAGCGGCCAGCGCCAGATCGATTTTGAAAGTACGGTCGTCCGGGGGGACGCTTTCAAGCACGCCGATGGCCCCCGGCAGATTGTTCTGCTCCCCATACAGCCGTGCCAGGTTCAACACCACGTCTTCGGAATTGGGGTCGATCCGTCGGGCCTGCTCAAACTGCGCTTTGGCGTCCGCTGCATCGTGCTTCAGCGTGAATAGCTGCCCCAGCAGCAGACGATCTTCCACCTGATTGGGCTCGATCTGAACAATCTTTTGAAATTCCTGAATGGCGAGGTCCAGCATCGGACCGGGTTGCTGGCCATTTTCGGTGTCGCCCAGCGAACGCAAATAGACGCGACCCAGCAGCTTGTGGGCCTGCAGATTGTCCGGGTGGGTCTTCAGCACCCGTTGCGCGGTTTCAATGGCCTCGCGGATGCGTCCCAGCTTGAAATAGGTGTCGGCCAGAGTGTTCTGCAAAAACACCGAATCGGGATCGTGCGTGATGGCCAGCTTGTACTGCTCAATCGCCTGCACCGCCAGCTCGGGCCGACCGTTCTGTTCGGCCGCTTCCTCATACAAATGGCCAAGCGCGAAATGGTAGTAGGATTGGGCCCGTTTGCCGGTCGTACCCGCCATCTCCGGCGATGTCCGGGCAGTACCTTGCGCCACAGTGTTTCCCGCTGTCGTGGAAGCTGGGACGTTGATTCTCGCGGGCGTACTCGGGCGCGTTGTCTGGGGAGCGGAACTGCTTTGCGCGACTGCGGCGGCGCAACATGCAACCGCCGCCACCAGCGCAGCGGCCTTTTGCCATCTCCACAGAGAAAGGGGATTCCCTTCGGCGACACCAACCTTCGTCATTCGAAACACTACCTCGCACCTTGTGCCGCGGTGTACACGCACGGAAATGGGGCAATTCGACCCCTTTTACTCGATTGTACGCCGGAATGTCACGCCAGGGTCGAGATCCGCGGCGAAAAGGTCTCCGTAGAACACAACATGTCTAGCACTACGGCCGTATGTATAGGTAACCATTGTAGATGCTTGGCGCGGGCCAGGTCTGGCTGAATAGCTGAGTCATGGGCAAAGGCGTAAGGTTTCAGATCGAGCTTTCGGCACGGGACCGCTGGCAGTTGGAGGAGTTGTTGCGCGGCGGCGATCCAACGAGAAACCGGTGGTGCTGCAAGAGGACACGCGGCCTTCGATTCCCATGCGACCGGACCAGATCGCGCGCCGCTCCTGCGGCGCAGCGCGCGATGTTTGCGGTCGCGTTTTTCAGCACGGTCCAGCGCAGGCGATTCACATGGGGTCTTCCGCGGGTCAGGATAAAGCATTCGACCATTTCCCGATTTTACTGCGATGTGCCGAGACGAGGCCTGAACGAAAGTCTGTGCATGGCGCGGCCGCCGCAGCGGCCCTTTTGCCAATCCAAATCCAGGCCGGAGGCGGCATCGCGGAAATGTTGGACACAATCGACACTCGATCGTGTATCGTCAAGTAGCAGATATTGGGAAGCTCCACGAGTGCTCGATAGCCGTTGCATCCACATGTTTGCAGCACAGACGACCCCTGTTTTTCAACTCCGTGAACGGTTTGGGCTGGCCCACCGTTTACACTAGAGTCACCTGAAGAAAATGCTACGCAGAATACTCTCCCTGGTTGCAGCGCTGTTGTGTGCGGGATCGATGACGGCGAGCGCCCAGTTTATGGGTGGAAGCTCGACTTCGCAAACGACCGACTGTTCCAATCCGGCGAACGCCTCCTCGCCGCAGTGCGCGGGCACAAATCCCAACCCATACGCCACGGGACAGAGTACGTACGGCGCCGGAAGCCAGCCGCCGCAGCCTTCCGCCATGGGTGGAAACGGGATCCGTCAAAATGTTCCCACCTACATGGACCGGCTCCCAAATGCGAACCAGCCATACAGCCCGTACGCAGGCTTGCAGCAGAACCAACCGCTCACGGAATTTCAGCGGGTGGTCGCGGGCTCGGTTGGGGCGGTGTTGCCTATCTTCGGCGCGAACCTGTTTTCCAGCAATGCGGCCCAGTTCGCGCCCATCGATCGCACTCCGGTCACCTCAGACTACGTCGTCGGTCCAGGCGACGAGCTTTTGCTTCGCGTGTGGGGTCAGGTCAACTTCAATGTCCATGCGACGGTCGATCGATCGGGAAATATATACATCCCCCAGGTCGGCAACGTCGAGGTCGCGGGCCTGCACTTCCAGCAGCTCAACGACTATTTGAAGACGCAGCTTGGACGCGTCTTTCGCAACTTCGACCTGAGCGTCAACATGGGTCAGTTGCGTTCCATCCAGATTTACGTCGTCGGCAATGCGCGGCAGCCGGGGAGCTATACGGTCAGTTCCCTGAGCACACTGGTGAACGCCTTGTTTACTTCCGGCGGCCCCTCCGAACAAGGGACGATGCGCAGGATTGAACTTAGGCGCGACGGGAAGGTTGTGACGACGTTCGATCTCTACGACCTTTTGATCGATGGCGACAAATCGCACGATGCGCCGCTGTTGCCTGGGGATGTCATCTACATTCCCGCGGTGGGGCCGGAAGTGGCAATTGCCGGCAGCGTCCATGTGCCGGCGATCTATGAATTGAAGGGAACGGAAACGGCAGGGCAGGCGATTGCATTGGCCGGCGGCCTGGCCACCATGGCGTCCAGGCAAGACGCGCAACTGGACCGCACCGACCGGAACGGGGCGCGCCAGACGGTCCAACTTGCGCTGGACACGGCGGGAATGGAGACGCCGCTGCGCGACGGGGACATTCTGCGGATCCCCTCTATGGTGCAGCAGTTTGACAGGACAGTGATTTTGCGGGGCAATGTCGCCAATCCAGGGCGATATCGCTGGACTCCAGGGATGCGGATACTGGACCTGATTCCGGACAAGGATGCGCTGGAAACGCGCGGATACTGGCAGCGAAGAATCGCGCTTGGTCTCCCCGCTCCGGAATATACGCCGCTGTTCTCGGCATATCGCGCCAATCTGCCCAGTCCGTTCCAACCAACGACGCAGGCACAATCGTCCGGACAACGGCAAAATGGCAATACCTACACGACCGGTATCTCGTTGGCGGGCACACAGCGTGGGGAGCAGCAGCAACAGACTTCTTCCGCTACTGGGGAAGGAATGCAAGCGCTTGGATCCAATGTGGGGCAGCAGAACAATACCCTTAACCAGGCACGCTCGCGGACAAATTCGACTCCTGTGCTGCGTTATTTTCCTCCCGGCGACCGTTTTTCGCAGGGACAGTTTCCGATCAAGAATGAGCTTCTCCGCACGGCCCCCAGCATCGACTGGAGCTATGCCGTCATTGAACGGACAGACCCCCATACTCTGGCAACTTCTCTGATTCCCTTCAGTCTGGGACAGGCGGTGCTGGACAAGGACCCATCCCAGAACCTGGAACTGCAGCCGGGCGACATTGTCACCGTATTTTCCACTGCGGACATTCAGGTGCCGCAGGCGCAACAGGTGAAATATGTCAGCCTGCAGGGAGAGGTGGTCCATGCCGGAATTTATAGTGTCGGGCCTGGGGAAACGCTGCGAGATGTGGTGGAGCGCGCGGGAGGACTGACCCCGAAAGCGTACCTCTACGGCTCGGAGTTTTTGCGGGAGTCGACACAGCGCCTGCAGCAGGCAAGGCTGGATGAATATGTCGATTCGCTGGAGCGGGACATTCAGATCGCATCGGCGAACACGGCTGGCTCGATCGTCAACCCCACAGCGGCGACGGCGTTGGGAACAAGCGTACAAAGCCAGAGGGAACTGGTCACAACCCTGCGGAAAATGCGCGCGACCGGGCGCATTGTTCTGGGCCTGACTCCCTATAGCCGCGGCTTGGACGCGCTGCCGAATCTGCCGCTGGAAGATGGCGATCAGTTCATCGTTCCTGCGGTTCCCGCCACCGTAAATGTGGTGGGGGCCGTCTACGACCAGAACTCCTTCCTCTATCGGCGCGGGGAACATGTGCAGGATTATCTGAAGGTCGCGGGCGGGACCACACGCAACGCCGACAAGCGCCACGAATTTGTCATCCGCGCGGACGGCTCCGTCGTCAGCAAGCAAACGGCGGGAGGGACCCTGTTTACCGACGAATTCGGCAACAAATACGCCTATCCGGGCGATACAGTCGTG
>JAJYVR010000221.1 GCA_021791935.1 Acidobacteriota bacterium
CGTCCGGCATCGTTGACCGCTGCGGCAATCAAGTCCTGCAACATCTCCAAGTCGGCGGTATTGTCTCCAGGGCCGGTCCCGACCGCAGTCACCGATGGGTCGACGTGCACTTCGAGCACCTGTTTTTTTCCATTCATCCGCACCGTAATCGCGCCGCCGCCAGCCGAGCCTTCCACCTGGATCTGGGCCATGGTCTGTTCCATCTGCTGCTGCATCTGCTGTGCCTGGCCCATCATTTCCTTGATTTTGTCCATGTCCATCGGGAGCCCTTTCCAGTTAAGTTTTCGGCGCTTGCGGATCGCGTAGAGAAACAACGCTGCGTATCTCCGCGGAAAAAAGTTGCAGTGCGTGGCGAATCAGGGGATGGTCCTGGGGGCGCGTTTCGCCATCGGTTGCTGGAGCAGGCACTGCTTTCGCCCTGATATTTTTCCCGTTGGCCGGTGCCGGGTCGCCGGGTTCCAACCGTACCGTGCGGCCTGGGCCGGCGACTTGCCGAAAGGCCTCCCGCACAATCTGTTGTGCCTGTGACGGATACGTCATCTCAAACAGCGTTTTGGAGGCGCCGACGCGAACCCGCAATTCGTTGCCAATCCACTCGCAGTTTCCGGCTTCGAGCAAGTACCCGGCGGTTTCATGTCCTCCCTGGATCAACGCCTGGCCCATCGCACTGCGCAAGGATTCTACATCGGGCCCGGAGGTCGCCTGTAGGGGCTCGGGTTGACCTGCTGAAGGCAATGTTTCAACGGAGGAGCTGTCGGCTTCCACTGGAGACGGTTCGGCCTGAGCGATCGCCGGAGAAATTGCAGGAGCAGCAACCGCGGCTGGCGTCGTCGGCTTTGCCTCTGGCGTCGTGGCGGGCGCTTTCTCCTGTCCGGGAGATAAGGCCGGTGTCGGCTGCGGAGTGAGAATTGCCGGTACGGGCGCAGATCTGGAGGCGGCGACAGACGCTGAGCCCGGAGAGCTGGTAAACATTCCCTGGAGCGGATGGCTGTCGGCAATTACGGGTGCAGCGGTTTCGTTCAGCGACGGAACCTGTGGCTTGAACTCCTCACGCGCGGACGAACGGGCGACAGAGGTCGCTGTCGCAGGGGACGCGTTGGGTCGTGGCAGGGAAGACTCCATCTGTTTCGGCGCGGCGCTGGTTCCCGTCAATCGCGGCGTGGGATTGGCCGAGCCTCCAGCCGCTCCCGACGGAAGCGAAAGCTGGCGGAACAAATCCTCCAGAGGCAGCAGGCGTTGCATGTGGACCAACTTGAGCAAGCCAAGTTCAAGATGGAAGCGCTGCTCCTGCCGATAGCCGAGATCGTCGAAGGTGCGCAACATGGAGTTCAAAAAACGCGTCAGGTCTTCTTCAGAAAATACCGCCGCGACCCTTTCGGCGCGGGCCCTCTCTTCGTCGGAAACCTGCAGCAGATCGGAATTCGTTCCTGCCAGCCGCGCCATCAGGCAATTGCGTAGGAAGCGCACCATTTGCCGCGCAATTTGCTGCGGACTGTTTCCTGCGTCGAGCAGTTGCGCCGCCTGTTCCAGCATGGAAGCGGCGTTCTGTTCCTTCACCGCTTCCATCATGTTCTCGAACGCCTGATTCGAAACGGTCCCCATCAGGGAGCGGATCTGGGACGCTCCCAGGGCGTGCGCGCCATTGACCAGCGGAGCGCTGGCAATAGCCTGGTCCATGATGGACAGCGCGTCGCGCATGGAGCCGTCTCCGGCCTCCGCCAACAGCGATAACGCAGCTTCGTCGACGGCAACAGATTCCTTTTCCGCGATGCTGCGCAGTTGCGTGACAATCTCTTGAAACTTCACCGCATGAAAGCTGAAGTGCTGGCTGCGCGAACGGATGGTTTGCGGGATGTCCTCCGGCTGCGTGGTTGCCATCATGAAGATCACGTGCGCCGGCGGCTCCTCCAGCGTTTTTAGCAGCGCATTGAAGGCGGCATCCGTGATCTGGTGGGCTTCGTCGAGAATGTAGATTTTGTATCGGTCGCGTGCCGGGCTATAGCGGGCGCCTTCGCGCAGTTCGCGAATTTCGTCGATGCCGCGATTGGTGGCGGCGTCGATTTCGATGACGTCCATTGCGTTGCCGGCGCGAATTTCCATGCAGGCATCGCAAACTCCGCAGGGTTCTGGCGTCGGGCGCTCCGCCGTGGCCTGCGGCGTCCGGCATTGCAGGGCCATGGCAAGGATGCGAGCGATGGTGGTTTTGCCGATGCCGCGATGTCCGCTGAAAATGTAGCCGTGTGCGATCCTGTCCTGCGCCAGGGCGTTCAACAGCGTCTGCGTCACGTGGTCTTGTCCGATGACGTCCGCGAAGCGCTGGGGACGGTATTTGCGCGCTAAAACCTGATAAGCCATAGGGTCGTCGATAGAAGTGTTTCGGTGTGCGTGGCCTGTCGACCTGTCTTACGATTGTAGCGCCTGCGCGGACCGTCAGGATGCAGCCGCCGCGTTGCCCGAGACGAAGGATTCCTTCGATTCAGCTATGCGCGTTTTTCGCATGTTGCCGCGCCGCGGGGATTGCTTAAGGCGGGCCTTTTTGGCGGTCTTGCCGGTACCGGAGGGTTTTCGTCTCTGGAAAGATTGCGAAGTCTTCTCCTTCGACGGCTTTCTTCCCGATGTTTTCGCAGGTTGCGCGGCATTCCCCGCCGACGAGCCAGACGGCACTCGTTTCTTCTTTTTGGCCGCTGCTTGTTCCTTCGCCCGTCTTAACGCCAATCGCTTGCGGCGTCTCAGTTCTTCGGCGGAATACATGGAGCCGCGACACTTCTTCGCGCCGCAGTTACATGGGGCGTCTTCGTCGTCGCCGTCGTGCAGGCAATAGTCGTAGCATAGTTCCTCGCCTGCGGCGATGTCGCGGATGGCCATGATCCACACACGGCCGTCGATTTCCTCGGTCTCGCAGTTCGCATCGCAGGAATGATTGATGAACATGGCGATGCCATGGCCATCGATGACCTTAGACCCGTCGCCAATGCCGAACAGATAGGTGATCGGCTTGTCCTGATATCGGCGGTCGGCCTCTTCTTTATCGATCAGCGGACCCGTATATTCCACGATGCGAGTGCCTTTCGCGATAGGCGTGGTGGTGTAGCAGCCGGCGGCGTGGATTGCGGAGGAGCGAACGATCAGACCCATACGTATGTTGGAAGCAGAACCAAGAGTATAGCAGTCGCGACACCGCAAATTTTTTTTAGATTGGGCCGATTCGCCTATCCAAACGGACAGAAAAACGTCCAGAATAGTAGGTATGGAGTGTTTCAAAGGGTCACGCCGTAGGGTTCTCAGGTTGGTCGCTGCGCTGCTGTTTGGAAGCGCGCTCGCATGGGCGCAACAAAGCACCCAGAGTTCGCCGCCCGATGCTCCGTCGGCAAATGCCCAGAAGCCGTCGTCTCAGTCCTCGTCGTCCACGCAGACCAAGACGGCGAAGTCGCAAAGTTCCTCGAAGTCCGGATCCAAATCTACGCCCGACACCGATCCGTCTGCCAGCAATCCGTTTCCCATGGCGCAGTCGGAGGCCGCAGCGAAAGGGGATTCGCAGCAGGACGTTCCGCAGTCCTCGCAGCCGCTTCAAAACAATTCTTCTCCCAATCGAGGAGCGTCGCCGCCTGCCGCCGGCAGTCCGAACCGGAAACCTGGGCAGTCCTCACCGGCACAGGACAATCCTTTTCCCGAGGCGCAATCGAAGGCGGCGGCGAAGGGAGACGATAACGAAGACGGCGCTGCAGGAACGGGAAATTCCCAGGGGTCTGGAATTCCGCAGCCCGGTTCGACCTCCTCTTCCAAAGGCGGGTACAGTTCGAGCGACGCACATTTGCCGGCCCCGGATGTGGGAGAGGGCAATTTGGGGACGCATCCCAAGTTGGATTCCTTTACACGGGATCAAAACCCGGAAGGACGAGTCGACGACGACCTGAATTCCGCCGATCTGTACATGAAGAATGGAAATTATCGCGGCGGATATTTGCGCTATCGGGATGCGCTGCAGTTCGATCCGACCAACGATACCGCGTTGTACGGCCTTGCCGATGCACTTTGCAAGGAGAATGAAACCGGCGAGGCGATGGCGCATTTCAAGAGCTACGCAACCACCAATCCGCAAGGAAAGTATGCAAGGAGGGCCGAGAAGATGCTGGCCCACCCGGAAAAATGCATGCACAACCGATGAATTATAGCGGACTTACAGATACTGCAATCAAAATGAGAGGGGTCATTCTGAGCGCAGCGAAGAATCCAGAGAGTAATGGCAGCGTTTGCGATGCGGATAGCCTCTGGATTCTTCACTTCGGTTGCCGTGCAACCTCCGTTCAGAATGACTCTCGACCCCAAATGACTGTACAAGCTGTAAATCCGCTTTAGTGAAACATCGATAGGTACCACGCAATCGCGGACTTTCCAAGAAAAATGGCAAGGATTCCGGCGGCGGCAAGAAAGCTGCCAAAAGGAATGCGATCGGAACCGCGAACTTTTCGTTGCGCCAGCAGCACGATGGCAAACAATGCGGCCGCCAAAACTCCGATAAAGTAGGCGAACAGGGCAACGGGCAGGCCCATGAAGGCGGCGATCATTGCCAGCAGTTTCACGTCGCCCAATCCCATCCCCTGACGGCGGCGCACGACGCGATAGAGCACCCAAACCAGCAGCAGTAGAGCTGCAGCTATGGCCGCAGCTTCCAGCGTTTGGATTGCAACCCGCAAGCGAAATCGATTCCCAGGAGCAAAAACTTTCAACAAAAAGGCGGCCCCGATGCCGGTCAAGGTAAAGGCGTCGGGCAACAGCATGGTTTGCCAATCCATGACCGCAAGACCGAGCAGAAGGAAACAGGCGACTGCATCGACCAATGTTTGCCAGGTCGCGCCGGCGTGTAGAAGACAGGCAATAAACAGCGCAGCCGTACCAAGTTCCACCAGAGGATATTGCAGCGAAATACGTGCTTTGCAGGCACGACAACGGCCTCGCAGCCACAGCCAACTGACGACCGGGACATTGTCGCGCGCGCGGATCGGCGTGCCACAGTGGAGGCAATGCGAAGCGGGCGTCACGATCGACCGATGGGCGGGAAGGCGACCGGTGCAGACATTCAGAAAGCTGCCAAGCGGCAGGCCAACGACGGCGGCCGCCGCGATCGACGCGCAAACGGGAATGGAAGCGAAAACAGACACGCAGCCGCAGTATACGCAGGGAAGCGGCAATCTACTATCGGGCGTGCGACAGGCTAAGATGAGGAACATGACCCCGAAGCAAAATCCAACCTCCAACCGGGACATTTCAGCGGCGTCGGA
>JAJYVR010000222.1 GCA_021791935.1 Acidobacteriota bacterium
TGGTCGCGCACTTTCATTTCGGAGAGGAAACGCACTCGGAAGAATTCCTTCACCGCTCCACCGCCTACTCCGTGACCTTCGGCCTGGCGGCGCATACATTTTTCGATGGCATTGCCATCGCCAGCGGGTTCGCATTTTCCAGCGCGCTCGGCTGGCTCATCTTTACCGGCATGGTGCTGCATAAATTGCCCGAAGGTTTCACCGTGGGCAGCGTGATGCTGGCCAGCGGTCGCAGCGCGCGCATCGCCTTTTCCGCGGCCTGCCTATTAGGCGCGGCCACCGTTGCCGGAGTCGCCGCCATCCATTTTCTGCCATCGCTGGCGGGAGTTGGCCTGCCGCTTTCCGCGGGCGTAGCCTTGTATGTGGCGGGCACCGATCTGTTGCCGGAAGTCAACCGCGCCCACGGAATTCGCTATCGCGTGCTGTTTTTTTTCGGCGTCGGGGCCTTCCTGCTGGCCCGCTTGATTTCCTAGTCGTACGGCGGGTGAACGAGCCTGGGGCACCCGTATCTCACTCGACCCAAGGAGAAAAAACATTATGGTTCCACCGCAGGGATATGCCCTGATCACTGGCGCAAGCTCTGGAATTGGCGAAGAGTTTGCCCGACAACTGGCAGCGCGCGGGTGGTCTCTGGTCCTGGTCGCGCGTTCGCAGGACCGGCTGGAGAAGGTCCGCGGCGAGTTGATGTCCGCGCACATGGGCATCGATGTCGTGGCGATTCCATTGGACCTGACTGCGCCGGGCGCGCCCGCCGATCTATTTCAGCGGACTCGGGCCGCCAATCTGGATGTCGATCTGTTGATCAATAACGCCGGAGTTGGCGCTTTAGGAGAATTCGCGTTGCTCGATCTCAACCGCGTGCGCCGGATGATCGACCTGAACATTGTCGCGCTGGTCGAGTTGGCGCATCTCTACCTGCAGCCGATGATGCAGCGCCAGCGCGGCGCCGTCATCGACATTGCTTCCGTTGCCGGGTTTTCTCCTCTTCCGTATTCAGCCTTATATGCGGCGACCAAGGCGTTCGTGCTCAGTTTTTCGCAGGCCCTGTTTGAGGAGGCCCGGCAACACGGCGTGCATGTCATGGTCGTCAACCCAGGGTCGACGGAAACAAACTTTTTTCAGGTGGCGGGCAAGGGCCCATTCAGCGATCCTTCGCGCATGCAGACGTCCGCCGAAGTGGTGCGAGAATCCTTGCGTGCCTTCGATCGCAAAAAATCCTCGATCGTCACGGGAGCATCGAACCGGTGGCTGGTTGTGGTCCTGACGTTGCTGCCTCGTCGATGGATTACGTCCGCAGTCGCGCGGGCAATGCGGCGTGCCAATATGGGTGTTCCCGGGAAAGGCCAATAAGGGTTTTCTTGCGATATAGTAGCTCCGGTGTCGAAAGTAGTATCCCGTAGGTAATCTACTTCGATATCTTTTATTTGCTATAAGTTATTGACCTAGACAACTTTTTGGTAGAAAACAACATCAGTCCCTTTAGTTCAAGAAAGCCCCCCCGTGATTCTCGTAGTCGACGATAACCCGGTGCAAGCGATCACGCGCAAAGCCATCCTCAACCGTGCTGGTTTAGAGGTACGCACAGTCTATTCCGCTGAAGCCGCCTTTGACGCTCTCGATAGCGATGAGAACCGCGATATCAATCTTGTAATCACCGATCACATTATGCCGGGTGAGTCCGGCTGCCATTTTGTCGAGCGTCTTTGGGAGCGCAGGGCTGGTTTGTCGGTCATGGTGTTGAGCGGCCTGCCAGAGGCGGAAGCCGACTACAAAGCGTTGGATATCACCTTCCGCGCCAAGCCGATTCCTCCCTCCGAGCTGGTGGCGCTGGCTACAAAACTAAGCAAAAACGTCCCCGCCAAGTTATAAGCGCTCGCAGCATCGTCTGCCGCCGTCGCTTCTTTCATTTCCTCCATCGCGAAATCTTCTCGCAACGTACTGGCGCGCCTCGCGTCGTTGCCGCGGCCTGTTGCCTCTGCGACAATTGAAGTAGAGCGTTTTCACGGATGGCGTAATGTCATGGGTGCCCCTCGCGTAGCTAGGGTGGGACAGGACGATATTCGCATCACGATGTACGGTGAAAATGCTCTGGAAGCAGATTGACCTTGATGGGTACATCGCACTGACCCAATCCAATACACAATCCCGCGAGCAGGTTTTTGACGCTTTCCGGCGCTGGGGATATCTGCAGGCGCAGCTCGATCCGCTGCAACAATATCTTCCCGCCCAATCGCTGCCGGAACTGGCGCAGACGGGAGAGTTTGTCTACCAGGCCCGCGCCATCTATTGCGGGCCCGTTGGCGTGGAGTTTATGCATATTGCCGACCCTGAGCGGCGACGCTGGATTCACGGGCGCATGGAAACAACCCAACCTGCTCTGGATTCGCAGCACGCACTCGAATTGTTGGTCGAGGCGGACATCTTTGAGCGGGTCATCCAGAAACGGTACCTGGGAACGAAACGATTTTCTCTCGAAGGGGTCACCGCGTTGGTTCCGCTGCTGGATGCAGTGTTCAACAGTGCATCCGAACGAGGCGCGGAAAAATCCGTCATCGCTATGAGCCATCGTGGCCGCCTGAATGTCATGGTCAACACGCTGGGCAAGTCCGCCGCCGACATCTTTTCCAAGTTTGAAGATGCCGATCCGCGCAGCAGCCTGGGCAGCGGCGATGTGAAGTATCACGTGGGCGCTACGGGCACGTTCACCACCCGCCAGGGCAAGGAACTGGGATTGCATCTCGTGTCCAATCCCAGCCATCTGGAGGCGGTCGACCCCGTCGCCATGGGCCGCGCCTATGCCAAGCAGATGCGCTATGGCGTGGAGGGACGCGACCGCGTCTTGCCGGTGGTCATCCATGGAGACGCGGCGTTCGCCGGGCAGGGAATCTTGGCCGAGACCATGAACCTCGGCTCGCTTGAAGGCTACTCGGTCGGCGGCAGCCTCCAGATCATCGCCAACAACCTGATCGGCTTTACGGCGGAGCCGGACGAGTACAACTCTTCCCGTTTTGCTTCCGACATTGCGCGGCGTTTGCCCATTCCCATCTTTCATGTGAATGCGGAGGATGTGGATGCGGTGGTCCGCGTCGCATCGCTCGCCGTCGAATACCGCTATCAATTCCATACTGACGTCGTGATCGACCTGATCGGCTATCGCCGCCACGGACATAGCGAAGTGGATGACCCGACCATCACGCAGCCTCTGCGATACGCAAAAATTCAGGGCCATCCGCCGCTGTATGAAATCTTTGCAAAGAAAATTGGCGTGGATCCGGCCGCTCGTGTGTATGAGGCCGAATTGAAGTTTGAAGAAGAGTTGAAGCAAGCGCGGCAGATGAAGAAGAAGGCCGTGCTGGCGGACCTTCCGGAATATTGGTTGCCCTATCAAGGTGGTCCGTACCGCGCGAAATATGAAGTGGACACAGGAATTTCCGCGGAGGAAATTCTTACGATTGCCAACGCGCTCACGACATTTCCGGCGGACTTTCATATTCACCCCAAAATTCAAAAGCTGTTGGAGCAGCGCGCCGAAATGGGCCGTGGAGAGCGCCCGTTCGACTACAGCATGGCCGAAGCAGTCGCCTTCGGTTCGCTGCTGACGCAGGGAATACCTGTGCGGCTCAGTGGCCAGGACAGTCAGCGCGGCACTTTCAATCAGCGTCACAGTGTGTTGATTGATGTCGAAAATGAGGCAAGATTTGTGCCCCTGAATCGTCTGACGACCAATCCTCTTGCGTCCGGGCAAGCGCGGTTTGAAGTCTATAACTCCATGTTGTCTGAGGCGGGAGTGATGGGGTTTGAATACGGCTTCAGCCGCGATTACCCGGAAGCGCTGGTGATGTGGGAAGCCCAGTTTGGCGATTTCGCCAACGGCGCGCAGATCGTCATCGACCAGTTCCTCTCTTCCGCGGAAGACAAGTGGGGATTGTTGAGCGGGCTGGTCCTATTGTTGCCGCATGGATATGAAGGGCAGGGGCCGGAACATTCCAGCGCGCGCATGGAACGCTTTTTGCAAATCGTCGCGCGCGACAATATCCAGGTGTGCCAACCATCCACCGCGGCGCAGTATTTTCATTTGCTGCGCCGGCAGGCGCTGCGTCCGTGGCGCAAGCCGCTGGTTGTGTTCACGCCGAAGAGTATGTTGCGACACCCGGACGCGGTCTCTCCACTCGCCGATTTGACTGCGCCACGGTTCTTGAACGTGCTGCCGGAAACAGAATTTCAGGGCGTGACGCGGCTGCTGATCTGCACCGGAAAAATTGGTCGCGAGCTGCGCGTGGAGCGCCAGAAGCGCAAGGATACCTCCACCGGCATCATCTTTCTTGAGCAGTTATATCCCTGGCCGGAAGAAGAGCTACGCGCCGCCATCGAAGCTCATCCAGATGCGAACGATCTGGTCTGGGTGCAGGAAGAGCCGGAGAACATGGGAGCGTACTCGTTCGTGCTGCCGCGCCTGCGCGAGCTGGCCTTCGATCGCCAGGTGCGCAGCGTCAAGCGTTCCGCAGCCGCCAGCCCCGCAACCGGATCGGCGAAGGCGCACGCGATGGAGCAAAAGACGCTGATTCACCTGGCGCTGAGTCGCGTCTGACTCCGGATCGTTGGCGCGTAACAGGCAGAGTTGGGTTCGTGCGGCTCCAGGTCCGAACATCCGGAATTGGGAGACTTGGCGAAAACGAAGACAAAATTTGTCTTTCGTGGTTCCATATATTCGAAAGGAGGCCAGAATGCGGAAACCCAATCGCCGTATGGCTCGAAAGGCCGCTCGCACCAGGCATCCAGAAAGCCCGATGCCCACAGAACCGACTTGTACTTCCAGAACTGGGCGAAGGCTTCCTTCAGCTCCCAGGCCCGCGCCGTGGCCAGCTTGCTGGCCAGCAGCGCAGCGCATTCAGCCTCTGCCGTGCCTTGCCTCGTACCCGGCTGCCCTTGCGCAGCAGTGGCCAGCGCATGTGCTTCAACTTCTGCGCCTCTTCGCGGCTGTGCGCGCGCAGCCGGTTGCTCTCGGCCCGGCGCACTTCATCGACGGCTTTGTTCAGGTGCTGGGTGATGTGGAACCGGTCCAGCACGTTCAACGCCTGACCGGCTTCCTCGGCAAGCACCTTCATGGAAGGCTTCCCCATGTCGCTGCAGACATACCGTAGTCCTTGAACAAACTCCTTGCCCAACTCGTTCAGCCCACGGCGCAGCGTCCGTTCCGAGCGCCGCCGGCCGATCCACAACAGCCGCCGGCAGCCCTG
>JAJYVR010000013.1 GCA_021791935.1 Acidobacteriota bacterium
TTTCTCTGCCGGTGGCGTCGCCGTTGGCGTGCAGGATGCGCGGCAAACTGTGCGCCCCTTCGCGGGTCCGCATCAGTTCGCCCAGGCCACCGGCTTCGCGATCGAAGTTCGTGCCCCATGCCAGCAATTCTCGGATTCGCGCGGGGCCTTCTTCCACCAACAGGCGTGCAGCCTTTTCAAAAACCAGGCCATCGCCCGCCTGGATCGTATCCTGGCCATGGAGTTCGACATCCTCCGCACCGCCCATGGCGACGGCGATTCCGCCCTGCGCGTAGTGCGTATTCGATTCCGACGCACCTTCTTTGGTGACCAGCGTGACATCCGCGACCTTCGCCAACGCAAGCGCTGCGCGCAGCCCCGTGATTCCCCCGCCAACGACCGTCCAACCCCGCAAAAAAAGCGACTCCACGATTGTGAGGATAGCACGCAGACACCTGTATTTCTCGCCGCCTCCCCCACGCGATTCGGACCGGCGCCGTCTTGCGATACGATTAGAAAATCAGCGTGTCGACAATCCTGGTCAAAACCGCAACGGCGAATTATCCCGTACAAGTGCAGCCTCGGCTGCTGGAAACGCTTGCGCCTCACTTGCGCAAGGTGGCCGGTGAGCAGCGCTCCATTTTTGTCGTCACGTCTCCGGAGATATGGTCCCGCTGGGGTCAATTGTTTCTCGCCTCCTTCTCTGCTCGAAAAATCGGCATCCTGCCTCTCTTCGTGCCCGCTGGCGAACGATTCAAGCAGTTGAAGACGGTCGAACACCTGGCGGAAAAAATGGTCGCCGCCGGCGCCAAGCGCGACGCCCTTCTCGTCGCGTTCGGCGGAGGCGTCATCGGCGACATGACGGGCTTTCTTGCGGCCATCTATATGCGCGGCATTCGTTACGTCCAGGTGCCCACGACCTACCTTTCACAAATCGACTCTTCCATCGGCGGCAAAACAGGAGTCAATCTTCGTGTCGGCAAAAATCTGTTAGGCAGTTTTCATCCCCCGGTCGCCGTCTTCATCGATCCGACAGTCTTGACCACCTTGCCGCCAAAAGAATTGCGTTCGGGCGCGGTGGAAAGTGTGAAGGCTGCCGTCCTCGGCGATGCTCGCTTCTTTGCCTGGCTCGAATCCAATTTGGGGGACCTGCTGGCGGGCGATCAGGAAATTGTTACTCGCGCGATTGAGATTTCCGTCCGCATCAAGGCGGAGATTGTTAGCGCGGACGAGCATGAATCCGGCCAACGAATGCTGTTGAACCTCGGCCACACCGTCGGCCATGCCATTGAGGCAGCCACTCGCTATCGCGCGCTGCTGCACGGCGAAGCCATCGCCTGGGGAATGATCGCGGCATTGCATCTGGCTGTTGCGCGGTCCGCGTTGACGCCCGCCGAGGCCAAGCGCGTCGAGGAGCTTACATTTCGCCTGGGCCCCTTTCCGCGTTTTCGCGCCACCGCCAAGGTCCTGCTGGATCGCACCGCGGGCGACAAGAAACATTTGCAGTCCGCGCAGCGCTTCGTTCTGCCCGTGGCCATCGGCAAGGCCATTGTCGTGGAAGACGTCACGCAACAGGAGTTGCTGGCGGCCATCCAATCCATGTTGCGCACCATGAAAGAACGCGGCGTATGACGCGCTTTGCCACCGGCGCGGAACCCAGCGGGGCCGCAGCCAAACGCGACACCGGCCAGGATGAGCAAAGCATTAGCCAGGCCGTGCAATCCATGTTCGACGGCATTGCTCCCCGTTACGATCTCCTGAATCACGTGTTGTCCGCCAATGTGGACAGCATCTGGTGGCGCCGAACCGCTCGCACTTTTGCGTCGATTCTGGCAAACCCCGAGTCCGATGTTTTGGACCTGTGTTGTGGCACCGGCGACATGACTTTGGCCCTGCTGCGGCATCGTCCGCTGAACGCGCGGCCAGTAGTTGCGCTCGACTTCTCCCATGCCATGCTGGAACGCGCAAAAGAAAAATTTTCCTCTTCGGAGTTCTCCCCCCACAGTGTCGTCACCATGGAGGCCGATGCCCTCCACATGCCCCTACCCGACAACTCCATCGACCTGATCGCCGCTGCGTTTGGCTTCCGCAATCTGGCCAATTACGAAGCCGGTCTGCGCGAGATGGCCCGCGTGTTGCGCCCCGGCGCTCCGCTCGGCATTCTGGATTTCAATGAGCCCGGCGGACTGTTCGGCAAGGTCTACAATCTCTACTTCCGTCATGTTCTGCCTCGGCTCGGCAAGGTCCTATCCGGCTCATCCGCGCCCTACGCGTATTTACCGCACTCCGTGCATCGCTTTCCCAAGCCGGAGGAAATGCTGGCGATGATGCGGTCCTGCGGGTTTGTGCAGGCAACGTGGACTCCATACACGTTTGGCATTGCGGGCCTGTACCGCGCTGTGAAAGCATGAATCTTTCTACGCTGACGGTATTTTTTTGCCGCAGCCGGGGATGACAGGTCAAAATGGCGCGTTTCGTTTCCCTCTTAAGCCGTAGGACATTTGACGCTTCGATCAAACGACGCACCGCGACCATCTCGGTCACGGCCGCCGCCATTATGACGTTTCTCAAGGTATGGACCGGAGTCCAAAGCGGCAGTATCGGCATGTTGTCGGAGGCCGCGCATTCCGGCCTCGACCTGGTCGCCTCCCTCATCATCCTCGGGTCCGTGACCATTTCCGACCGCCCAGCCGACGAGGACCATGCCTACGGGCACGGCAAGATGGAAAATCTGGCCGCATTTACCGAGACGCTGCTCATGGTCGCCTCTGTCCTGTGGATCCTTGGCGAAGCTCTCGAACGAATCCTGGGCCATGCGCCGCCGCTGAATCTCTCCATCTGGCCGTTCGCCGTCCTGATGCTCTCCATGGGAGTGGACTTTGTCCGTTCGCGCGCCCTGGGTCGTGTGGCCCGGCAAACAAGAAGCCAGGCCCTGGAGGCCGATGCGCTGCACTTCAGCATGGACATCTGGTCGAGCCTCGCCGTCATTGGCGGCTTGCTGGCCGGCGCCGCATCGCAACATTGGCATCTGCATTGGCTGCGCTTTGGCGATCCGCTCGCCGCTGTCGTTGTGTCGATTATTATCCTGAAAGTCTGCTGGCGTCTGGCGCGGCAGACCGTCGATATCCTCACCGACGCCGCTCCCCTGGCCACCCGTCGACGCGTGGCGGACTCCTTGCGTCAACTGCCAGACAGTATCGGAGTTGAACGGCTCCGCCTGCGCCTCGCCGGAAATCATTACTTCGCGGACCTCACTGTCGGAATGCCGCGGAACTTCAGCTTTCAGCGAACGGAACAGATGAAGGAGCAGGTCGCCGATTCGGTCCGGCGCATCCTTCCGGAAGCGGATGTCGTTGTCAACGTGGTCCCGCGGGTAGGCCGATCGGAGAGCATCTTTGACCGCGTTCGCGCGGTCGCCGCGCGCAATAACCTGTCTGTCCACGATCTCAGCGTCCAATATTACGATCGAAAACTGCACCTGGAGCAGCACCTGGAGGTACCCGAGACCCTCAGCCTGCGCGATGCTCACGCTCTTGTCACCGGCATCGAAACTGAAACCCGCGCCGACGTTCCGGAGATTGATTCCATCCTGACCCATATTGAAAGCGAACGCGGAACCATTGAAGTCGAGGGCCGCCGCAGCAACGATGCCGCGCTCGAAGCCCAGCTACGCCGCCTGGCCGGCGAGTTTCCGGATATTCTGGATGTACACGCCGTCGTGGTATCGAAGGCGGGAGAACGAATGCAGATTTCCTGCCACTGCACCCTGCCCGACGACCGCAGCATGGCCGATGTTCACGCGTTGATCACCGCGCTGGAAGATCGAGTCAAATCGGAGATGCCGCAGATTGCCCGCGTCTTTATTCATCCCGAACCGGCAACCGACAATCAGCGATGATTGCTGGACCCCGCACGACTGAGGAGCAAGCAGAATGCAAGCCAATGCAATATGGAAACAAGAAATGACTTTCGATGCGCTTTCCCAGAGCGGCCACACGATTGTCTTCGACGGCGATCCGGCCCACGCGCAAGGGGCCAGCCCCATGGAAGCGGTGTTGATGGGACTATGCGGCTGCACCGCCATCGACGTCATCTCAATTTTGAAAAAAAAGCGGGAGCCATTCACAGGGCTAACTGTTTCCGCCATTGCCGAGCAGGCGGCCGAGCCGCCGAAAGTTTTTACGCGCGTGAAATTGACTTATCGCGTCAGCGGCGCTGTCTCCCGCAAGGCCATGGAAGATGCCGTACATCTTTCGGAAACAAAATACTGTTCGGTCGCAGGAATGGTGGAGAAGACCGCCAAGATAGAATTTGCGATCGAATACGCGGGCTGAACAAAGACCGGACGACCCCCATGCTGCAAGTCTTTCGCGCTTTCTCCGCGGTGCTGTTGCTGGTGACCATTGCGTTGGTCTCGGCGTTGATCGCCATGCGGCTGGCCATTCACGGTACTGAAGTGCGCGTTCCATCGCTGCAAGGCCGTACCGTATCGCAGGCCGTGGCGGAGCTGCGAGCGAAGGGCCTGCAGACCGGCATCGACGGGCATTTCTACAGTGCCACGCAACCTGCGGGAGATGTGCTGACACAAAGTCCAGCCCCGGGCACCCTGGTCCGCAAATCCTGGCGGGTACGGGTCAGCGTCAGCCTGGGGCCGCAAAAGGTTGCGATTCCGGCGCTGGTCGATATGAACGAGACCATGGCCACCATTACAATTCGCCGTGCTGGATTGCAGGTAGGAAATGTGGTCGCGATGCCCTACGGATACGCGCCGGAACATACTGTGATTGCCCAGACCCCCACGGCGGGCGCCACCGATGCGCAAGGTCCGCGAGTCAGCATCCTGACAGCCCAACCCATTCCTCCAGCAGAGGATGCCAGCGTGATGCCGGACTTGACCGGCGAGAGCTTCACCCAGGCTGCCTTGGCGATTATCCATGCTGGATTCCAACTTGCACCCTTGCAGAGTGCGCCCACCGCTCCGGCTCCCGTGAAGTCACCTGGCCAGCTCCCGGCGTCGATAGCGTCCTCCGCGCCCTCGACGCAGACTTCGCCGATACCCGCGGCATCGTTTCCCCCTGGCGCAGTCATCGCGCAGATTCCAGCCGCTGGAGATCGCATTGCAGCGGGCTCGACCATTCAACTCACGGTCCAGCCATGATTGGTCGAAGGAGTAGAGCGTTCTAGCGCCCAATCAGCGCCGCAAAAAATCCGTCGCACGGATGGGGCCCAGGCAAGGTCCGCAGGTAGCCATCGTGGAACCCTGTGGCGCGTAGTTCCTCGACCGCTTCGCCTCGGACAGTTCCCTCTCGTTCCAGCCGATCGAATTCTTCGCGCAGATCGAGCAGCCGCCATTGATGCGTCCGATTTTCTGCTGCGTTCAGGCAAGCTTGTACGACCGCTTCGTTCTCCTCGGGCTCCAGAGAACAAGTGGAATAGAGCAGCCGGCCCCCGGGCGCCAGCAAACGCAGCGCCGCTGACAAAATTTCATGCTGACGTTCCGCTTGACGGGCCAAATCCCCAGGCTGCAAGCGAGATCGAATCTCCGGATTTCGCGCCAGCGTCCCCGTTCCCGAACATGGGACATCGCACAAAATTCTGTCGAACGGACCGACGCCGGTCAGGGTAGCTGCATCCGTGACGCGATATTCGACGCGAGCATGGTCCATCGTCAGAGCGAGGCGTCGTTGCATCGTCGCCAGTCGCGTGGGATGAAGATCGCACGCCAGCAATTTCGCCTCAGGATTGTTCTGCAACAGCACCGCCGTCTTGCCGCCCGGCGCGGCGCAGGCATCCAGAATCCGCGTTCCTCCGCCGAGCAGTTCCGCCACCAATTGCGAGCCCTCATCCTGAAGCTGTGCGTGCGCTTGATTCTCGAACAATGTGGTTCGATTGACTGCTTCGCCTTCGATTTCGTTGGCATCGCCTGCTTGGGCAATGGCTGAGGACTTCTCTTCTCCGACGGTAAGTCTGCGCGCTTTCGCTAAGAATGCTCCAGGGCGCAGTACGATTCCCTGCAAGCGCAGATTCTCCTCTGCATTCGGTGTCAGCAGTCGCGCAGCAATCTGCGGTTCTGTCTGTCCCTGTTCGCAAATGCGCTTGCAGGCGTCCGCGCCATAGAATTTCTTCCAGCGCGCAACCATCCATTCCGGGTATGCCAGCTCTGCCGCAAAACTCCGCGTCTTCGGCAACGCCGCCACTTTGCGCAACACGGCATTCACCAGCCCCGCCTGCCGCGCGCCCTCAGAATGCTTGCACCATTCCACCGATTCAAAAATGGCGGCATGAACGGGAATGCGGTCGAGAAAAAGAAGTTGATATGCGCCCACACGCATTGCCAACCGCGCGTCACCCTGCAAAGTCAAATCCGGGTGCGCCAGAAATCGCCGGCATTGGGAATCCAGCACAAGCTGCCAGCGCAGCGTTCCCAGCACCAGGGTGGTGCAAAGATTGCGGTCTTGCTGCGACAGCAGGTCCACCTGGATCGAATGCAGCAGCGTGTCACTGTTGCCCCGGTCCCTGCCGATTTTTCTGAGGATGTCGAAGGCAGCCCGGCGCGCGGGCGCGATAGGTGTTGGTGGTATCATCCCTGGTCCAACCGCTCGCCAGCGGCCAATGAAAAGCCATTCAGGAACGCCTCCACGGGTACGCGACGCTTCCCTTCCATCTGCAATTCCAGCAGGTCGAGCCAGGTGTCTTCGCCGCAAGCGACCAGTAGACGACCCCCTTTTCGCAACAGCGTCCCCGATGGGACGCCCGCTGGCAGCGATGCAGCTTCCGCGGCAACCCGCATGGCGTGAAGGATCCATTTCTTTCCGTGAAAACTTGTGAACGCCCCCGGCCATGGCTGAAATCCGCGCCACCTGTCGAAAATCTGTTGCGCTGTACGGGCCCAATCTATCCGGCCATCTTCCCGTTGCAGGATCGGCGCAAGCGTCGCCAGGCTATGGTTCTGCTGCACCGCTTGGACTCTCCCTTGCTCCAAACCCGCCAGCGTGCGCACCATCAGCTCCGCCCCCACCTCAGCAAGGACTGGAGAAAGTTCCGCTGCGGTCTGCCGCGGCAAAATCGGCACCCGTTGCTGCAACAGAACATCGCCGGTATCGAGCCCCTCGTCAATCCGCATCGTGGTCACGCCTGTTTCAGTTTCCCCGTTGGCCACTGCCCATTGGATGGGCGCGGCCCCGCGATATTTTGGCAACAGCGACGCGTGGACATTCAAATTGCCATACCGCGGCAGCGTCAACATCCAGGGCGGAATCAGGCGGCCATAGGCCACGACGACGATTGCATCCGGAGACAATGCCCGCAGTCGCTCCTGCAGTTCAGGATTGTTACGGATTTTTTCCGGCTGCGCCAGCGCAAGACCGTGCTGCTCGGCAAATCGCTTGACAGGAGAAATCTGGATTTCCAGCCCGCGGCCGCTCGCGCGGTCCGGCTGCGACAGCACCAGACCCACGCGATGACCCGCCTGCAACAAGGCTTCCAGTGTGGGAACTGCGAATTGCGGGGTCCCGCAAAAGACAAGGCGCATGGGTTCGGGCACGGCTCCTACGAACGTCGGGGAAAAATGGCAACTGCGAGCCAGGCCCTACCATTCGCCCGCTTTCTGCAGTTTGCGGATCTTCCGCAGTTGCAGATCGCGTTTCAGCCGGCTCAGGCGAAAGATGAAAAGAATTCCGTCCAGATGGTCAATCTCATGTTGCATGGCGCGCGCCAGCAATTCTGTGCCTTCCACTTCAATCGGCTTGCCATCGGCATCCTGGGCACGCACCTTTACCTCTGCGGCGCGCACCACGCGGTCACGGATTTCCGGCAAACTCAGGCAGCCTTCTTCTTCCACCTGCTTGCCTTTGATCTCCACCACTTCAGGGTTAATCAGGACAATCTTGTCTTCCGGCTTTTTTTGAAAGCTGAGATCGATCACCGTCAGCCGCTTTGAAACGCCTATTTGAGGAGCAGCCAAGCCAATGCCCTGCGCGTCGTACATGGACGTAAACATGTCATCGACCAATTTGCGCAACTCCGCGTCGAATACCGTTACCGGCTCCGCAGGCTGCTGCAAGATAGGGTCGGGAAACTTCACAATCGGATAAATCATGAGGAAGGTCTTGTCTTTCCAATGTCTCGCGGATCAGAACTTGCGAATCTGGTCGCAGTACCCTTGATAGTTTCTCACCATTTCGCGCAGAGAGTCGCCGCCGAACTTTTCGATGGCAAGTTTCGCCAGCATCAGCGCCACCATGGCCTCCGCCGCAACTCCGGCTGCCGGAACGACGCACACATCCGAGCGCTCGTAGGCGGCCTTCACATCTTCCCGCGTCTCAAAACTGACGGAGCCCAACGGTCGCCGCA
This sequence comes from Acidobacteriota bacterium, assembly GCA_021791935.1. GTDB lineage: Bacteria > Acidobacteriota > Terriglobia > Terriglobales > Acidobacteriaceae > JAKAAZ01. Next base: position 8,332 of record JAJYVR010000013.1, read on the forward strand.
GCGTTGAAATCGGCTTCAAATAGCCGCGCACGATCACATCCTCGCCGTTGGAAATACCGCCTTCGATCCCGCCGGCGTTGTTCTGCTCGCGCACAAAACGCGTATGTCTGTCTGCTTTCTTCTCCGGCGAGTAATGAATTGCATCATGCACCACGGAGCCAAACGCCGCCGCCGCCGTGATGCCGCGGCCAATCTCGACCGCCTTCACCGCCTGCAACGACATCACCGCCGCCGCCAGCATTCCATCCAGCCGCTCATCCCAGTTGGCGTAGGTTCCCAGTCCCGGAGGCACGCCGTGCGCGACCACCTCAAACACGCCGCCCACAGAGTCGCCTGTGCGCAGCGCCTGGTCGACAACCGCCTTCATACGCTGCTCCGAAGCTTCGTCCACACAGCCCAGCAAGACTTCCTCGCGCGACTGCAAGGCCAGGATTTCCGGCCAGGTCGCGTCCCTGTCCAGTTCCGCTTCGCCGACGCGAATCACATGGCTGGCGATGACGATGCCTAACTCCTGCAGCAATTGTTTGACAATTGCCCCGGCTGCCACCCGTGCCGCGGATTCCCGCGCCGACGCGCGTTCCAGCACATACCGCGCATCTGGAAAATCGTACTTCAGGGCCCCTGCCAGGTCTGCGTGCCCGGGCCGGGGAGAAGCGACCGCCTTGTGTTTCGCTGGATCGCCTGCCGCCACCGGTAAAATCTCTGTCCAGTTTTTCCAGTCGCTGTTTTCGATCCGAATCGAGATGGGTGAGCCAATCGTTTTCGCATGACGGACGCCGGAGAGAATCTGCCCCTTGTCGCGTTCAATCTTCATGCGGCCGCCGCGCCCGTACCCTTGCTGTCGCCGCCATAATTCATGGTTTACTTTGGCTTCATCGATGGGCACGCCCGCGGGCATGCCAGAGACCATGCCGATTAAACATTCCCCGTGAGATTCCCCTGAGGTGGCGAAACGAAACATGCAGTAAGCCTTTAAGTTTCCTATTTAACAGATTGCAAATGCATCAAGTTACAGTGAAGGCAATCAAGCCTTCGTCAGCCATTTGTATTGCTCTTCCGTCAATGGGACGACAGACAGCCTGCCCTGCCGCACCAACGCCGAATCGCGAAATAGCGGCTCTTCTTTCACGGCGTCCAGCGTCTTCGGTGAAATAGTTTTCCCGAATCGAATGCGAACAACGGGTACCTTGGGATCTTTGGCATCGACGCTGACGACTGTTGCCGTGCCAACCGCGGCGCGCTCGTCGCCGGTGTGGTAGAGGATCAGTCGATCCTTGGGATGCATCTCTCGCAGATTTTTTACAGCCGCCGGATTGGTCACGCCATCCCAAACCGTCTCGCCATCGCGCTTCAGGTCGCTGATCGAGTACGCACTCGGTTCCGTTTTCAGTAGATAGTCCATCGCTAACTTTCCTTCACCTTGGCCTGTGCGAGAAATGCCCGCGTGTTCACCAGCGGGCGTTCCAGCGCCCGCACACGATCGATGTAGACGGGCGCAGCGGCGCCTTCCAACGACGGTTGGCACGCCTCCTGAATGGCCAGCATCTTGGCCTCCGCGTCATCCAGGTAATGCAGCAGCACCGCTTCCGGGATCATCGGCAGCTTGGGCGAACCGAACTCGAAAGATCCATGATGGCTCAATACAATATGTTCGACCAGCGTGTGGATCGGCTTCGGAAAATCCGGCAGGCCCTTCACCTTTTCATCCAGCAGCCGCGTCGCAATCGAGATATGCCCGATCAACTGGCCTTCCAGCGTGTACTCGAAACCGCGTTCCCAACCCAGTTCGTAAATTTTCCCGATGTCGTGAAGCACCGCTCCTGTCAGCAACAGATCGCGATGGACCAGCGGAAAATGCCCGGCTGCCAGATTGCAGAACCGAATCAGATCGACGACGTGTTCCAGCAAGCCGCCAATCCACGCATGATGCATAAACTTCGCTGCAGGCGCTGCACGGTAGCGTCGTGCAATTTCCGGGTCATCGAGGAATGCCAATACCAGGCGCTTCAAATCCGCATCGGTAAAGCTGTTTACTGAATCGCGAAGTTCCGCCCATAACGCTTCAATGTCGCGCGTCGTGGTGCGTTGAAAATCGCCCAGATCGATCTGCGCCGGATCGAGCCGCGCAATCTCCAGCACCTTCAACTGCAGCTTCCCGTTAAACTCATCCACGCTGGCGCGGACGTCGACAAAATCGTTTTGCTCGAACTTCGCTGCCCACATCTCCGCGTTGTCCCACAAGCGGCCATCCAGGCGCCCGGTGCGATCGCACAATGTCAGGGATAGATATTTGGCGTTGCCGTCGTTTCGGTCGCGCAACTGTTTCTGAGCGACCAGAAAGTGAGAGCGAACATTGCGGCCCCGATGCTTGGCGGCGTCGGCAAGGAAGAAATCTTTCATGCGCTCCTCTTCCGGAATACGGCTAGCAGACTGCAACTCCACGTTCGAACCGAGCGTGGACTACCGCCCTTTGTCGACAACCCACGGGCACCCTGACTTCGGCTGATCGGTCGAGGTAGAAGCAACCGGCGGCGGAGTCTATGGAGATGTGGTTCCGCCGGAGCCGCCGGTGTCAGATGACGCTGGTGTTGTTGTTGGGGTCCCTTGGCCGTTGCTCTTCTTCTGTTTACTCTTTTTCTGATCGCTCAGGCGTGTCTTCTCGCCCGGATTGACTGGCGCTGTCTTCTTCTTCTTTTTCTTTTTTGCCGCCGTCGCGCCATTCAAACCTAGCGGAGCAGACTCCATCTGGCGTGTTGCTGTTTCGGTCGCCGGCAACGGAGCCGCCTTGGCATTGTCGTACTTGACCTTCTTCGTCTTTCGGGAAGTCTTGTGATGCTTCTTCGCCGCCATTTCCGATTTATTGCGGGCCTGGTCGCTGAATCGGGTCTTCCCTACTTTCGGCTGCGTGATCAAAGGCACGTGTTCCAGATCCGGTCCCAACGGCTGAACGTCAGTTCCCGGGGCGCTGTCTGCCGTACTTGTCGGATTTTCCGGGGCTGGCGGCGGCGGCGCATTTACCGATGTTGCTACCTGCTCGGCAGACACGGGTGCCGCAGGTGCGTGACCAAAACGGAATTTTTCTCGCTTGGCCTCATGCTTTTTTGCCGAGTGACTCTTTTTTCCCGCGGAAGAAGATCTGGCTGCCACAGCGGAAGAGGTCTCCGGCGCAGTCGCGGATGCCACTAGGACGGGCGTCTTGGCGCGAGGGCCGCGTCCATAACGACCCATCTGACCGTCATACCGCGCCTTTTGCTTTTTCTTCTTTTTCGGCTGAGGCGGCGTGTAGGCAGCAAACGTCGGTTTGGTTTCGTTCGGACTCGCAGCGGAATCGATGTATCCGGGCCGGATGTCGATGTAGGCCTCGTCGCGCAGGCGTGTCAAATATTGCCGCACCGCAGGCCCAATCTTCTCCATGTAAATTGCCTGCTCAATTTGAGGCTCTACTTTTTGCAGGGGATCTGTCCCGCCCGGAATATGCTTCGTGACTTGCAGGATAATATAGCCCTGCCGGGTGCGAATCGGCGCTGTATAGCCGCCAACGGGCAGATCGAAGGTCTGGTCTTCCAATACTTTGGCAAGCGCTCCTCGACGAAAGTCGCCCAGGTCTCCTCCCTGCTGAGCGGTGGGGCCCTTGGAGTATTTCTTGGCCAGATCAGTGAAACTCGCACCGGACTTCAGCTTGGCTTCCAACTTCATGGCTTCAGCATCGGCTGCCGCCAGTTCGGCGCTGCTGGCATTCTCGCTGGTCGGAATCAAAATCTCATTCAGATGGACAGATTCCTCGTGCGTGAAATCAGCTTGGTGACGGTTGTAATAGGCCCGAATCTCAGCTTCTGAAATTTGCATCTTGCTGCCGACCTCATCGCGCACTACCTGTTGCGTAATGATGCTGTTGCGGATGTTGGCCTTGAAATCCTCATACGAAATGCCCTGCTGCTCAACTGCCTTTTCCAGGTCGTCCAGAGTATCGAGATGGTTTTCTTTGCGGATCTCGTCCAGCCGCTTGATCAGTTCCGTGTCGCCGGTGATGCCGAGTTGCTTGCCCTTCGATATCAATAGCTGCTGATCGATCAGGTCCCGCAGCAAGTTCGCTTGGCCCTGTTTGATTTGCTCGAGGGTCCAGTTATTCTGGCGGGCTTCCTGGTCCAGTTGCGTTTGCGCCCGCGCCACATCGGAATTGGTGATCACCTGATCGTTGACGCGGGCAATAATCTGCTCCACCGGGGTCCCGTACAGGCTGGTCAGAGCGTTGGAATTCGCGCTCAGGTCCGTGCTGGAACCGATCGTCGAAGCGCCCTGCACGGGGACGGGGGCGGGGGCCTCGGGGGTCGTTTGTGCCGTGCCGTGGAAACACAGACCGGCAGCAACCGCCAGAGGAAGAACAACGCGCACAACTGCTCGTAACATCATTTGTCGGTTGGTACCATCCATGCCTGCCGGTCGCCATGACGATCTCGAATCCGATGGCTTCCAGTTGAAGATCGATGCCGGTGCGGATACAGCAACTCGATGCAGGTCGATTCCGTTGCTTTCATTCTAACCGCATCCGGGCCCGCTTTCCCAACCCATCCAATTTCTATATTTTCAACTCATCGGCGCTTTACCCTGAAACATCGATCGGCACGCGCGGCAATGTTACACTGAGCAGTAGTTTGTGCAGTTTTCCGAACGACCCAACCGCAACGTGATTTCCATCCACGGTGCAAAAGGAACCCACGGTTCATGACTTTCCGTACTCGCCGTTCGCTGTTGTTCGTCGTTGTGTTTCTGGTCGTCTGCGGCGCCGCGGGCGCATTCCTCGATCGAAACGTTGGAGCGCAGTCCTCCAGCGACCAATCCACATTGCGGGACAGCCTGAAGCAGTTCACCAACGTCTATAGCGTCGTCGAACAGAACTATGCCGAACCGATGACCAAGGACCTAGTCGACACCGCCATCTACGACGGCGCCATCCCCGACATGTTGCACGTTTTGGATCCCCATTCCAATTTTTACGACCCCAAAGCGTTTGCCCAGATGCGCGAGGAAGAGAGCGGCAAGTACTACGGAATCGGCATGGAAATCATGCAGCAAAACGACAAGATTGTCGTGGTCAACCCTTTTGAAGGCACTCCTTCGTACAAGGCGGGAATTCGTCCCGGCGACGTCATCCTTGCCGTCAACGGCAAGCCGATCAATGGCATCGGCCCTGACGGCAAATCGATCAAGAAGGCAACCACGCTCGACGTTGCCAACATGCTGAAAGGCCCCAAGGGAACTCCTGTAGACGTCACAATTGCGCGCGAAGGAAGGCCCGAACCCATCGTGTTTCACCTGCTTCGCGCGGAGATTCCCCGCGCCAGCGTCGATCTTGCATACGACATCCAGCCCGGCATCGGCTACATGCACATCAAAGACTTTGCCGAAGAAGAAACCGGCCACGAAGTCCTGAACGCTCTGCAACAGATGGGTCCGATCCATGGCCTGGTGATCGATTTGCGAGGCAATCCAGGCGGCCTGCTCAGCGAAGCGGTTTCGGTTTCCGGGGATTTTCTCGAGAAGGGTCAAGTCATCGTTTCTCAACGCGGACGCGCCTTCCCGCCCATCACCTATCGCGCCACGCGGGGCGAACAAAACAGAAATTATCCCATCGTGGTGCTGGTGAATCGCGGCACCGCGTCCGCGGCGGAGATTGTCAGCGGCGCGCTGCAAGACCACGACCGCGCCCTGATCGCCGGAGAAACCACCTTCGGCAAGGGCCTGGTGCAGACCGTCTATCCGCTGTCCGACAATACGGCGCTGGCGCTGACCACCTATCACTATTACACCCCCAGCGGCCGCTTGATTCAGCGCAACTACACCGGCGTCTCCATGTACGACTACTTCTATAACCCTGCCGATCGCCCCCAGAGCGACGCCAATCGCGAGGTTAAATTGACCGACTCCGGACGGGCCGTCTACGGCGGCGGCGGCATCACTCCCGACGTGAAAATCGACACCCCGAAGTCGAACAATTTTCAGGACATTTTGATGGAGCAGTTCGTATTTTTCAACTTTGCCAATCACTATCTGGTCAACCACACGGTCGACAAGAACTTCCAGGTCGACGACAACGTCATTCACGAATTCGAGGCGTATTTGACCGGTAAACAGATTCCCTGGACGGCCAAGGACATCGGCGCCGTCCGCAACTGGATCGACATGAGCATCAAAAGCGAGCTCTTCACCTCTGTCTTTGGCCAACAGGAAGGACTGAAAGTTCGTGCCGCATGGGACCCCATGATCGACAAGGCAATCTCGCTGCTTCCCCAGGCCGAGGCCCTGAAAACAACGGCGCAGAAGACCATTGCCATGAAGACCAGTGCCGCTTCGAATGCAGTTCACTAGGAGTCTGCTTCCGCAGCGGAAAACGAAGATGCGCCGATTTGGAGCTTCCTGCAACGATGCAATTTCGCCGAATTTCTTGCGTGCAATGAAATCCGTGCAGGCCATCCTCCGACGAGCATCCAATTTGAGTGTGTATGTTTTTTCGACGCGAATGGACACATGTTGGCAGATTCCTTTAATCTTGCAACCAACTCGTCGATCGACGTGGGACCTTTGTGTGCGAAGCGTTAAACTGTTGCGTCCCAATCCACAGGCGCGCATTTCGCTGCCCAATCGGGTCATCTGCCGTCTATCTAAAAATCCATTGAGGAGGGCTGGTTTGCCAGTCTTGACCGTCCAAGCCGAAGCGCCAGCCCCACAACTCCTCGCCCCCTCGCTCCCAGATCCGGCGAGGGGGGGACGCCTCTTGCGTTTCCTCCAACATCCCGCCGTGTTTATTTCCGCTCTCACGCTTCTGGCCCTGCTGATTCAGGGCTACCACCCGTTTGTGGACGATGCAGCCATCTATGTCGCGGGGATTGAAAGGGTCATTCATCCCTCGCTATTCCCGAGGCACGCGGAGTACGTCCTGCCGCACCTGAAACATTCGCTGTTTTCCTTCGCGCTCGGCTGGCTGGTTCGCGGACTGCACATCCCTTTTCGCTATGCTTTGTTTACAAGCTATGTCGCATCGCTCTGGCTGATGGTGTACGCCTGCTGGCGGCTGACGTGTCTATTGTTCTCCACGCCCCGCGGCCGATGGGGGGCGATGCTGCTGATCACGGCCACACTCACGCTGCCGGTCGCGGGTTCGGCCATCTACATCCTCGATCCCTATCTGACGGCGCGCTCCTTCTCTACCCCGCTCACGCTGTTGGCGATTGCGTACGCGCTGGAACGTAGGATGCTGGCCGCCGCGCTCTGCCTGCTCGCCGCCTGTATGCTGCATCCGCTGATGGCCGCCTACGCCATCGGTTATGTCATCACGCTGGTCCTGGTGCGCGGCCGCCGCTGGGGATGGCTCGCCGCCGTTGCCGTGGGAGTCATGCTCGGCGGGCTCGCCGCATCCCACGCCGGATCCCTGCTGGGGGCATCGCCAGCCTATCGCGTCGCGACCGTCAGCCGCTTGTATTTCTTCCTGAGCCAGTGGCGATGGTTTGAAATCTTCGGTTTGTTCCCTCCGCTGATCGCGGCCGGAATCTTCTTGTTCCGCAGCAAACCCCGCCTGCGTTCCCACTACGGCCTCATCTCTGCCGTCTCTCTGTATGTCGGAGTGCTGGCCGTGGTATTCGCCCTCTGTTTCAGTCGCACCGAAAACTCATTTTTACTGGCGAGACTGCAGGTGCTTCGCAGTTTTCAGATCGTCTATATTCTGTTTTTTCTGCTGCTTGGCAATCTTCTCGGCCAATATATCCTCGGCCGTCGCCGGTGGGCGTGGATCGGCTGCTTCGCCGCTGTCGCTGCCTTGATGTTCGCCGTGCAGCTCACGATCTATCCCGCGCTCAAACATGTGGAATGGCCGTGGGCACGCAGCCGCAATCCCTGGGCCCAGGCCTTTCTGTGGATTCGCCACAACACGCCGCAAGACGCCTACTTTGCCCTCGATCCGTATTATCAGGACCTGCCGCGGGAAGATACCCTCGGCTTCCGCGCCATGACCGAGCGAAGCGTTTTACCGGACTGGAGCAAGGACGGCGGCATTGCCGCGATCGACCCCGCATTGGCGCAACAATGGCGGGACCAAGTCACCGAGACGAAGAATTTTTCTCAATGGACCGACGCACAGCGCATCCAGATTCTGGCCCCCTACGGCGTCAACTGGATCGTGCTGCCCACCAGCGTGCCCACGGAATTCTCGTGCCCATATCAAAACTCCGCCGTGCGCGTCTGCCATCTCCCCGCCGACCTCGCTTCCCTGCCGCCGACTTCCACGCCCTCCGCATCCGCCCAGCCGTAAGATCGATTTATTTTCGCGAACAGCACAGGACACAATCGTTCGCCTCAAACATTCGTCTTGTTGAATAAGCAGGGCTGGCCAGGTGCATTGGGTGCCATGATCGCTTCCGCAATTAGACGTCCATTCGCTGCGAGTTCCCTCCAAACCCCAAACGATCGACGTCCCATTTATCATGGAAGTATGACCTTGATCGTGTACTCGGCGTCCTGGTGCTCCGACTGCCGCGAAGCCAAACGTTTTCTCCAACGCTACAACATTCCCCATACCGAAATCGACATCGAAACCACGCCCGGCGCGGCGAAGGAAGTCATCGCGCACACCGGCAAACGCGCCATTCCGCAGTTCGTCCTCGACGGCCAATGGGTGCAGCCGTATCGGCCAGGCAGTGGATTTTTATACGAGGAAATGGCACAGTTGCTCGGGGTCGCCGCGCCCAGGTAACACACGGGGGCCCCACGTTCGCGAAGCTAACGTGGGATGTATAGTTGGCAGCAAACAAAGGACTCACTCGTGATTGATCGCTACACTCGCCCCGCCATGGGCCATATCTGGACCGAGGAAAACAAGTACCGCATGTGGCTGGAGGTCGAAGCCGCGGCCTCCGAGGCGCTGGCCGAATTCGGCATCGTTCCCGCCGAGGCGGCGCACGCCATTCGCCAGCGCGGTCGCATCGACGTCGCCCGCATTCGGCAGATTGAGGCGGAGGTCCGCCACGACGTCATCGCCTTCACCACCGCGGTCGCCGAAACAATTGGCCATGAGGCGCGCTGGCTGCACTACGGCCTCACCTCGAACGATGTCGTCGATACCGCCCAGGCCCTGCAGGTGAAAGCCGCCTCCGCCATCCTTCGCGCCGACATTCTGCGGCTTCTCGATGTCCTCAAACGTCGCGCCATTGAATTCCAACACACTCCAACCGTCGGCCGCACCCACGGCATCCATGCCGAGCCCACCACCTTCGGCCTGAAGTTGCTGAACTGGTACGCGGAGATGCGGCGCAACCTTCGCCGCTTCGACATGGCAGCGGAGGACATGCGCGTCGGCAAGCTTTCCGGCGCGGTCGGCACCTTCGGCCATCTGAAGCCGGAGCATGAGGCCCGCATCTGCGAGCGCCTTGGCCTCGCACCTGCCCCGGTGGCCACCCAGGTGATTCAACGCGACCGTCACGCGTTCTACATTGGCGCACTGGCGTTGGTTGCCGCCACACTCGACAAGATCGCTGTCGAAATCCGTCATCTGCAGCGCACCGAAGTTCGCGAAGCGGAAGAATATTTTTCCGAGAAGCAAAAGGGCTCCTCCGCCATGCCGCACAAGCGCAACCCCATCGCCAGCGAGCAGATCAGCGGCCTTGCCCGCGTGGTGCGCGCCAACCAGCAGGCGGCGCTGGAAAATGTCGCACTCTGGCATGAGCGCGATATTTCTCACTCTTCGGTGGAGCGAGTCATTCTCCCCGACTCCACCATCCTGACCGATTATTTGTTGGAGAAGACCGCCAACTTGATCGAGAAGCTGGTCGTGCATCCGCAACGCATGTTGCGCAATTTGGAGCTGACCGGCGGTCTCATTTTTTCCGGTCAGTTGCTGCTGGAACTCACCGAAGCCGGTATGTCGCGCGAGGACGCCTACAAGGTGGTTCAGTCCCACGCCATGCGCGCCTGGCAGCGAGATTTGAATTTTCGCGCCGAGGTCGGCAATGATCCCGCGATTGAAAAATTGCTGTCTCCGGAAAAACTGGCCCGCGCCTTCGACCTCAATCGCCAGCTAACCAATGTGGATACAATTTTTGATCGCGTCTTGAATCAGGAAGCTTAAGAGAGCAGGCCGTTCAATGTCGTCCGGAAAAATCCTGACAGTCGCGATGACCGGCGCCAGCGGCGCCACACTCACCCGTGAACTGCTTCTGCTTCTGGAAAAAGACGCGCGTGTCGAACGCGTTCACTTCATCGCGTCCGAAAGTTCCCTTCGTGTGCTTGCCGAGGAACTTGAAGTCGGCGGACGCAACGACCTGGTCGCAAAACTCCTTGGACAGGCAAGCGTAAAGATCGTTCAGCATACTCCTATCGACATCGGCGCACCGATTGCCAGCGGCAGCTACCCCTGCGACGGAATGATCGTTCTCCCCTGCAGCATGGGTACCCTCGCGGCCATCGCTAACGGGCTCGCCGACAACCTGATTGCGCGTGCCGCCGATGTCTGCCTTAAAGAACGACGGCCGTTGCTGCTGGGCGTCCGCGAAACTCCATTCAACAAAATTCATCTGCGCAACATGCAGTTGGCAGCCGATGCGGGCGCAACCATTTTCCCTGTCATTCCTGTCTTCTACAACCATCCGACTGACACGCTGGCGATGGTGCGTCAATATGTTTGCCGCGTGCTGGCGCACCTCGACCTGCCCCAAGACTCCGCGTATCAATGGACCGGCAAATCCAAATAGGCGCGTAGCGGTCGGTCAATAATGAAACTCCCCGCCTGCCATGGGTGGCTGGCTCCGCAGAAAATCCATCGCTCGCGGCGCCATGCGATCAGCGCAAGTTGCCGGTCCCAAATGTCCACAGCCAGAATAGAATTCCAGCACGGATTGCGGTATGGCCCCATGCATACGCGTCCCCACACTTGGCGGAATCAATTCATCGCGTGCGCCCCAAACCAGCAGCACCGGCATCTGCAGTTGGTCCAGTCGCCCTGCAAAATCGCCCTCTTCGAGCAACAGCGACTGCAGCGTTCGGCGCACCACCGGCCGGTTACGTTCCATTGTCCGCAGCAAATCGCGCTGCACAAATTCTGGAATGTAATACCGATGGGCAATCAGCACCGCTTCCAGCCGCTTGAGCTGCGAAATATTGGTCGGCTCCAAAATCTCCGGCGAAAGATCGGTCTTGAACTTCAGTCCCGCGCTATCCATCACGACCAGACGGTCCACGCGTTCAGGATGCTGTAACGCGAATTCCAGCGCCACCCAGCCGCCCATCGACCAGCCCATCACGTCTGCCTTCTCTACATGCACGGCGTTCAAAAATCCCTGGATCAGGTCGACCTGCTCTTCGATCGTGTACGCAATGTCAGGCCGGTCCGTCCGTCCGCACCCAAGCAGGTCAATGGCATAGACGCGAAAACCATTCCTCGCATACACCGGCATCTCGGGAGTCCAGTCCTCGCTGCGAGCGCCCAGTCCATGAATCAGCACCAACGGTTTCCCCTTGCCGCCCACAAAATAATGCACGCGATAGGAGCCCACGCGGACATACTCGCTGTGAAATCCCGCAAACCGCAGACGCGCATCCATGGCCTGGTCGATCGTCCACACAGGATGGCGATAGAACACACCGCTGAAGATGATGCCGACCACCATCACGATCACAACGATCACAGTAATGCCGCATTTCAGCGTCGCGTAGGCGGCCGACGGCGTCGCAGTAATTGGCGGAGTTGTTGGGCTCGTGGTCGCCATGATGTATCGACGAAACGGGAAGCGCTTCAGGTGCTGCAATGTGAATCGCCCTTACCTGTCTTGATGTTCTAGGCTATGTTCCGCGCAGCCGCCTGACCGCACTGTAGCTGCGCAATCGCGCTCACAACGTCTCGACACAGCAAAGCGACAAAAGAATTATTACCGGGCCTGCGGGGCGGAAAGTAGGACCGCAAAAGGTTTGGCTGCCCCTCAGGGATTCGAACCCCAATATGCTGCTCCAGAGGCAGCTGTCCTACCATTGAACGAAGGGGCAGTGCGGGGACGCGCGCTGAAAATAACGTCCTTATTGAATATATTGACCGCGCGCTTCCCGGTCAATCCTTGCGTGCAACATGGCAATTGCTTGCGGCAGCAGAGTTGCTTTCATTCCTCGCGCAGCACGTCCAGTGGCTTTTGTTGCAAAATGCGATAGGACGCCAGCCATCCAGTCACGCTGGCCAGAATCGCCGTTCCCATCATGGCTCCAACTGAAATCCCCCAGTTCGGATGAAAGGTGACATCCAACTTGTGCAGCAACGCACTCGACAGCAACAGTGCACAAGCTACGCCTGCGACCCCGGCGATCCCTCCGAGCATCAGGAATTCAATGCTCAGCATTCGGATGATCTGCTTGCGCAGCGCGCCGAGAGACTTCAAGATTGCCACCTCGCGCACCCGTTGAAAGCGCGTCGCGGTCACGCTCGACGCCAGGATAATGCCGCCCGCCAGCAGAACGAATCCCGCCACAAATCGCAGGACCATGGCAATCTGGTTCACTACTTTGCTCACCACTTCCAGTACATCCGCCATGTTGATCACCGTCACCGTTGGATACGCCGCGAACAGGCTCTTCTCCACTTCGCCGACACGCATCGGGTCTGCATGGAACGCGCCATACCAAACCACGGCCTGCCCCATCAGCACACGGCTTGGCAGGATGAACCGACTGCGCGCGTAAATGTGATCGCCGTCCGCGCGCACAATTGCAACTACGGCAGCGACAAATGTCTTTTCGCCCGTCGCAAATCCAATTGTGGAGCCTACCTTCAAGTGCAACGCTTTCGCAGTCGACTCGCTGACCGCTACCTCGGGCGTCTCACTCGTCTTCTTCCACCAGTGTCCGCCCACAACTTTTTCGCCCGCGGGTGGCGTGTCCGCCCATGTAAGCGAAGTGGATCGCAGCATCCGTTTCGGATAATGCTGGAGGTGCAACTGATTCGTCGGCACCCCGTTCAGCGACAAGATCCGGGCCGAAACAATCGGGATCGTCTCCAGGCCGCCTTTCACCGCCGGTTGCGCGGCGATCAGCTTTTCCACTCCTGCCAGTTCGTCCGTCCCTACATCCACCAGAAACACATTCGGCACGCTCGGCGATCCGCTGTTCATCTGCAGGTCCTGCACAATGGCGTGCTGAACAAAATAGATCGTCATCATCAGCATGACGCCCAGTCCCAGGGCGGTCAGCACGGACACCGACTGGTTCCCCGGCCGCTGCAGATTCACCAGCCCCTGGCGCACCATGGGACTGAACCGCCTGCGTTGCCATTGCATCGTCCATCGCACCGCCGCCAGCAGTCCGGAGGCAGCCAGCAACAGAACTACCAGCACCACCAGCAGTCCGCCGGCAAACCATTCCCCCACCATCGTGGACTCTGTCAGGGTGCTGGCAATCGCAGCCAGTCCAATCAGGATGATCGCAATCGAACCCAACTGCACTGGATCGCGGGGAAATATGTTCACCAGACGAGTTTCCTGTTCCTGCTCAACATTTCGCCGCAGAATCCGCAATGGACGAAAACTGCGAATCTCCAGCAAAGACGGCAGCGTGAATAGCAACGTCGTCAACACTCCCGTGCACAATCCAATCACGACCGGCGAAAAGGCGAGCTGCCCCTCGACCGGCAACGACACCAACCGCTCCAGCAAAATTGGAAATGCGCGCGCCACGCCAAAGCCTGCCGCCACGCCCAGCAACGCGCCCACCACTCCCAGGAACAGCGTCTGCAGCAGGTAAATTCGCATCACCTGCGAGGAACGTGCGCCCAGCGCTTTCATGATCGCGATGGTTTCCAACCGCTGCTGCAAATGCGCATGCATGGCCATCGCAACCCCAATCGCGCTCAACACCATGGTCACCAGGCTGACCAGCGTCAGCATGGCGGTGGAACGCTCCAGGCCGTGTACCAGCGCCGGATTCGCTTCTCGATAATCCGTCACCTGCGCTTCCGGCAAAATCGTCTCCACCTGTTTGCGAAGGGTCGAAATGTCCATGCCATGTTGGGCCGCCTGCGGCGTCAATCGAAATAGCATGCGCTCCGATGCGCGACTGCCGGGACGCACCAAACCCGTCGACGGCAACACGGACTGCGTGAGCATGACGCGCGGGCCAATACTGAAGGACGATGAAATTCTGTCCGGCTCCGTTCGCAGCACGTCGGCGATCGTGAAATATTTGTTTCCCACATGCAGCTTGTCGCCTACATAAGAATGATCGCGCAGCAAAAATTCTTCGCTGACCACGGCTGTAGTGTCCCGCAACACGTCGCGCAGCGGCTTGCCGGATGCCAGCAGCACCGTGCCGTAATACGGATACTTTGCCGGATCGACCGCCTTCAGCGACACCAGCACGGGATCGGGATTCGTCGCCGTCGACGCCATCGACACCGTCTCCGTCACCAGCGTGTGGTCAACCCCTTGCGCGCGCAGTCGATCAAGAGCCGCCAGTTGTTCGTCGCTGTACGGATGAAAATCCTTTGCCGACAGGTCCGCGGCCATCAGGGTGCGCGCCTGCGCCAGCAGTGTCCGCTGGAAGATAAGGCTGAAGCTGCGCACGCCGGTCAGCGACCCCACTCCCAACGCCACCGCAATCACGACGAACGTGAACTTGATCCAGGAAGCGTGCAGATCGCGCCACGCAATTTTCCATGCCGCGCCCCATGTCAATCTTCCAGCGGGAGCCCTCATACGTCGGCTCCGGCTTCCTGCCCTTGCGGCGAACACAATTCATCCGCCTCAATCCGTCCGTCCCGCAGCAGGATTTTTCTTTCCGCATGCGCTGCCAGGCTGGCATCGTGCGTTACCAGGACCAGCGTGGTCCCTTCCCGTCGATTCAATTCCAGCAGCAATTCCATCACTCGCGCACCGGTCGCGGAATCCAGATTGCCTGTCGGCTCGTCCGCCAGAATGACTGAAGGCCGCAGCATGAACGCCCGCGCCAGCGCCACCCGTTGCTGCTCTCCTCCCGACAACTGGACCGGATAATGATGCATGCGTTCTTCCAGTCCAACACTGGCCAGCAATTCCTGCGCGCGGTGTTTTCCATCGTCCGCGGCATGCAGTTCATGCGGCAGCAAAACATTTTCCAGCGCCGTCAACGTAGAAATCAATTGGTAGGATTGAAAAACAAAACCAAGTTTGGTGGCGCGAATCTGTGCCAGCGCATCCTCGCTCAGATGACTGATTTCTTCTCCATCGATTGTGACCGTGCCGCCGGTGGGAGCATCCAAACCTGCAAGCAAGCCCAGCAGCGTACTTTTTCCGCTGCCGGAAGCACCCATGATGACGACGAATTGACGTGATGGAATGCTCAGATCGATTCCCTTCAGAATTTCCAGGGATGTCGATCCGCTGCGCAAAGTTTTTTTCAGTCCGCGGACTGCGATGATAGCGTGAGTTTCAGAGGGCATGGGTGAGTGTGGTGTGGATGAAGCCTGATTTGAAAACAATTTTCTCGTCTGTCTTGATGATCGCATGGCTTCTCGGTTGCAACGGCTCAAACTCGCAACCGCAGCCCGCCACGCCTGCCGCGTCCACTTCCGCCTCCTCGCCGCCGCAACCGTCTGAACCTGCGGGCCCGCCTCGCCCAGCCATCGTGGCCTTCGGCGACAGCCTGACCGCGGGCCTTGGCGTCGGACACGATGCAAGCTATCCTGCCGATCTGCAACGCGATCTGGATGCCCGCGGATATCGCTATCGCGTCGTCAATCTCGGCATCAGCGGCAACACCACCAAAGATGGCGTGCTTCGCATTCCTGAAGTCCTGAAGTATCGTCCATCCGTCGTTATCGTGGCCTTCGGCGGCAACGACGGGCTGCGCGGCCTTCCCATCCAGGATACGGAAATGAATCTGTCCGCCATCATCGTGGCCATGCAGGATGTCCATGCCAAGGTGATTCTGGGCGGAATCACCTTGCCGCCGAACTACGGCAGCGACTACATCGCAAAGTTCAACGCCATCTATCGAAAAGAGTCGAAGGTGTACCACGTGCCCCTGCTCCCCTTTATGTTGAAGGATGTTTACGGCGTACCCGGCTCCATGCAAGACGACGGCATCCATCCCACCGCGCAGGGTTGTAAACAGGTGGCCAAGAATTTTCTTCCACTGCTACTGCCGATGCTTCAAAAGCCGACGCACGATCAAGCTCGATTGCCGGCACGCTAACCCAGCACCGCCATCGGCTGCATCAACGTTCCGGCCACGCGGCGTCCAATGGCAAACATCTCGCGCTGGTCGATAAATATCTTGACGAACGGTGCGTCTGAATACTCCGGCAGATTGCACGCCATTCCATTCTTCAGCCGCGTCGCAGTATTTTCATCCACCGTCACTGAAGGCATCTGCGGCAAAATGCATCGCGGATGCGGCAGTCGCTCCATCAACGACTCCTCTTTCTGCCATGCGGCAATTTCCTCCAGCGTCGCTGCCTGCTCCAGCGTAAATTCTCCCGCCTGCACGCGACATAGACTCCCCAGATGCGCGCCGCATCCGGCAAGCTGACCGAGTTCATGCGCAATGGAGCGGATATAGCTTCCCGAAGAAACCTCGACAGCAAACTGCGCGTTCGGCGCTTCGTAGCCGAGAATTTCAATCCGGAAAATCTCAATGCGGACCGCACGCAGCTCCACCGGCTTTCCCTGACGCGCCAATTTATATGCAGGAACACCATGCAATTTTTTGGAGGAATACGGCGGCGGCGTCTGATCGATTTCGCCTCGAAACTTTTCTGCAAACCTGCGAATCTCATCCAGCGTCAATGCTGGATCTACGCGCTCACCCACAACTTCTCCGTCGGCATCGTAGGTGTCGGTCGTAAACCCGAATCGTATGGTTCCGGTGTAGCGCTTGCTGTCCTGCTTGAAGAACTGCGCCAACCGGGTGAAGCGACCCAGCAGTAGCGGCAACACTCCGGTGGCCATCGGGTCGAGCGTGCCCAGGTGGCCCACGGACGATTCTCCCGTCAGCTTGCGCACCTTCGCCACCACGTCGTGCGAGGTCATTCCTGCAGGTTTGTTCACGATCAAAAGGCCATTCATGGGCTGGCTTCAGAATAGGGCAGGAAGTCTCTTGCGTTCACCGCGTTATTGGTCCGGCCCGAAAGCATTGCATTCGGGTGCCCCCTCCTCGCGTGTCTTTTACAAACAGGGTGGGGAAAAATTGGTTCATTCCAATCCAGCCGGAGCAATAAGGGAAGCAGAGGAGAAAGTCCTGCGCGCATAGCAGCGATAACGGACGCGCTAGATTCCATTCCCTTCGCGGCCATGCACCAGCGACAGAAACTCGTGGCGCGTTTGCTGGTTGCTGCGAAACGCCCCCAGCATGGCGGAGGTCACCGTCGACGAGTGCTGTTTCTCCACCCCGCGCATCATCATGCATAAATGGCGCGCCTCAATCACCACGCCCACTCCCTGGGGCTCAATCGCCTCTTGAATTGCATCGGCAATCTCGCGGGTCAGCCGCTCCTGCACCTGCAGCCGGCGAGCAAACACATCCACCAGGCGTGGAATTTTACTCAGGCCGATCACCTTCCCGTTCGGAATGTAGGCCACATGCACTCTTCCAAAAAATGGCAGCATGTGATGCTCGCACAATGAGAACACTTCCACATCCTTCACGATCACCATCTCATCGTAGTCCACGTCGAACATGGCGCCGCGCAGAATCGCGCCCGCATCCTGCTTATACCCTCGGGTCAGAAACTCCATCGACTTGTGCACACGCTCCGGCGTCTGCAACAGACCGTCGCGCGTTGGGTCTTCGCCATAACGGCCGATCAGCTCCCTGTAAAGGTCCTCAGTGGAAAACTCGGAAAGGTTCTCCGCGGACACCCGTACTAAAACTGGCTTTGCCATTGAACGACCTTTCTTCTCGCGCGCTCGCCGATTCACCCGGCATATTCAAAAAAATTGTTAGCGGTCTCTTCCACCCGTACCTTCTCCAGCTTGCCATGGGCCAAAGCTGCATTTATGGCCTTATAAATTTCTA
>JAJYVR010000223.1 GCA_021791935.1 Acidobacteriota bacterium
TTTGCCGTCCGGATAGAAAACATCATGGAACCAGATCGTCGGCTTTTCCAGGACGTACGGCCGCTGCCATGAATCCCACGGCAGGTTCGTCTGCGTCTTGCCGTTGACCAGTCCCCAGTTGATCGCCGCGACGCGATACTTCATCGCAATGGGAAGGACCGTATCGAAGGTGCTGCCCGCGCTCCGCGCCATATATTCCGTGCAGAAGATGGGACGATGGTAAACCTGCAGCTCCAGGACCTTCTTTTCAAATTCCTCTGGCCAGCCGTAATTATGAAACGACAAGATGTCCGACTCGCCAATTTGGATTTTTTGCACCGGCTTCAGCTTGGAGAAGTCGTTCCAGTCGCCATAGAACACCCCACTGGTCAGCGGTTGGATCGGATGCTGCGAACGCGCCCATGCGAACACCTGCGGCAGCAGTTCCGCTACCAAACCATTCTTTCCTTTTTCGCTCTGGATCTTGCCATAACTATCGTCGTTGCCATTGTCAGGCTCGTTCCAAAGGTCCCAGGCCAAGATGCGCGGATCGTTCGCGAACGCGCCGACCACGCCCTTCACGTAGGCCTCCAGTCGCGGGTACTGCGTAGGATCTGCCAGCGCCGTCATGCCGGGACTCTGCACCCAGCCGGAATTATGCACGCCAGGAATGGGAGGATGCTGCGGCCCCAGCTTCGGATAAGGCTCCCAGCAGGAATCGAACAGCACAAAAACAGGCCGGATCTTGTGCTTGTTCGCAATCGTCAGAAATGTGTCGATCCGCTGCTGAAATCCCGCCGGATCCTGCTGCCATAGCAGGTCATGCAAGAAAACTCGCATGGTGTTCATGCCGATGGCCTGGGCCCATCCCAACTCCTGATCGATTTCCTGCGGGTTAAACGTCGCCGCCTGCCACATCTCCAACTGGTTGATGGCATCCCGCGGGATGTAATCTGCCCCGACCGGCCACGGCTGTTTCGCATACCAGGCGTTTGCCTGGGCTTCGCTCCACCGGGCAGTCTGGGCGGAATCGTTGCTTTGCGGGGCGGCAGAGATGTCGCTTTGTCGGGCAGCAGGCATGTTGCTTTGTGCAATACTCACGACGGGCACAAGCAACAGCACCGCCGAAATCGTCAAGGGAAAGCCTACGGATCGTCGCATAATGGAGTGTGCTTTACGAATTGAACTTTACGTCAGGAATGGTGTGGGTGCAAATTTGTTCCGGCAAGCAGGCGAACAGACGCGTTTGGAAAGAGAAAAGGGTCCCGTCGAGCGGCGACCTCGTGGAGCGGAGCATTGATGTAGACCTTGTTCTCTGAGGGTGCCGCTGGCAGGGCCTTCGGCGATTTCAGGTTCCGACCGGTGGAAGGCGAATCGGATGGCGCGACGCCGAGCGTCGACGGCCGCCTTGCTGCGGCAACAGCATATGGCATGGCATAGTAGGATCTGAAGTTCGCGCGCATCGAAGAACTGGCAGGATCAGGTATGCTGCTCATGGGCCGATTCTGCAGCCCACAACGTATCTTGTGCCCTCAAAACTAGACCGGATTTTCAGATTCGACTACGCCAACTGCAAATCTGCTTTAGAGACTCATCGACCGATCCGCGCGGAGGCCAACTTTGTCATCTCCAGAATCACGCAGTATCAAACCGGCAACCAGCCGCTTTGTCACCATGGTCTCAGCCATCTCCGCGCTGGCCGGGCTGCTGTTCGGCTACGACACCGGCGTCATCTCAGGAGCGATTCTCTTCGTCCGAAAAGATTTCCTGCTCTCGACGGTCCAGGAAGAAGTCGTTGTCGCTGCGGTCCTTTTGGGCGCGGTCGCAGGCGCGTCCTTCGGCGGCAAGTTGGCGGATGCTCTGGGTCGCCGCAAAGTGCTCATCCAGGTCGCGATTCTGTTCATCGTCGGCGCCATCGGCACCGCACTCGCACCCTTGCCAACCTTGCTTGCCATCGGCCGCGTGGTGGTCGGCGTTGCCATTGGAATCGCATCGTTTACCGCGCCACTCTATATCTCAGAAGTTTCGCCGCCCGCCATTCGCGGCAAATTGGTTTCGCTGAACCAACTGATGATTACGATCGGCATCGTGGTTTCTTATCTGGCGGATTATGGCTTGGCGGACAAGGAGGCGTGGCGTTGGATGTTCGGCCTGGCCGCCATTCCCGCGCTGATCCTGCTCATCGGTCTCATGTTTGTCCCGGAAAGTCCGCGCTGGTTGATGGGCCGATCGCAGGACGATCGGGCCCGCGCCGTGTTGCAACGGATCCGCGAGTCCGGTGACGTGAGCGTCGAGCTGGCCGAGATCAAAGCCGACTTGAGCCTGCAGGAAGGCGGCTGGCGCGAGTTGCTAAACGCTTCGTTGCGGCGTCCGCTCATCATTGGTATTGGGCTGGCAGCTTTCCAGCAGTTCACCGGCATCAACACCGTCATTTATTACGCGCCAACAATTTTTCAGTTGGCTGGACTTCACTCCGCTTCGGCGGCAATTTTGGCTACTGTCGGCGTCGGCGTCGTCAATGTATTGCTGACCGTTGTTGCCCTGCGCCTGCTCGATCGCGTCGGACGACGTCCGCTTCTCCTTTACGGCCTGGTGGGGATGGTCCTCAGTCTTGGGGTCCTCGGCGCCGCATTTCTCTTCGCCAGCTCGTCGAGCATCGTTGCATGGCTCGCCGTGATCAGCCTTGCGGTATACGTGGCCTGCTTTGCCATCGGACTGGGACCGGTCTTCTGGCTGCTGATCTCGGAAATCTATCCTCTCAAGATTCGCGGCCGCGCCATGGGCGTCGCCACCATGATGAACTGGGGCTCCAACCTGATCGTTGCGCTGACGTTTCTCAGCCTGCTGCATTCTCTGGGACGCCCCGCGACCTTCTGGCTGTACGCCGTCATCGGTATCCTCGCGTGGTTCTTCGTCTATCGGCTTGTACCGGAGACAAAAGGTCGCACCCTGGAAGAAATTGACGCAAGTTGGCACACCGTCGGCAAGGACCACAAATAGCGCATTTTCACAGATAGCGTAATGTCATGGGTGCCTCATCCTGGTGAAGCTAGGGTGGGATGGAACGAAGTTCGCATTACAGCAACAGCGAAAATGTACCAGTTGCTATTTCTTCGCTTCGATCGCGTCCAGCTTCTCCGTCGCCGCATCGATGGCCCGGCTCCAGTCCACCAGCACATTTCCCACTACCGGAGATTGCTGGTCGGCAAGCTGCCAATTATGTTGATCCATCGCTTCGCGCACCGCGGCCAGCGTTTTCACGCCGTAACCGGTATACGCGCCAGGAGCGTAAATCTGGTTCTTATACCAGCTCCGCCCCGGCAGACCCGCCTCCAGCAAGGTCGCGCGCTCCGTCAGCATCAACAGATGATTCACCGCAGCTACCTGCGTCCCGTCGAGAACAGCATCGTTCTGTGCCAGTTGGTTGAATGCCGTCTGATATTTCTCCGCGCTGATCGTCAATTCGGCAGCCCCGTTTTCCAGCGGAGAAAAATTCAAATACGGAGGAACTTGCTCCTGCTTCGGCGGGTACGATGGGGTCTGCGGATCGGACATCGCCGTGAAGACTCCCTCATGGATCTGTCGATTGGTCTCCGCAATCGTTTGCTGGGTCTGCGTCATCTGCCTTTTCAGTTGGTCCACATACTGGTGCATCGTGTCCGCCACATCGGCGAATTCATACGGCAGTATTTCCGCGTCGGCCATGCGCATCACGGCCGTTCCGGCCACCTGCGCCAACGCCCGACCATACACAAACTTCGTGTCGGAAAAATGCGTGTACCAATAGAAGTCGTCGTATTCGGAGTGATATACTCCCCCCTTCGTTTCGCCGTCGAAACTCAGATCGACCGATGGAATTCCAAGATGGTCCAAAAACGGCGAATAATCGGAGCCATCTCCCAAGGCCCCGATGCGCCGGTCGCGCCGGTCGCGCAACTCCGTTCGCTCCGCTTCCGTCGTTGCCTCGCCAATCTGCCGCAGCCGCGCCCGCTCCAGCACGGAGTACTTCGTCTCCGGGTCCGCCACCTCCGCCGCTACGGTATTCAAAAAGTGCTCGACGGAGTGCGAGCCTTCCATCTGCAGAAAGCCCCTGTCCGTGTTGTCGGAGTTGACGTAGAACACCGCATGATCGTTCAGTTCCTTCGCGTGCGTCTCCACCCACTCCGTCGAACCTATCAGCCCCGGCTCTTCGCCGTCCCACGCGCAATAAATAACGGTGCGCCGCGGCTTCCAGCCCTGTTTTGCCAGCTCCCCTAGCGCGCGCGCTTCTTCCATTTCCGCCACCAGGCCGGAGATCGGGTCTTCCGCCCCATTCACCCACGCATCCTGATGGTTGCCGCGAATTACCCACTGGTCCGGTTCTGTCGCGCCCGTCATCCGCCCAATCACGTCGTAGATCGGCTTCGTGTCCCAGTTGGAAACCACCCGCAAATGCACCTTCGCCTGGCCGGGACCGACGTGATACGCGATCGGCAATCCTCCACGCCACGCGCGCGGGACCATCTGCCCGCCCAATGCCTGCAACAGCGGCTGCGCGTCTCCGTAAGAAATCGGCAGCGTCGGTATTTTTGTAATCTCCGGAGAATCCTTCAGCGCGATGCGCTTGGCATCTTTCGTTGCGCCCACTCCCGGAGTCAGCGGATCGCCCGGATAGTAGGTGTCCGCAACCGACCCGCGCTGTACTCCCTCCGTCGGCCGCGCCGGTCCCGCCGGAAACGTCGTGTCTTCCCCGTAGCCATCCTGCTGCGGATCGGAATAAATAATGCAGCCCACCGCTCCATGCTCGGCCGCCACCTTGGGCTTGATGCCGCGCCACGCGTGGCCATAGCGCGCAATCACAATCGAGCCCTTCACGGAAACGCCCATCTTTGCCAGCGTTTCGTAGTCTTCCCGCGTGCCGTAGTTCACATACACCAGCGGAGCGGTCACGTCGCCATCCGCCGAGTAGGCATTGTAAGGCGGCAGCGCTTCGGCCTGCTGGTTCGATGTTGGATCCACCGCCACCGTCGGCTCCGCCAGCTTTGCCGTAAACTTCGTCGGCTCCACTAACTCCAGCGCACGTTCTTTCGGAGTGGGGAACAATACATAAAACGTCTCGATCGAAGTATCGAAGCCCCACGAGCGAAACTTGTCCGCGATCCATTCCGCATTGTCCTTG
>JAJYVR010000224.1 GCA_021791935.1 Acidobacteriota bacterium
GAAGCACTGTCGCGTTGACGTCCCTGGCTGTCACTGTCGCCGCGGTCGCTTCGTCAAAATGCGGAACGTCGTCCACGCGTTCGCAACGATCAGCGCGCTGATCTGAATCAAGACCGACGTGAGATGTCCCGCATGAGTGCGGCGCAGCGCGGGAACGGCGAACTCTATCGCGACGCAGAACATCATGGCAACGACGATCGCAATTCCTGCAATGCGATTGGCGCGATACCAAACAGCGCGATCGCCGCGCGTGCGTTCATTGCGAAAACCGTATACCGGATTCGGACCGACCCATCCGAAGACGAGCGGCAGCGAATAGAGTGTCGCGAGAGTAGGAAAAAATAACAGTAGAAACATAACCTATTGTTTCAACGTCGTTTATAAACGGAAAAACCGCCCGGCAACAGGGCGGTTTTTCCTTCAAGGGAGAATAGTTCCAACGGAGGCAAAGCCATCAGAACTTTCTGGCGTCATACTATGAGCCCCACCGGAGGGTGTCAAGGCATTTCAAGGCAAAATTTCCGTTGAAAATAAGTATTGTAGAATCAGAGACTTACATGGAATCCACCCAAGCGTCCTCCTGACCTCGACTTTCTCCATATTTTCGCCCGCCAGAGTCGAATTGATTTTGTAACGTATTGATATTATGGATGTTATACGTGAATTGCACCGGAGAAGGTTCGCCTGCCCGGTTCGATCCACACTTTTCGAAGCTCCGTCAAGCAGTTCGCTCACAATCGACACGCGACGTCACTTCAAATTCAAGCGGATAAATTCTGAGGATTCATCTCCAGGCAATCCGGATTTGTTCCGCGATCGTTGCCATGCGGCGCGACCCGCGCCAAGAAAAACTCCGAGCACAATCGCGACAAGCGCAAAAATTCCAACCAGAAATGCGACGTCCAAAATAATCTGCGCGACGAATCTTGGATCGGAGAAATGTTGTTTCTCATGACCCATGGTCACAATCGCTTCGTAGTGTACGCGTTGCAGCAGCTCATTCGCGGCATCGCTGGTATAGCTTCCTGAACTCACCGCCAACAGCGGCCCGGAGCGGCGCAACTGGATTGCCGGAGGATTGCTGTCGGCCAGCGCCGGGGTCCAGGGATACTGCGGACTGCCACGGCTTGCGACATACGCCTGGATCGCATGTTCACGGTCGATGGCGATATCGGAATCCGGATAGTTGACGATGGTCAGCGTGCCGGTGCCTCCCAGCGCGTTGTATTCGGCCGTCACAACTTCCGCGCTGCGGCCAAAATCCACCAACCCCGGCGGAAGCACGCCGCCGCTCATCCGATACGACTGCGGCCCAATCGCATACCGCACCGTCTCCGGTTGCAGATGTTGCGGCGGCAGATAACGGGGAAGCGTCGGCAGGGTTGCCTGATTGCCCGTTGGCTTCGGAAGCTGGGTGACCAGGTCGCGCAACTCGCCGGCGGACATGGGCGTGATGTGTTCGAATTTCGCGTCGACCAGGATCGTCCCGCTCCAGAACAGCACGCGAGCGCCATCGAAGGCCCCGCCGCCGCCGATATCGACAGCGGACATTGTAGGCCGGCGATAAAAGGTGAAGGCCCCGAAGGCGCCCGTTGCGTCTCCGAATTCCATTGCTTTCACGCTCAGCGATCCATCGTCGCGGGAGTACCTGGCAGCTTCGTAGCGAGTGAATCCGTATTCCGCAAGCGGAACGGCATCTCCGGCATCCGCCGCCGACGCCTGCGTGGACTGCTCCGGAGTTCCAGTCAGTTGCCAACCGGCGAATGTTTCCGGCAATAAGGATTGCGATGCCGCGGGCGGATTTTCCGTGGGCGACGCTGTCTTTGTCGCGGGAGCAGTCGGCTTGGCGAAATGGGTCGCGGGGCGCGATTGCGCGCCTAAGGAAAGGGTCGTCAGCGTGACGATCAGCAGCGAAAAAAGCGGGCGAGGTGCAGACGAAGGCCGGAGCATGGTTCCGAACTCAGACTATCATTCGGGTTGTTATTCGGCAGGGGCGGGAAGGGCTTCGGCGGGGATTGTTTTCGCGATGCGAACTCCGCTCATCCCGTCAACGTATTCCGCCACGCCGCGATAGAGCGCTTCGGCAAGCCGCTCGCGATAGCTTGGTCGCGCCAGTTCCGCGGCATCCTCAGGATTCGTCAGGAAAGAAATTTCCGCCAGGATGGAAGGCATCTGCGCCCCAATCAACACCACAAAGGGGGCCTGCTTCACGCCGCGATTTTTCATTCCCGGATTGCCCGACAACAGGCCGCTATACAACTGCTGCTGAACGTCTCCGGCAAACTCGCGCGATTCGTCAATCTTGTCGCTGAGAGCGATCTTGCGCACCAGGTCAGACAGGTCATACACCGAGCGATTGGAGTCGGCATTCTCTCTGCCCGCCACCTCCATCGCGTCCGGCGATGCTGTGAAATTCAAGAAATAGGTCTCGACACCGCGAACCTCCGGGTCGGAGCTGGAGTTGGCATGGATCGACAAAAACAGATCGGCGTGCGCCGCATTGGCAATGGCCGTACGCTCTTCCAGCGGAACAAACCTGTCGGTGCGGCGGGTGTAGACCACCTCCGCGCCCAGCCGCTGCTGCAACAGATGCCCCAGCCGCAACGCCACATCGAGGGCGATGTCTTTTTCCTCAATGCCGTCGGGTCCAATCGTGCCGGAATCGTGCCCGCCATGTCCGGCGTCGATGACGATGCGGCGAACGCGCAAGCCCAGGACGCGCGCCATGGAATGCTGAACATTCGTTGCCGGCTCGACCGGGTATGCCGGCGAAAGCGGCTCGGCGGCGGTCCGGCCCGCGCCATCGACATCCTCTGCGCTATTCGCAGCTTGCAGGTTTCCTGGCATCTGGGACGGCGCGGAGATACTGGTTTGCGATGAAATCGTCGGTGGCGTGGCCGTGGGAGTGTGTTGAACTGGCCGCATGTCAGTTTGCGCGAAGCCGGTCGACAGCGCCGGGTGCAGGTCCAGAATCAAGCGGGAGGGGTTGGACAAGGCAAAGGACGTAAAGCTCACCGGATGTTTCAGTTGCAGCACCAGCGCCGCCTGATTGGCGGTCAGCATACTCACCCGCATGGAACGAAGATTGTCATCCTGCGATGCCGCAATCGTATGGCCGAGCAGCGTTTTGGCCGCATTCGCGCCAAAAAAGATCGCGGTAATCTGGCGGCCATTCCGGTCGGAGTAGATGCGGTAGGGGACGGCATTGCTGAGGTCGATGGACAGGCGCGTTGCGCCGTTTTCCGCCCAGTAGCGGACATCCTGAAGAATCGTTGCCATAGGCAACGACTTTGACGAAGTAGTTGCTAGCGGCAACCAATTCGCCTGCCTCACATCCGGTGCATTTTCTGGCGATGCCGCCTGGGTTTTTCCGCTCAACCGAACACTGTTTTTTTCTCTGGGAGCCGGCTTCACTTCCCGCCAGGATATTTCTGCCGGAAACGTCTTCGCTCGCGGCGCGCCATGTTCGTGGCGACTCGATGCTTCCGCGACCTGGCCGCCGCGCAGATCGGCACGTGCCTGCTCGGCGAGAGAATCGTGCGGATACTTCGCTGGAAAAAGGCGATAGTTTTTCTTTGCCGCGGCCCGATCATGCAGGTCGTGCTGCTGAATCCGGGCCTCTTCAAAGAGCGCCCGCTGCCGCAACGAGCTGGTGGGATATTGACGCCGCAAAAATTCCCATTGCGCCACGGCATCGTGGAGCAGTTTCGCATCGTGGAAACAGCGCCCTTCACTGGCAAGCAGATCGGCCACGGCGGCAATGCCGCGGGCAGCGTCCGGCGAGGCGGGGTCTCGGTGATAGACGGCGCGATAGGCGTCCAGGGCGCGCTCATACTGCGGACGCGTTCGCTCGGTTTCCGGAATTGCATTCAGGCGGCGCTGGATCGCGGTGGCGCGGGCATAGGCGGCCTCGCTCTGCCGGTGCGAGGGGGAGGCCAGCACCGGGGAAGGGCAAAGCAGAAGCATTCCCAGGCCCAGCGACGCGAGGCAGACGACCGCGTCGGGGCGGGAACGGAATCGATGGCAGAAGAGAAGAGGCACGCGTCTCAAGTTGCAGACGAACGCGCCAGAGCACCTTCAGTATAAGTTTTCAGGCCCCGGCATAGCAATCGGAAACAGGTTGCGCAGTCCGCCGGAACCCAGGGCGATACCCGCGCGCGCCAGTTTGGGAACGTCTCAGCCCAGGAGCGTTTGCACCACTTGCGGCGCACTGCGCAGGGCTGCGTCGAGCTGGCTGGCGTCTTTGCCGCCGGCCTCGGCCATGTCGGGCCGTCCGCCGCCGGAGCCGCCCACCATCTGCGCCAGTTGCGCCACCACTTTGCCGGCCTGCACGCGGCTGGTCAAATCTTTTGTCACTCCAACGATCAGCGCCACTTTGCCGTCTTCCTGCACGCCGCCGAGAACGACGACGCCGGATCCGAGCTTGCCGCGCAGATTGTCCACCAGCGTGCGGACCTGTCCGCGATCCAGCGCGTCGACCCGCTGCGCCAGAACTTTTACGCCGGAGACCTCGACCGCTTCCGCCGCCGCGTTGCTCACGCGACCGGCAGCGGACTTCATCCGCGCTTCGTCGAGTTCGCGGCGCAGACGCTTCAGTTCCTCTTCCTGCGCGGTCAGCTTGTTTCGCAGCGCGTCGGCGGGAGTCTGTGTGTCGGCCTTGCCAGCCGCCTGCTCGGCCACCTTGGCCACGGCAAAGCCGCGCCGAAATTCCTCCAGCGCGCCGGTCCCGGTGACCGCCTCAATGCGGCGCACGCCGGAGGAGACGCTGTTTTCCGCGAGCAGCTTGACCAGGCCAATTTCTCCGGTTGCGGCAGCGTGGGTCCCGCCGCAGAGTTCGGTGGAGAAGTCACCGATCTTGACCACGCGCACCCAGCCACCATACTTTTCGCCGAAGAGCGCTATGGCGTGATACTCGTTCACGGCCACATCGATGGGAACGTCCTCGATGGTTTTGACGCGGGTGTTGGCGAGGACGTTCTTGTTGATCAGGTCTTCGATGTCTTGCAGTTGCTCGTCGGCGATTTGCGCGTCATGGACAAAATCGAAGCGTAGGTGCCTCGGATCATTCAGTGATCCAG
>JAJYVR010000225.1 GCA_021791935.1 Acidobacteriota bacterium
AGCCGAGATCGTTGAGAACGGCATCGATGAAACGCTGAGTGACTACTCGATGCCGCCCGAGCACTGGCGCTGCCTGCGCACCAATCACCCGCTGGAGCGGCTGATGCGAGAGGTCCGGCGACGAACGCGAGTGGTGGGCGCCTTCCCCGACGGCAACTCGGCGCTGATGCTGGTCGCCGCACGGCTGAGGCATGTGGCCGCCACCCAATGGGGAACCAAGCGTTATTTACAGATGAGCAGGTTGGCTGAGGTCGTGGCCATCGCCTGAGCGCTCGGCAGTGTCCCCCATGGGGGACACTGCCGAATCAACCTCAACCAACAACCTTCCAGTGCTGAAGCTGAAATTGAAAGTGCGAAAAATTCTGGACACTACCTTGGATTTTGCAGGGCGAATCGTGCAAGTCCTTTGAAATGTGGTGGCCAGGGAGGGAATTGAACCCCCGACGCCAGCCTTTTCAGGGCTGCGCTCTACCACTGAGCTACCTGGCCGTGGAGATTTTCCGGAGGGGAACTCTGCACACGAGTGGAGGGAAATGAAGATTTCCGATTGCTGCTTCTTGGTGAGTATATCAACCAGTGGGAAGACTGCCAAACCCGGTTGAACGATGCCGCCGGTTCCCATAGTCTGAAGTCACGGAGGACGCGATGGCCGAGAGCGCGCAAAAAACCGAGAAAATTGAAAAGAGCGATGCCGAGTGGCGTCAGCAGCTAACGCCGGAACAGTATTATGTGACTCGTCAGAAGGGGACCGAGCCGGCATTTTCCGGGGCGCTCTACAAAAACCACGACGACGGAATCTATCACTGCGTGGCCTGCGACGCGCCGCTGTTCAAGTCCGACACCAAGTTTGAATCCGGATCGGGCTGGCCAAGTTTCTGGCTCCCGGTTTCGCCCGACGCGGTGGAGAACCATGAAGACGTCAGTCACGGGATGCGTCGCATAGAAGCGACGTGCGCACGGTGCGGCGCGCATCTCGGTCACGTATTTCCCGATGGTCCCAAGCCGACGGGCCTTCGCTACTGCATCAATTCCGCCGCGCTGAAGTTCGAAAAGAAATAGCCGTTTCCCAGCGCAAGCAGCAGTCCACCCATCACTGCTGGCCCATTTGCTGCTGCATTCCAGGCGGCATCGGAATCGTAATGTCGAGCGTCTTTACCGGGCCCAGTGTCGAAAGCGGGGTGCCGAATTGCGCCGCATTCCCAACCACTAAAATGGCCAGATTCGACGGATGAACGTACTTGTTGGCCACGCGTGTAACATCGGCCGCCGTGACCTTCTCAATGCCGTCACGATACTTTTCAATAAAGTCCGACGGATAGCCGAAGAAGGCAAGGGTCGCCTGCTGCCGCAGGATCTTTTCCGGCGAATCGAAGTGGAAGATCCAGGAATTCAGCACCTGGTCCTTCGCATTCTTGAGTTCCGTCGCCGTCGGCGGGACAGTTTTCAGCTCGCCAATCTGTTGCAGCATGGCCTGCGTCGCAGCCACGGTGCTGGCGCTCTTCGTTCCCGCCGCCACGTAGAAAAGTCCTGGATGATCGTAGCTTGCGCCATAGGCGCCTTCCACGGCGTAGGCCAGTCCAAGCCGGGTGCGAACATCCTGAAACAGGCGTGAGCCGAAACCGCCGCTAAAAACCGTGTTCATGACGCTCAGCGCGTAATAATCCGGATTGCTGCGCTCCGTGCCCAGTCCGACGATCCACACATTGCTCTGGTTCACGTCGCTCTTCTGCGCCAGGTAGACGCCCGGCGTGGGTCCTGGAAATGTAGCCTTGACTGTTACAAATTCCGGCCCGCGCGGCAACGGCTCAAATGCGGCCCGTAATTTTGCTTCCATCTCCGCCGTATTGAAGTCGCCGCTGATCCCAACGATCATATTGTTGGGCGTGACGGTGCGGTCGTGCCATGCTGTCAGGTCCGCCAGCGTGACCGCGTCGACGGTAGAAAATTCCGGCACGCGGGCATACGGACTGTTCTTGCCATAGGCGAGGATTTCTGCCTCGCGCACCGCAATCTGGTCGGGATCGTCGTTGCGGCGAACGATGCCGGTGTCTTCCTGTTGCTTGGCCAGCGCGAGTTTGTCGGCGCGGAATTCAGGATGCAGCAGCAGGTCCGTCGCCATCGCAAAAACCTGGTCGAAGTCCTGCGTGAAACTTCTCCAGGCCAGAGACGTGGATTCGAGATCGCCGTCCGTTTCTATCTTGGCGGCCTTCGCTTCCAGAATGTCGTCCATCCGGTCGCCGTCGATTTTCGCGGTGCCGCTGGTGCGCCAGGCTTCGGCATACAGATCGGTCAGCCCTGTTTTTTCCGCCGGCTCATCGCGCGAGCCGCCGCGAATCATGACAAACCCGTGGATGAAAGGCAACTCGTGGTCTTCCTGCAGGAAGATCATCATGCCGTTCTTCAGCGTGATTCGCGTCGGTTGCTGCGGATGGAATGCGGGGAGCGGCGGAATGGGGACCTGTTTCCAGGAAGTCCACGGGGCCGGCGATCCAGGCGCCGCCGGCGTGGCCGGCAGGCCGGCCTGGCCGGAAGCAGGGCCTGAAAAAGATGCGAGCGCGATCCCGAAAATTACCGCAAAAAGTCCGATGCGAGCGCGCATTAGCGGCCTCCTTGCTTGGCAGCGGAAGGCGATTGCCCCCGGGGTTGCGTTTGCGTGGGCTTCGATGCCGGTTGCGCGGGCGCACCGGGGGCCGGAGTCGGCGGTTTCTGCGGCGCGTATTCGATCATGGC
The DNA here is from genome assembly GCA_021791935.1 of Acidobacteriota bacterium. Taxonomy (GTDB): domain Bacteria; phylum Acidobacteriota; class Terriglobia; order Terriglobales; family Acidobacteriaceae; genus JAKAAZ01. Next base: position 2,731 of record JAJYVR010000225.1, read on the forward strand.
GTAGGTTCGATTCTTGGCGGTGAATACTTGGTTGGCAACGCGACGAATGTCCGCTTTGCTGACAGCGTCAATCTTGTCCAACTGTTGGAAGAGCATGCGCCAGTCGCCATAACGCAACTGATAGGTCCCCAACTCTTCCGCCAGCCCTTGATTGTTGTCCAGGCTGCGAAGGATACTGGCGCGGGCCCGTGTTTTGAACATGGCCAGTTGTTCATCCGTCACATCCTGCGCCTTCAACTTGTCGATTTCCGCATGGATCGCGGTCCGCATCTGCTGCGGCGTATGCCCTGGCGTCGGGACGGCGTAGAACGCGAACAGATTGGGATATTTGTTGCCGGGAAATCCGCTGAACCCGGCCGCCTCCGCCGCAATTTTCCGGTCGCGTACCAGGCTGCGATACAGGATGGACGTTCGCCCGTTCGACATGATGTCGCCGATCGCGTCGTACACCGCATCGTCTTTGTTCAGGTAGTCCGGGCGATGATAGCCCTCAATGTAAAACGGCTGCGTCGGCTCTTCCAGCGTGACAGATTTTTCAGCTTCCTGCGGAGGTTCTATCGTCGCCAGGGGCATCGGCTTTGGCCCCGCGGGAATGCTGCCGAAGTATTTTTCCAGCATCGGCATCGCCTTGGTCGCCGTTACATCTCCCACCACGGCGACCACAATGTTCGATGGCACGTAGTATTCCTTGTGGAATGCCTTGGCCTCGGTGGCGGAAACCTGACTGATGTCGGACATCCATCCCGTGCCGGGATTTCGGTAGGGATGGGCGACGTAGGCCGTGGCCAAAAATTGCTCAATCATAAAGCCGATGGGATCGGAATCGACGCGCATGCGGCGTTCTTCCATCACCACGCTGCGTTCCTTGTAGAACTGGCGCGGTACCGGGTTGGCAATGCGGTCGCTCTCCATGTAGGCCCACAGTTGCAGCCGATTCGCCGGCATACTCCAAAAGTATTCTGTCGCGTCGCTGGCGGTCTCGGCGTTTACCCCAACAGCGCCGTTCATCTCGGCAATTTGCGTGAACTGGTTGGGGATGACATATTTGTCCGCGGCCGCTGTGGCGGCGTCGAACTGCGCTTTCAACTGTTTCAGCTTGGCTTGGTCTTGCCCGACGCGCTTGCGATACTCCGCGTCGTAGGCGGCGTAGGATTTCTCCACCTTGGCCAGCGCAATTTTTTCGGCGGGGTAGTCGGTGGTGCCAATGTCTTTGGTCCCTTTGAATGCCAGGTGCTCAAACATGTGCGCCAGCCCGGTCTCCCCTTTGGGGTCCTGCACGCTGCCCGCGTTCACAATGGTGAAGAAGCTGAACACCGGCGCTTCCGGCCTGTCGCACACAATCAGAGTCAGGCCGTTGGGCAGTTTCTTCACCGTGACATGCTGGGCAAAGTTCTTCTCAATTGTTTGAAATTGCTGGGCGCTCGCAATCGAGCAGCAGAGACCAGCCAGCAAGGCCGGCGTCAATACAGAACGCAGCATTCGATGGATCATAGACGTGGACCTCAGCGGAAATCTTTCGCGCGATCGAAAAACCTGCGACACAACCACTTCAGTGTCGCATCCGATCGCGTTCTCGCACAATGCGCGTCGCCCTCCGCGCTCGCGCATCGCACTCGCGGATGCCGTCTGGAATGCTTCGAGAGATTAATATAAAGATTCCGATGGAATTCCCCCCTATGAATCTTGAAGCCATTCAATCTGCGCTGCGGGAGGCCGGGCTTGACGGCTGGCTCTTCTACGATCATCACCACCGCGATCCCATTGCCTATCGCATCCTGGGCCTGAGCGGTTCCCTGCACGTCACGCGGCGCTGGTTCTATCTGATTCCCGCGCATGGCGAGCCGAAAAAGCTGGTGCACCGCATTGAGCAGGGAAGGCTCGATCCGCTGCCTGGCTCGAAGGCCGTCTATTCCACCTGGCAGGAACTGGAAGCGCAGTTGGCCGCGATACTGGAGGACCAGACGCGCCTGGCCATGCAATACTCCCCGCGCAACGCGATCATGTATGTGTCGATGGTGGACGCGGGCACGGTGGAAGTGGTGCGCGGCCTTGGCAAGCAGATTGTCAGCTCCGCGGACCTGGTCAGCCACTTTGAAGCCGTCTTGAGCGACGAGCAGATTGCCAGTCACTACGCCGCGCAACAATCTCTCGATGCAATTCTGGCGGAAGGCTTCCGCGAAATTGGCCGCCGCGTCCGCGCCGGCGGCACCACGGAGTTTGCCATGGTCGCCTGGCTGCA
>JAJYVR010000226.1 GCA_021791935.1 Acidobacteriota bacterium
TGCTCATGGATTATTGCTCGTGGTAGTTGCACATCAGCCCGCCATCGACCACAAACGTAGAGCCATTGACATAGCTGGCTTCCTCAGAAGCCAGGAAGGATACCACGGATGCAACATCCTTCGGCTCGCCCAGGCGGTTCAGCGGGATATTCGCAAGCAATGCATTCAGTTTTGGCTTGTTCTCAAGTAACGACTCGTTGATTGGCGTAATGATTGCCCCGGGCGCGACGTTGTTGCATGTAATTCCCAACGGACCAAGTTCCACCGCAAGGTCACGCATCAGCATCCGCATTCCGCCTTTGCTGCAGCAATACGTAGAGAAGCCAGGAAACGCCATGTCTTCATGGACAGAGCTGATGTTGATAATGCGCCCCGGCTTCCCGGCGGCGCGCAGTCGTCGCACGAACTCCTGCGCCAGAAAGAACGGCCCGCGCAGATTCACAGCCATCACCTTGTCAAAGTCGTCCTGGGTCGTATCCCAAAAATCGGCGCGAATCTCAATACCGGCGTTATTCACCAGAATGTCTGCTGAACCATAACGATTCCACGCCGCATCCACCAGTTTTTGAATGTCTTCAATCCTGGTGACGTCTGCCTCGAAGATTTCCCCCTTGCCGTTCTGCTTTTCAATGGATCGAGCCGTCGCCTGTGCGCCATCCGGACTCCCGACGTAGTCAATTACTACACTTGCGCCGTCGCTTGCCAGCCGTTCTGCGATCACCTGTCCGATACCGGATCCGCCACCCGTGACAATCGCCACCTTTCCGTCAAGACGCATATACCTTCCCCCTGTGGATGCGCACAGCATCCAAGAATTCAAATTCCTGATTCCATGGTGATTCCAAATCTGTACGATGCGGCTGCACGCGCTTTCCGCTGCACGACGAAAGAAAACAGCTCCCGGCCGGGGGGAAGGACCGGGAGCCACAATCCTACTTCGTCGTGCTGGCAACTGCGGCAGACGCGCTGGCAGAAGCTGCCGAAGCAACACTCTTGCCCTCAAGGATCGCCAGTGCTTCCTCCACAATGGGAGCCAGCGTCTTGAAGTCATCGATCAGCTTCAGAAAGTCGTGATACGTCTCGCTGTCGGCTTCGAAATTCATTCCTGCCGCCGTCACGGCGCCCTGCGCGTCGTTCAGCAGCTTTTCCACGTCGCTCACCACCGTCACCAGGCCATCGATGAAGGGCTTCTCCAGCGGCTTGGCTGCCGTGAGAATCTTCTCCACTTTCACCGCGAGTCCCACCACATCCTTCACTGCCGTTGCCACCCACTTGCCCACATCTGCAATGCCGATGCCGATCTTCTTGAAAATATTTGCCATGTTTCCTTCTTGTTTGGATCTCGAGATTCGAGGCAAACAAAAAAGGCGCAGCCATGTGGCTGCGCCTTTCAAGAATTTACCTCTAATTCCAGCTTAGCGAATTCGCCCTTAATTCCCGGCAAATTTCCTTGAAACTGCTCTACGATCCTTCCGCGATCTTTTCCGTCTGCCGCGACATCTTCGCCGTGCGCTCCAGCTTTTCCCAATTGAATGGCCGCCCGTCAATGGCACGCTTCAGCGTGCGAAAGAGCACGACCGAAAACACCTGCCGGTAGCTGAAGCGCTGCAGCCAGATGTGGAACAGCAGCCAGCCGTCCCCCTTGTTCGCCGGATGTTTCCGCTCCAGGCTGAACGCCAGCGCTGACGTCACAAAGTCAATGACAATGAATGCCAGGAAGTAAATCAGCAGCTTGTCAAAGCTCGCCGCGCTCGCCGTCTCCGGATGATAGTGCTTGTTGATCAGAAACTGGATCAGGCTCGCCAGAAACAGCAAGTCGATCAGCGGCGACACCAGCGGAAGCAGAATCTGGAAGATCAGAATATTCGGCAGCGCAAAGTAACCCATCGCGCGATTCGTCCGGAACGCCTTGCGATGCTTAAAGACCGCCTGCAACGTGCCGAATGACCACCGGAAGCGCTGCCGCATCAGCCCTCTTGCGTTGATTGGGGCCTCGGTGAAGGCGAGTGCGCGATCCTCATAAATCACCTTGAAGCCCTGTTCCACCAGGTTCATCGTCAGGTCGGCGTCCTCGGCCACTGTGTTCACGGGATAGCACCCGCCCGCCAACACCGCGGACGTACGCCATGCGCCAATCGCGCCGGGCACCACCGTCACCACATTGAAAAGATCCAGCGCACGCCGTTCAAAGTTCTGGCCTGTGATGTACTCCAGGGCCTGCCATCGCGTCCACAGGTTCACCCGGTTGCCGACCTTGGCGTTCCCTGCCACCGCGCCAATCTTCGGATCCGCAAAATGACGCACCAGCATCGAGATCGCATCCACCGCAATCACGGTGTCCGCATCAATACCGATATAGACCTCTTCGTGGATGTGCTCGATGCCAAAGTTCAGCGCCGCGGCCTTGCCCGCATTGGGCTTGGTCAAAACCGTCACTTTGCCTTCCGCAATCTCGCGTGCGTACGCTTCGCACGCCACCTGATAAGTTCGATCAGTCGACCCGTCATCCACGACGACAATATGCAGATCGGGATAATCCGAATTCAGCACGGACCGGATCGTGCGCACAATGACCTTCTCTTCGTTGTATGCCGGAATCAGCACCGCCACACGCGGCCGATAAATGCCCGGCAGAATCTTGCGCTCCCGCAGGCGATCGATCAGTGCAAAAATGCCGATAACGATCAACCTGCCGCACATCAGCGCATCGCCGACAAAGAAGATCACGATCAGCGAGCGGTAAAAGAACGCAATAAAGAAAAACGCGATCGCATCGATGCGCGCCTGCCACCGTTGAGACGGCTTGATGGGCGGCATCACCTGCGAGCGGGTCTTGCCGATCAGGTCCGACACCTGCACAAATTTGTATCCTTTGGCCCGCAGGGTCGTAATCAGCAGCGGAAGCGCTGCGACGGTCGCCGAGCGGTTTCCTCCGCCGTCGTGCATCAAGATGATGCTGCCGCGCATCCACCGCGTCGTCTTCATCTGCTGCAACTGGCTCAGAACACTGTCCGTGATCTCCTGCGGCGACTTGTGCGGATGCTCATTCCAGTCGTTCGTGTCAATCTGGTCCCCGACAATGATGTAGCCCATCTTCTGAACAAAATACGCAGGCGCAGCTTCATCATTCGTATCCGGATTCTGGTCAATCGAATATGGTGGCCGAAAATAAAGTGGATCGACTCCAAGCTCGGCGGCAAACAGCCGCTCCGTCAGGTTCAGTTGCAGTTCCACCTCACGGCGCGAAATCAGGCTGATATCCGGATGCGTATAGGTATGGTTGCCAATCTCCATCCCGTCCCGGTATTCCTGCTTGATCACACCTGTGTTGTTCACCGCCTCCTCACCGATCACCATGAAGGTGGCCTTCACGTGATACTGGTTCAGCACTTTCAGAATCTTCGGTGTCCACGTCGGGTCAGGACCATCATCAAAACTCAGCGCAACTTCCTTCGGATGGTACCCGTAATAGTGCACCACGTAAGAACGCGGCAACACCGCCATATGCTCGTCGATGATCGTCGAGTTGTCGGCCGACATCAGAATGTCGCGGTGCCCCACCCTTGGGGTGTGCGTAATCCGCATGATGTCGCCTTCGCCTTCCACATCCACATCCGCCCCAGGCTGCACTGTCTCCAGTTTTTCCGGAGCATTTGGCGCAGACGGGTTATCCCATATCGACCAGAGCGATGGATCCTCAATCCCCAGCCGCCATAGCGCAAAGGTCCGAATCCCCATGTCCCGCGCCGCACGCATCTCGTTCAGCGCCGTCACGCCATCCAGAAACCAGACCACGTGGCGAACATTGCTGTCCTCGTCGTCGTAGGCAAAATACGGATTCAGCTCATCGCCATGCAGATGAACATCCGCAGCCGCATCATCGGCCAGCTGCCAGGCATCCTGCACAGAGAGATCCGTTGCCGACAGCACCTCGTTCGACGGCTTCCTCCCTTTTTTCGGCAGGGGCAGCGTCCAGTCGTAGCCATAATTCCCAATCGAGCAGATGAGCTTGTTCAGCGGAACAATGCTCACCACCCGCGACAGATTATTCTCAAACCAGTTCTCTCCGGCGATCGGTCCCGGCCCGCTTCCAATCTCGTGTTCGTCGTAATCCATCAGGATGATGCCGTCGCTGTTGCGGGCCAGCCGGCGTAGAATCCCTGACGGAGTACCGACTGCAACGGTCACATACACGCGCAGATTCTTGGCATGCAGATCGCGGTAGATCGCTCCCACCCACTCGGCATAGAGCGGCATATCCGAATCAGGAAGATCTTCCAGGTCGAGGCAGATACCGTGATAGTGAGGATTTGCCGCGAGAAATCGGTCAATCTGTACCTGCAGCCAGTGTCGCGCCACCCGGTGACGCAACATCTGACCCGCTGCATCGCCATCCCAGGCCTGTTGCTGGGCGTTGTAATCATTGAGCATCGGGAAAATCTCCGTATTTTCCCGTGCCGCGGCGATCACACGCTCAACCTTGTCCTGCGGATCAACAGAACGAATTCCCGACTTGTCCACCACCGGGTAGAACTGCACTGGATATTCGCTCGTCACACCCATCAGGTTCCCATTCGCGCCCACGACATGCAGCCAGTCAGGGAACAACATGTCGATCTCGCGGATGTGCGCCTTCAGCGACGAATAGCTTTCCTGGTCATTCTCATAGAATGCGGCGCGAATCGGCTGATTCTGATTCAGGACTACGTCGGACGCTCTGCGTCTCGGATGCCTGCGCCGCTTCTTGTCTCGCAATTCCAGCGCGCGACGCAGTTCAGCCTGCCGTTGCTTCGAAGGCAGTGCCCTGTAGTTGCGCTTGAGTGTGGGAAGCAGCAACCCCGGCAGGGCTGCGCTGTTGTAAGCACTCACCGCAAAGACAATCAGAACCACTGTCAGAAGAACCGCCGTGATATCCAGCACTCGACGGAAGCGCTTCCAGCGTTTGCGCTGAGGATCGTAA
>JAJYVR010000227.1 GCA_021791935.1 Acidobacteriota bacterium
GGTACTGATCAATTTGACGCATCGCGGCGCCTGCGGATGCGATGCCGAGACGGGCGACGGCGCCGGCATCCTGATCCAGATTCCTCATCGGTTCTTTGCCCGCGAATGTGCCCAGCTGGGCTTCAATCTTCCAGAGCCGGGTACGTACGCAGCCGGCATGGTCTTTTTGCCGGTAGAAAAGCTGAACCGCCTGCAATGTGAAGGAATTTTTGAGCAGATCGTCCGGGATGAGGGCCTGACCGTCCTGGGCTGGCGCGACACTCCTTGCAATGGCAATGCGATCGGCCGCGTCGCGCGCGCGTCGCAACCCTATATCCAGCAAATTTTTGTCGGGAAACCCTACGGAATGGATGAGGACGCTTTCGAGCGGAAGCTCTATGTCGTTCGCAAACTGGCGGAACGGAAGATTGCCGGTTCCAACATAGAAGACAAGGAAATCTTTTATGTCCCTTCGCTTTCCTCTCGCACCATTATTTACAAAGGGCTGCTGCTTGCCCCGCAGATTGCCAGCTTCTATCGCGAGTTGTCCGATCCAGAAGTCGACAGCGCGCTGTGCCTGGTCCACCAGCGCTTTTCGACGAATACGTTTCCAAGCTGGCGGTTGGCGCATCCATTCCGGTACGTCGCGCACAATGGCGAAATCAATACTTTGCGCGGCAATGTGAATTGGATGCATGCGCGCCAGTCGATTTTGGATTCTCCGGCTTTTGGAGGGGACATGGAAAAGCTGTTTCCCATTGTGGAGGACGGAAGCAGCGATTCCTCGGCTTTCGACAATGCGGTCGAACTGCTCTATCAGTCTGGCCGTTCCATGCCGCACGTGATGGCCATGTTGATACCGGAGGCCTGGGCGGGCAATCCGCATATGAAGCCAGAGAAGCGGGCCTTTTACGAATATCACGCTTCGTTGATGGAGCCATGGGATGGCCCTGCGGCGATCGCCTTTACGGATGGGCGAGTCATCGGAGCGACCCTCGATCGCAATGGCCTGCGTCCCGGCCGTTATGTCGTCACCAAGGACGACATCGTCGTTCTCGCCTCGGAGGCCGGCGTTCTGGATATTCCAGCGACCAACGTGAAGAAAAAAGGGCGGCTGCAGCCGGGCAAGATGTTCCTGGTAGACACCGTGCAGCAGCGCATCGTTTCCGACAAGGAAATCAAACAGCAGCTTGTTTCACGTCAACCTTACGAAGAGTGGTTGAAGGAAAAGCAGATCACGCTCGACCAATTGCCCGAGCCTTCGAGGGTCTATGGCGCCAACCCCGACACTCTGTTGCGCCGTCAGCGCGCGTTCGGCTACTCCGAAGAAGACATGAAAATGATCCTGGAGCCGATGGCGAGCAAGGGAGAGGAACCCATCGGCTCCATGGGGACCGACACGCCGCTGGCTTGCCTTTCGGACCGTCCGCAGATGCTGTTCAGCTATTTCAGGCAGCTCTTCGCGCAGGTCACCAATCCGCCGATCGATTCCATCCGCGAAGACATGGTGATGTCGCTGACCAGTTTTATCGGCAGCGAGAGAAACATTTTGGCCGAAACGCCGCAAAACTGCCACACCTTGAAGTTGCCTCATGCCATCCTGACAAATCGCGAACTGGAGAAGCTACGGCGCGTTTCAACAGGAGATTTGCTGGCAACAACGCTCCCAACCCTTTTCCGCGCGGAAGATGGCGAGGCAGGGCTGAAGCGCGCTCTCGATGAGCTCTGCCAGCGCGCATCTCTTGCGGTCCGGTCCGGTTATACGTTGCTGATCCTTTCCGATCGGGGAGTGGATAAGCAGTATGCTCCCATCCCCAGCCTGCTTGCCCTGGCGGCGGTCCACTATCTGCTGGTGCGTGAGGAAACGCGCACGCAAGTCGCGCTCATTATCGAGTCGGGAGAGCCGCGCGAGGTGATGCACTTCGCATTGCTCATCGGCTTCGGCGCCAGCGCCATCAATCCTTATCTGGCGTTCGATTCGTTACGGGACCTGGCACACCGCGGCTATCTTGCCAATGGCATTACCCCGGATACGGCGGTCAAGAATTTCATCAAGGCCGTCAATAAGGGCCTGCTGAAAACTTTCTCCAAGATGGGTATCTCGACTTTGCAGAGTTATCGCGGGGCCCAGGTCTTCGAGGCCATCGGTTTGAATCGGAACCTGGTGGAGACCTATTTCCAGGGAACGGCGTCGCGAATTGAAGGGATCGGTCTCGATGTGTTGGCGCGCGAAGCGCAAATGAAGCATGAGTATGCTTTCGCCCCATTGAGCGATTCGGAAACCGATTTAGATGTCGGCGGCGCGTATCACTTTCGTGTCGGCGGGGAAGAGCACTTGCTGAATCCGCTGACGATCGGCAAACTGCAACACGCCGTGCAGCAGGGCAATCCGAAAACATTCAAGGAATATACCGACCTTATCGATGAACAAAGCCGCAATATGTGTACGCTGCGCAGCCTAATGAGAATCAAGGAGTCGAAGACTCCGGTTCCCATTGACCAGGTGGAGCCTGCCAAGGAAATCGTCAAACGATTTACGACCGGCGCAATGTCTTTCGGCTCGATCAGCAAAGAGGCGCACGAAACGCTTGCCATTGCGATGAACCGGATCGGCGGCATGTCGAACACCGGCGAGGGCGGCGAGGATGCCAGTCGTTTCACTCCCGATGCCAATGGAGATTTGCGCCGCAGCGCCGTGAAGCAGATCGCATCCGGACGTTTTGGAGTGACGACAAATTACTTGATTAACGCGGACGAGTTGCAGATCAAGATGGCGCAAGGCGCGAAGCCCGGAGAAGGCGGGCAGTTGCCGGGGTATAAAGTGGACGAAGTCATAGCTCGGCTTCGTCATTCCATCCCTGGAGTGGGACTGATTTCGCCGCCTCCGCACCACGATATTTACTCCATTGAAGATTTGGCGCAGTTGATTTACGACTTGAAAAATGTAAACCCGCGGGCCCGCATCGCGGTGAAGCTGGTGTCGGAAGTGGGCGTCGGCACGGTCGCTGCCGGCGTTTCCAAGGCGCACGCCGACGTTGTGTTGATCAGCGGCGACAGCGGTGGGACTGGCGCGGCGCCGCTCAGTTCCATCAAACATGCTGGAATTCCCTGGGAACTTGGACTGGCGGAAACCCAACAGGTCCTATTGTTGAACGACCTGCGCAGCCGCATTCGCGTGCAGACCGATGGCAAACTGCAAACCGGAAGAGACATTGTGATTGCGGCGTTGCTGGGCGCGGAGGAATTTGGCTTCGCCACGGCACCGCTCATCACCATGGGCTGCATTATGATTCGCAAGTGCCACTTGAACACCTGCCCGGTTGGGATCGCCACGCAGGACCCCGAGCTTCGCAAGCGGTTCCAAGGCCAGCCCGAGCATGTCATCAATTTCTTCTTTTTTCTCGCCGAACAAGTTCGCGAGTATATGGCGAAACTCGGTTTTCGCAAAGTGGACGAGATGGTTGGCCGAGTGGACATGCTGGAGACGCATTTGGCTGCCGATCATTGGAAGGCCAAGGGCATCGATCTGTCCTCCATTTTGTACAGCCCGCCATTGCCTGCGCGCGTGGCGCGGCATTGCGTGCAGAAACAGGACCATGGCCTGGAGCAGGCGCTCGACCACCGTTTGATCGAGCTTGCAGCGCCGGCCCTCGACCGTCAGCAGCCCGTGGAAGTCTCGCTCCCGATCCGGAACATCCATCGGACTGTGGGGGCCATGCTGGGCGGAGAGGTTGTGCGGCGCTACGGAGCGGAGGGACTGCCGGACGAAACAATCCGCTTCCGCTTCCAGGGATCTGCCGGCCAAAGCTTCGGGGCCTTTCTTCCCAACGGCGTCACATTGACCCTGGAAGGGGAAGCGAACGACTATGTGGGCAAGGGTCTTTCCGGCGGCAGAATTATTATTTTCCCGCCCCGCAACTCCAGCTTTCAGCCGGAAGAGAGCATCCTGGCGGGCAATGTCATTCTCTATGGCGCGACCAGCGGCGAAGTCTTCCTGAACGGAATCGCCGGAGAACGATTTGCCGTCCGCAACTCCGGAGCAACCGCCGTGGTCGAAGGCGTTGGCGACCATGGCTGTGAATATATGACGAACGGGCGCGTTGTCGTGCTGGGCGCATGTGGCCGCAACTTCGCTGCCGGAATGAACGGAGGCATCGCGTACGTTTTCGACGAACGCGGCGATTTCATGCAGAAACGATGCAACCCGGCTTCCGTCGATCTAGAGCCAGTGACCGACGAGCAGGAGATCGAAGATCTGCAGTTGCTGATCACGCTCCATCGCGACCTGACAGGAAGTCCGCGCGCCGGCTGGATTCTTGCCAACTGGAACGACAGCCTGCCGAAGTTTATTAAAGTATTTCCGCAGGAATATAAACGCGTACTTCGTGACCGCGGAGAACTCGCGATTCCAACTGGAGAACTTCCTCTATTGACGATCGCGGAGCAGGTGCAGCATGGGTAAATCGACAGGATTTATGGAGTTCCCGCGCGAACTGCCGGAGCGGCGCCCGGTTGTCGAACGCGTCAACGACTGGGTGGAAATCTATCGCTCTTTTCCTGAAGAAAAGCAGCAGCAGCAGGCAGCGCGATGCATGGACTGCGGCGTGCCGTTTTGTCACACAGGCTGCCCGGTCAACAACATCATTCCCGACTGGAACGACCTGGTATATCGCGGCCGCTGGAAAGAGGCGGTGCGCCGTCTGCACGCAACCAACAATTTTCCGGAGATCACCGGCAGGATATGTCCTGCGCCGTGCGAGGCCGCGTGCGTTCTTGGCATCAATGCCCCTCCGGTGACGATCAAGCAGATTGAAAAAAATATCATCGACCATGCGTATGAAGAGGGTTGGGTCCATCCCGAGCCGCCTGCGTTTTCTACCGGCAGGCGAGTCGCTGTCGTGGGCTCCGGGCCGGCAGGTCTGGCGGCCGCCCAGCAACTGCGGCGTGCCGGCCATGCAGTG
>JAJYVR010000014.1 GCA_021791935.1 Acidobacteriota bacterium
CCGGAGCGATAGTCGATCTCGCCCATGTAAAATTGCGCGTTGCCGGCTTGCGTGCTTTGCGGGTAGAACTTGACGACGTCGGCGAATTCCTGGCTGGAGAGGTTATATTTGGCGGCGTTGTAATCGCTGGCCGCAGACTGATAGAGCTGATCGAGCGGAGGCGCCTGCGGCGCGGGAGGCTGGCTTGCGGGCGCGCCCTGCGCCTGGTCTGTGCCGGGCTGGCCGGCGGCTGGCGATGGCTGCCCCGGTTGTCCCGAAGGCGAGGGTTGTCCGGCGGCGAGGGATTGCTGCTGTTGCTGAATGGTATTCAAAGTCTTGTCGAGTTTGTCGAGGCGGGCGCGCAACTCATCCAGCGAATCGTTCATAGACTGCATTTGTCCGGAAAGCTGTTGCAGGGAAGCGCCTTCCGATCCCTGCACGGCCTGCGCGGCCTTTTGCATGGAGTCGACCTGAGCAGCGACCTTGGCGACGCTATCGGATGTCTGCTGCAGCAGGGTGTGCATGGTGGCGTAGCGCTCGTCGTTCGCCTGCTGCATGCTCATCATCATGTCTTGCATCTGCTGCACCTGGGCCTGCAGGGCAATGATGTCTTTGTTGGCGGCAAACGCGTTGGGCGCGGCAGCCAGCAAAAGAACGCCAATCGAAAGTGCGGAAGCTCGTAAAAGAGTACGCATGGGACACCTGCTCTAGACGCAAACCGCGCGTAAATTCCGGTTCCAAGAAAAGTGTACGGCAAATACGTTGAGTGTTTCAAAATCCACGGCAGCACAGGCAGGATGGCGATCCATGCAAGTGCTGCCGCCGGTAAGGCTTCGGTTGTTCGCAAAGGGCCAAGCGCAGGTCCCTTCGCGGGAGTTGCCGGCCGCTACTGGTCCAGACTGAACTGGGCGCGGCGGTTTTGCTGCCAGCAAGACTCGTTGTGCTCGGTGCAGAACTGCTTTTCTTTGCCGTAGCTGATGGTGCGAATGCGGCTGGCATCGACACCGGCCTGCGTCAAAGCAGTTTTGGCGGAGTTGGCCCGGTTCTGGCCCAGCGCCAGGTTGTATTCCTCCGAACCGCGCTCATCGCAATAGCCGGCGATCAGGATCTTCGCAGTTGGATGCGACTGCAGGAAGGACGCGTCCTGGGCGATGACGGATTGCGCGTCCGGGCGGATGGTGTAGGCGTCAAAGTCGAAGAAGATCGGCTTGACATTCTGTTCGAACTCCGATTCTGTCAACGCTTCGGGGGCGACCGGCGGCGGCGGCGGTGGCGCGGCAACTGTCAGGGTCGCAGTGGCATCGGTCGATCCGCCGTTGCCGCGAGCGACCAGATGATAGGTGGTGGTCTCGGCGGGGCTGACCGTCTTGGTGCCGCTGGTTTCGACTGCGCCGATGCCGTCGATGGAAACATCCGTCGCATTGGTTGAGGTCCAGTTGAGGGCCGCGCTCTGGCCGGGATTGATTGTGTCCGGAGTGACGGTAATGCTGGCGGTTGGAGCGGGCGCGGCTTCAGCCGGGGGTGGCGCGGGGGCTTCCGGCGCGGGGGCCTGCTTGTGATGGCAGCCTGTGGTGATCAAGAAAGCAGCGAGCGCTGCGATAGCCAATGCAGAATTCTTTCGATAAGTCTTCATGGATTCTCTCCTCAAAACTTGCCTTCGTTGTAGTAGTGTAGAACGAAAAAGCGCATTCTTACGTGTCAATCGTCACAAAATGCAGCTACTTCCAACTCCAGTTCGGCATACGACCATTTCCAACGGTGGTCAATGCCTGCTGTCCAGTGCCGTCGGCCAACATGGTCCAGATCTCGCTGTGACCGTGCACCGTTCTCTGAAAAACAATGTGGCGGCCATCGGGCGACCAGGACGGAAAGTCGGTGCGGCCAATGTCATGCGTCAGTTGCTCCCAGCGGCGGCTGGCAATGTCCATGACGTAAATGTCCTGGCCGCCAGGGGCTCCCGGCCCATAATTGCGCGACCACGCGAACGCCAGTAATTGCCCGTTCGGCGACCATGAGACGGAGGTTGCGTACCCGCCGTCGGTCAAGCGCTGAACGTTGGTGCCGTCGGAACTCATAATGTAGACCTGAGGCAAGCCAGTGCGGCCGCTGATCCAGGCGATCTGATCGCCGGTTTTGGGATTGAACACGGGCGAAACATCGGGGCCGCGATAGGCAGTGATACGGTGTAGGCCGAAGCCGGCGACGGAGGAGATCCAGATTTCCGGGTCGCCGCTGCGCGAGGAGGAAAAAGCCAGGCTGTTGCCGTCCGGCGACCACGCCGGCGAGTAGTCGGTCCCATCGTGGATGGGAAAACTGACCAGGCGGCGCAGGCCCATGGAATAGATACGGATGTTGCCGCCGCGGGAATTCAACTCATCGAAGGCCAGGCGCTGACCGTCCGGGGAAATGCGCGGAGACAAACAAATGGAGTCAATGTGGGTGATCTGCTGCTGGTTGGCGCCGTCGTAGTCCATCTCCCAAACTTCTTTGTTTCCGCTGCGGTCGGAGATGTAAAAGATTTTGCTTTCGGCGATTCCGTTGATGCCGCCGCCGAGGCGCGCAATGATGGCGTCGGCAAATTCATGGGCGATGTGGCGCGCCGTGTCGGGGGTCAACGTCTCGTTGTACTGCTGGCCCAGGACCTGGGCCGACTGGGTATTTTTCGCGTCGAAAAGCCAGCCGAAGACAATCACGCGCCCGTTCTGCACGCTGATCGAGCCGAAGGCCACCATGGCGGCGTTGGCGGGAGGGGCGTTCCACTGCGCAAGATCGATCTCCTGCGGAGAACCGGGCATCGCTGGCGGAGCCATGCTCTTGGACACCATGTCGAAGATGCCGGCGTTGGTGAGGTCGGAAAACAGCACCTGATTGAAGGTAAGCTGGGCGTTGCTGAGTGCGGCGTCGTTGCCGATCATTTTGAAGTCGGCGGCTGCCAGGCGAATTTTTTGCGCGCCAAGATTGGTGCCGGTACGCACCCAATCCTGCGCCGAGGCCAGCGCCGTGGCCAGAAACAGGAAGGAAAGAAGAAGACGGACGGCTTGCTTGCTAGCAAAACTCGGGGAAGCTTCCATTGTGGACTCCGTTGGACGTAGTAAATCCAATTACGACTGCGTAAAACGCTCTTTTAATCGCAGAAATCGTCGAATTGTTCCATTTGCGTCGATTATCCATATTCCATGGCGCAATTTCTAAGAAAATCATGGGCGCGTGCTCTGGTCGTATGTAAAGGTATAGGCCACCGAAACCGAGCTGCCCGCATATCCTGCGGGTAAAGGGCCGAAGGCGCCGACGCGCTCGACGGCCTGAATCGCCGAGAGATCGAGCGAGGGCACGCCGCTGGGTTGAGCGATGCGAGGGTCGCTGACGGAGCCATCTCGATGCACAGTGAAGGTGACGACCACCGAGTGGCCCATGGACGCGTGCGGGTCGGCCAACTGGCTGTACCAGTTTTGCGAGACTGTCCGCTTGATGACGTCGACGTACCAGCCGAACCGCGAACCGAAATCGCCATTCTGCACCACCACGCTTTTGTCGGCGGAGGTTGAAATGGACGTGGGAATACTGGAGGGCGCTGCTTCACCGTAGTTCGCGCGGTACTGCTGTTGCTTGGGCTGGACGTATTTTGGCGGAGCGGGAGCGGCCTTGGGAGCTACTGTCTTGATGTGTTTCGGCTTGGCTGGAATGGGAATCGCGGTAAGGTCGGGGGCCGCCTCCGCTTTCTTTTCTGGAATGAGCGGAGCCGGGCTGGGCGTCTGCGTAGCCAATACAGAATCCGTGTTGAGTTGCGGACTGGGCAGCGGCAGCGTCGGCGCGGCGGAGACCAGCGTGGCGCTAATGGTTTCTCCTGAGCTGATCTGGCCCCAGCGGCCCTCATGCAGCGTGTGCAGGTAAAGCGCGGAGGAAACGATGGCGACCGCCAGCATGACGTGCAGGGCGAACGAGCCAAACCATGAGCCGACGATCGGTTCGTGCTGGTCCCATGTCTCGTGAATATATGGCATCGTCTTTATTGCCCAGAGGGAGAAGATTCGATGGGCCGGGTCACGATACTGATATTGGTGATGCCCGCCTGCTTGACTGCGTCCATGACCGAGGCGAAGGCGCCAAAGGGAACTTTTTGATCGGCGCGCAAATAAATCACCCGGTTCGCCGGGACGGTGTGGCCGTCTTTCTGCAGCAACAATTGCGGCAGGTCGTTCACGTTGACCGGCTTGTCGTCCAGATACACGCGCTGCTCGCTGTCAATGGTGACCACGGTGCGCTGCTGCGTAATCTGCTTGACGGTCCTGGTGCGGGGAACGGCGACCTGGATGCCGGACTGGAGCACCGGCGCGGTGATCATAAAGATGACGAGCAGCACCAGCACCACATCCACCAGCGGGGTGATGTTGATGTCGGAAAGCGCTGTGTGCGTCGCGCCGTTCTTAGCGGTGTAGGCCACGCGGTACCTCCCGCTGACGCGCGAATTCCTCCGCCGAAGGCGTCGGCATGGCTTGCAGCTCTTCGATGGTATTCAGCAGCTCGCGGCCGAAGTCGTCGAGACGCGCGCCCAGCTCGCGCAGACGGCTGGTGAGTTGGTTGTATCCCATGACAGCGGGCACGGCGACGAAGATGCCCGCAGCGGTGGTAACCAGCGCCTCTGAAATGCCGGGCGCGACGGCCCGCAACGTGGCACCGCCAGAAGTTCCCAGGCCGTGGAAGGCATCGACGATTCCCATGATGGTCCCGAACAGGCCGATGAAGGTGGCCACGTTGCCGATGGTCGCCAGCCAGGTCATGCGGCTTTCCATCACGGTGAGAGCTTCGCTGGCAGCGGTCTGCGCGGTACGTTCCAGCGCCTTCATGCTGCGGACCTCGCCGCCGGCTTCCATCTGATGGCGGTATTCCTCATAGGTGTCTTCAAACACCTGTACCAGCGGGCTGGGCCTGAACTGTTCGCTGACGGCGGCGACATCCTGCAGCCGGTCCGCCTTTTGAAAGGCGCGCAAAAACCGCTTGCTCTGCGTGCCCGCCCTGCGGAACGAGGCCCATTTGCCCAGGATGATGCTCCACGACTGCAGACTGGCGATCAGCAGAATGACAAGAACTGCGATGGCGACAGGGCCCAGGTTGTGCCACAAGTCTGTCAGGGCGCTGCCGCTGATCGGCGGCGCGGCCTGGGTCGCATCGGTCGCGTCGGCGGTCTGAAAGAAGAAAATAAGTAGAGCGGACAATGCGTTCATAGCTAGTTTGAGTGTACCGGCGCTTTCCGATTGCTCCAAGTTGCGATCTGGATTCGTGGGTCGTTCTGTCGATTCATGGTATGCTGCGCTCGTCCACCGGAGTGCCATGCTGCTCGAACTGCGCGCGGAAAACTATATCGTCGTTGACAACGTGACCGTCGCGTTTGGTCCCGGCCTGAATCTGCTGACCGGGGAAACTGGCGCGGGCAAGTCTATTCTTATAGATGCGCTGGGGCTGCTGTTGGGAGAAAAAGCTTCCGCGGAAATTGTTCGCCATGGAGCGGAACGCGCCCTGGTCGCCTGCGTGTTTGAGGCCACTCCTGGGGCGCTCGAAATTCTTGAGGCCAACGGTTTAGATGCCGCCGGTGAGGAAATCATTCTGCGCCGGGAGGTGGCGAGCAGCGGCAAAGCGCGTGTTTTTGTGAACAATCAGCCCGCAACTGTCTCTGTCCTTAAGGCTTTAGCGCCGGAACTTGCGCTGGTCCACGCGCAGAGCGATTCTCTGGGGGCGTTCGACCAGGCACAGCAGCGCAGCCTGTTGGATCGCAGCGCCGCCATTTCAGAGGAGTCCGTCAGCGAAGCATTTTCGCAGTGGTCGCAACTTCGCGGCAAGCTGGCGGCCATGCAAACCGACGAGCAGGATCGATTGCGGATGGCGGACCTGTGGCGCTTTCAGGCGAGAGAAATCCATCAGGCGCAACTGGAAACGGGCGAAGAAGAAGCGCTGACTGCTGAGAAACGCGTGCTGGCCAATGCGGAAAAACTGTATGCCGCCGCGCTGGGCGCGCACGATGTCCTGTATGAGTCGGCCACGTCTGCGGAAGTGGCGTTGAGCGCCGGACTGAAGCAGATGGAAGAACTGCTGCGCTACGACACGCGCTGGGAAGAAGCGGTGCAGCAGTTGATCGCAGCGCGCGCGACGGTGGGCGATCTGGCGGAGCAGGCAAGGGAATTCGCCGAGAAGATTCAGGCGTCGCCGGAACGGCTGGAGGAAATCGAGGACCGGCTGGCGTTGCTCGATCGGCTGAAGCGCAAGTACGGAGCGAGCGTGGCGGAAGTGATAGCGTACGGCGAGCAGGTGCAGGGCAAGCTGGATGAAATTGAAAATCGCGATCAACTGCTGGCAGACCTTGCAGCGGAATTGGCGAGGGCCGCGGAGGGATATAAAGCTGCGGCGGAGGCATTGACGGGGCAGCGAAGTTCCGCGGCGAAGCGCCTGACGAAACGCGCGGAGGCAGAGATCAATCAACTGGCGATGAAGGCACAATTTCAGATAGCCGTGACCGCGCAGCGGGAAGAGCCGGCCTGGAGCGGGCATGGCTGGGACACGGTGGAGTATCGCATTGCGACCAATCCGGGGGAGCCGTTGAAACCGCTCGACAAAATTGCCTCCGGTGGAGAGATGTCGCGCGTGCTGCTGGCCTTGAAGGTCAGCGTGGAAGAGAGCGCGAACTCCTCTGCGAAGGGGAAGCATAAAACACAGTTGCCGCGCACACTGGTCTTCGACGAAATCGATATTGGCATTGGCGGCAGCGCGGCCGAGGCGGTCGGGCAAAAATTGAAGACCCTGGCGCGCGGCCAGCAAGTGCTCTGCATCACCCATCTGCCGCAGATTGCCGCCTTCGCCGACCAGCATTTCCTGATCGAAAAACAGGAGCATGGAGGTCGCACGAAAACCACTGTCCGGCATCTTTCCAACGACCAGCGGCGGCAGGAAATCGCCCGCATGTTGAGCGGCGCGCAGGTGACAGACACGTCTCTGAAGCACGCCGAGCAGATGTTGAAGTTCAGCGCGAAGTGAATCGCCGGAAAAATTGCTTTGGAGCTGAAAACAGGCGCTTGCGATTTGGTTTTGGTCTGGTACACTCGCGCACGATGAAGAATTTTTGCCAAAGCCTACTCGAATTTCTGCCGCTGGTTCTCTGCGCAGCCTCCCTCGGCTGTCTGGCGCAGGCGGTCTCGAGCCAATCGCCGCAGCATCTTTTCTTTCGCGTGACGCTGGGGCCGCAACAAGCCACGCCCGTTTCAGGGCGGCTGATTCTGCTGATCAAGCCGGGGACCAAGCTGGAAGATGTCGAGGTGAATGAATTTCATCCGTCCAGCGTCTCGATTGCCGCCAAGGATGTGAGCGGATGGAAGTCGGGTGAGTCGGTCGATGTCGACACCGACAACATTGCGTTTCCGGGAGGCTTTTCGAAGCTGCCGCAAGGAAATTATGTCGTGCAGGCCGTGCTGGACACGGCCAATCGGTTTGCTTACTACGGTCGCATCGCGGGAGACATTGAAAGCGCTCCCATGCCGCTCTCCGACTGGAGCGCGGGACAGGGCGACGAGCCGCAATTGACGCTGGTGAAAACGATCCAGCCGACGACGCGGGATTGGTTGTCGCCGAAATTGACTACGTCGGAAAAGCAGGGCGCGATCGACTCGACAAAGCTGTTTGATTTTCCCAGCCCGGTACTGACGCAGTTCTGGGGTCGACCCATGAACCTTCGCGCATGGGTGCTGCTGCCGCCGGGATATAACGCTCACCCGAAGCAGCGCTATCCCACGGTGTATTTCACGCATGGTTTTGGCGTGACGCTGGAGTACAACCGCTCCACCGCGGCGATGATTTACCAGCGCATGGCGGAGGGAAAAATGCCGCCCATGATCTGGGTATTTCTGGATGAGTCCAGCCCGCGAGGCACGCATGAGTTTGCGGACTCCGTCAACAATGGTCCGTGGGGCGAGGCGCTCACGACGGAGGCGATTCCAGCACTGGAGCGCCAATATCGCATGGACGCGAAGCCAAGCGGACGATTCTTGAATGGGCATTCTTTCGGCGGCTGGGCGACCCTGTGGCTGTAGGCGACGTATCCAAGAATTTTTGGCGGTACGTGGTCCACCTCGCCGGATCCAAGCGATTTTCATGACTTCTCCGGGATCGATCTGTATGCAGCGCACGCAAACGTGTATCGCAAGCCGGATGGCACGCCCTATCCGATTATTCGTGACAAGGGTCAAGTGATGGCGACGTTTCAGGAGTTGACGCAACTGGAAGATGTGTTGGGGCACTACGGCGGGCAGATCCGTTCGTTCGATTGGGTATTCTCTCCGCGCGGACCTGGCGGACGGCCGGAGCCGATGTTCAATCACTTGACCGGGGACGTCGATCCGGCAGTGCGTATTGGCGGCAGCATTACGACATCGCGTATCGCGTGACGCAGCAGTGGCCGTCGATTGGAAAAGACCTGCGGGGCAAGGTGCATCTCTACGTGGGCACGGCGGACACGTTTTATCTGGACGGCGCGGCGCACAAACTGGATGCGGTCTTTCAGGGGCTCCACGCCAATGAGCACTTCACGTTCATTCCGGGCCGAACGCATTTTGACCTGTACCTGATTGGAAAAGACAGGGCTGGCTTGTTCGATGAGATTGCCCGGCAAATGTACGCCGTGGCCCGGCCAAAGGCGCATTGGAAAGCGGAGGGGCCCACAGTTGCAGCACCGTAAACATTTGCTACAAATCCGGTGCAGAATTGATCGATTTCCGCTAGGAGATCCCGTTTTAGAACGGTATACTAAAGTGTGACCGTGATTGCCAAGGAACCTACTGCTGCCCACGATACCCACGATGCCGATCGCCGCATCCTGCTGCTAAAGCCACGCGGATTTTGCGCGGGCGTGGTGCGCGCCATTGACGTGGTGCAGATCGCACTCGAAACCTTTGGGGCGCCCATTTATGTGCGCCGGGAGATCGTCCATAATCGCTTCGTCGTGAACGATTTAGCTGCGAAGGGCGCAATTTTTGTCCACGACATCGATGAAGTTCCGGAAGGCGCGCGGGTTATTTATAGCGCGCACGGCGTTTCGCCCGCAGTGCGAGAAATCAGCAAGCAGCGCAAACTGAAGGTGATCGACGCGACATGCCCGTTGGTAACCAAGGTGCATGTGGAGGCGGTGAAATTCGCGCGGCAGGGATATTCTCTGGTGCTGATCGGCCATCGCGACCACGACGAAATTGAAGGCACGCTGGGAGAAGCGCCGGATGAGACGCAGGTGGTCTCCACGGTGGAAGAAGTGGCGGAGTTGGAAGTGCCCGATCCAGAACGTGTGGCGTATCTGACCCAGACGACGCTCAGTCTGGATGAAGCACGGGACATCATCCAGGCGCTGAAGGCGAAGTTCCCAAAGATTGTCGGGCCGCATTCGCAGGACATCTGCTATGCGACGGAAAATCGTCAGGTGGCAGTGAAGAATGTGGCGCACCAGGCGGACCTGGTGCTGGTGGTGGGTTCGAACAACAGCTCGAACTCGAACCGGCTGGTTGAGGTTTCGCGCAACCTGGACACTATCGCCTATCTGATTGACGATTCCGACAAGATTCGACCGGAGTGGTTGCAGAATACGAGAACTGTGGCCGTCACGGCGGGCGCGTCGGCGCCGGAAATTCTGGTGCAGGATGTGATCAATTACTTGCAGCGGAACGGCTTCGGCGATGTGGAAGAGGTCGAGGTGATGCCGGAAAATGTCCGCTTTGGCTTGCCGCCGGAGATTGTCCGCGCCATTGCAGCCGCGCCAGCGCAGCCGGTCGGCGTCGCTCCATAAACAACCGGAGCAGGTTTGCAATTGTTTTCGGGTCGCGGGCCCGAATGTTTTTTTTCGAGCGAATTGCACCCAACGAACGAACGAAATTTTTTTGTCGACACTTATGACCACAGTTCACCAGGGGAAACAAGTCGCCGCAGTCCGATTCGGAAGGCTCGATGCCGGGCTGGATGAGGTCGAGCACGCCATTGACGCCTCCCGGGAGCTGCTGTTCCAGCAGCAGCATCCAGACGGCTATTGGTGCGGGGAACTGGAAGCGGACACAACCCTAGAGTCCGACTACATCATGTTGCACACGCTGCTTGGCACCGGTAACGAGGGCCGGATGCGGCGAGCCATTACGGAGATTTTGCGGCATCAGAACGAAGATGGCGGATGGAGCATCTATGCGGGAGGCCCGTCCAACATCAGCGCTACCGTCAAGGCGTATTTTGCGCTGAAGCTGATGGGATGGTCCGCGAGCGATCCGCTGCTGATGAAGGTGCGCGACTGGATTCTGGCCAACGGCGGCGCGACGGAAGTCAATACTTATACAAAGCTGTATTTGTGCTTTTTCGGCCAGTACGACTACAACGCCGTTCCCGCAATTCCGCCGGAGATCGTCCTGTTCCCCCGGTGGTTTTACTTCAATTTGTACGAGATTTCCTCCTGGTCGCGGGCCATTCTGGTGCCGCTGTCGATTGCGTATGCGAAGAAGCCGTTCAAGAAGATTCCGGCGGAGCAGGGAATCGACGAGTTGTTTGTGGGCGGGCGCGAGCATGCCAACCTGCACCTGCACTGGGACAAGCGGATATTGAGTTGGCGCAACTTCTTCCTTGTTTGCGACCGGGTGACGCATTGGTTGGAACGCATCCATGTGCGACCCTTGCGCGCGATTGCCTTGAAGAAGGCGGAGAAGTGGATGCTTGCGCGCATGGAAATGACCGATGGCCTGGGAGCGATTTACCCCGGCATTCTCAACAGCGCCATCGCCCTGCGTTGCCAAGGGTATTCGCTTGACGACCCGCAGGTGATCCGGGCGCTGGATGAGTTTGAAAAGCTGGGGATCGAAGAGCCTGGCGTTCCGGGAGTGAGCGAGCCCACATTTCGCATGCAGCCCTGCAAGTCGCCGGTATGGGACACAGCGTATGCGATCTTCGCTCTGGGAGAAGCCGGCGTTGCCAGCAACGACCCTCGCCTGCTGCAGGCTGCCGACTGGATGTTGTCGAAGGAGGTCCGTCACAAGGGGGATTGGTCGGTGAAGACACCCCACGTTGAGCCCGGCGGCTGGTACTTTGAGTTCAACAACGAGTTCTACCCGGACATCGACGATTCCGCGCAGGTGCTGCTGGCGCTGAACAAGGTTGAAAATCCTCGCGAACGATATCAGTACGATGTTACCCAGCGGGCCATCCAATGGATATGGGCGATGCAGTGCAAGAACGGCGGCTGGGCCAGCTTCGACAAAGACAACACGAAGATGATTTTCCAGAACATTCCTTTCGCGGACCATAATGCCATGCTGGATCCGCCGACGGTCGACATTACCGGGCGCATTCTGGAAATGCTGGCCAGCTACGGTGTCGCGCCGGAGGACCCGCGGGTGCGGAAGGCAATCCAGTTTATCTATCGCGAGCAGGAGCCGGACGGAAGCTGGTTCGGGCGTTGGGGCGTCAATTATTTGTACGGCACGTTTCTGGCGTTGCGCGGGTTGGAGGCGATGGGCGTATGGAATCACGAACCGCAGATTCAGCAGGCGGCGGAATGGATTCGCATGGTGCAGAATGCCGACGGAGGCTGGGGTGAAAGCTGCGCCAGCTACGACGATCCGACCGTGCGCGGCATCGGGGCCAGCACGGCATCGCAAACCGCGTGGGCCATTCTTGGGTTGCTGGCTGCGGGAGATATCCGCAGCGACTCGGTCGCAAAGGGAATACGCTGGTTGCTGCAGCGCCAGCAAGCGGACGGTTCCTGGACGGAGGACCAGTACACGGGCACCGGATTTCCGCGGGTTTTTTATTTGTCGTACCACATGTACCGCAACTATTTTCCGCTGCTGGCGCTTACGACGTATCGTAGAGCCAAGCAAGCTGAAGCCATGGGAATCGGAAACCGATCGCAATATGCGTTCGGTCGCAGTTGTCGCACTCGATACTGAACAGACTCGAAGGGTAGCAAGAAGGAGAATCTGAATGGCTGTGCCAATCTCACAAATGTGGACGGTGGCAACCTATGTGTTGCGCCAGCGCTGGAGTGGCCGCAAACGCTATCCCTTGGTCCTGATGCTGGAGCCGCTGTTTCGCTGCAACCTGGCCTGCGCCGGCTGCGGGAAAATCCAATATCCCGCGCACATTTTGAAAAAGCAGTTGACACCGGAAGAATGCTTTCGCGCGGCGGAGGAATGCGGGGCCCCAATGGTCTCAATCCCTGGAGGGGAACCGTTATTGCATCCGCAGATAGCGGAGATTGTTGAAGGATTGGTTGCAAGAAAGAAATATATTTATTTGTGCACGAATGCGCTGCTGTTGAAAGAGAAAATCCATTTGTTCAAGCCGAGTAAGTATCTGACATTCTCGGTGCATTTAGACGGTCAGCGTGAGCACCACGATTTTTCCGTATGCCTGGAAGGCGGATACGACAAGGCGGTTGCCAGCATTCGTGAGGCGGTACAGCGCGGATTTCGCGTCACCACAAATACCACGCTGTTCGACGGGGCCGATGCAAACAGCGTGCGCGCATTTTTCGACGAAGTGATGGCCATGGGCGTGGAGGGCATGGTGTTGTCTCCGGCCTATACCTACGATAAGGCCCCAGACCAAAAGCATTTCATGGGCAGGGCCCGCTCCCGCAGACTGTTTCGCGCTCTGCTTTCGAATCGAAAAAAGGACTGGAAATTCAACATGTCGCCGCTTTTCCTGGAATTTCTGATGGGGAAGCGGGACTATCAATGCACGCCGTGGGGCTCGCCCGCGTACAACATATTTGGATGGCAAAAGCCCTGCTATCTGCTGCAGGACGGCTACGCGGACACGTTTGCGGAACTGATGGAAACGACGGAATGGTCGCATTACGGGACAGAATCCGGGAACCCAAAGTGCGCGAACTGCATGGTGAGTTGCGGCTATGAACCTTCCGCAGTGAACGATGGGTTTGGTTCGTTGCGGGGTCTGCTCGCAATGGCAAAGTCGGCGCTGTTTCATGACTACCCGGATCGCGGAGCGCTCGATCTGCTGAGCCAGCCGGTGAAGCCGGTGCATGCAAAAAACCCTCTGGTAAATATTGAGGTGCCGCGAGCATCCCTGGAGGAAACGCGCGTATGACCCAACCTGCGGCCGAGCCGCTTTCCAATCCGGATGCGATGGAAGTTGCGCCGGGGACGGAACACGAAATGCTGGAAGGATGGATTCCACCCATGGCCACCGAGGAAGAGACTCGGGAAGCGCTGGAGCAGGCATTCGATTATCGCGGAGATGTGACCATTACGCTGAAGACCGGGGTGCGGATCGAGGGATACATCTTCGATCGCAGACCGGCGCCCGCGCTGCACCGCTCGATTGTCCGCATCATGCCGAAAGACACTTCAGAGCGGGTGTCGATTCCATACTCTGAAATTGCCGGTCTAGCCTTTACCGGGCGCGATTCCGCGGCGGGCAAGAGCTGGGAAGCGTGGGTGCAGCGATATTGGGAAAAGAAGGCCGCTGGGGAGAAGAACATCGGCATCCAGGCGGAAGCACTGGACTAGACCAGCCGCATCAGATTCATCCAACCTTTTTACCCCCTTCGTATGCGCATCTTCCTCACCGGAGCCACTGGATTTGTCGGGAGTCATGTTGCCCAGTCGCTCCACGCAGCGGGCGCGGACTTGCGTCTGCTAACGCGAAAAACCAGCCGCACGGAACATCTGGAAGGACTGAATGCGGAGTTGGCGACAGGCGACCTGCTTCAGCCTGAGAACCTGCGCAGCGCGATTTCCGGCTGCGATGCGCTGGTCCACGTTGCGGCGGATTACCGGCTGTGGGTGCCCGATCCAAAGACGATGTATGCGGCCAACGTTGAGGGGACGCGGGCGCTGCTGCGGCTGGCGCGGGAAACAGGTGTCGGTCGCGTCGTTTACACCTCCAGCGTGGCGACGATGGGATTTCGCTCCGACGGCAGCGTCGTCGATGAGGAAACTCCGGTATCGATCGAGAACATGGTGGGTCATTACAAGCGATCCAAGTTTCTTGCCGAACGCGAGGCGATCGAGGCGGCCCGTCTCGGCCAGCATGTCGTTATTTTGAACCCAACCACGCCGATTGGAGCGAACGACGCCAAGCCCACTCCCACGGGTCGCATCGTGGTGGATTTTCTCAATCGAAAATTTCCGGCGTATGTGGACACGGGCCTGAATCTGGTGGATGTTGAGCGGATCGCGGACATGCACGTGGCCGCACTGGAGCGTGGGACGCCGGGAGAACGCTACATTCTAGGCGGAGAAAATCTTACCCTGAAACAGATTCTGGATCGCATGGCGGCGATGACAGGGTTGCCTTCTCCCACCATGCGGGTGCCGCACGCGGTCGCCATGACGTATGCATTCTTCGATGAATGGATCACCGGACGCATTCTCGGACGTGAACCGCGTGCCACGGTGGAAGCGGTGCGAATGGGAAAGAAGAAAATGTTTGCCAGTTCCGCGAAGGCGGAGCGGGATTTGGGCCATCAGGCGCTTCCGGTGGACTCTGCGTTGCGCGCCGCCATCGATTGGTTTCGCGTCCACGGGTACGCGCACAAGTCGTGAGTTCGCGGGTCGCAATCCTTGCCGCGCTGCCGCGCGAAGTTGCGCCGCTGGTGCGTGACTGGCCTGTAAGCAATGTCTCGCGCAGTGAAGGCACGAGCGTCTGGGAGCGCGATGGCGCGATTGCGGTGTGCGCGGGCATGGGCGGCGAGCGGGCGGCGCTTGCGCTGGAGTTGGCGTCGTCCAGAGGACGAATCGACTCGATCGTTTCCGTAGGATATGCTGGGGCATTGCGCGCTGGGATGGCCGTCGACAGGGTCTATTGGCCGGCGACGATCATCGACGATCGGACCGGCGAGCGATTTGAATGCAGCGATGGAGAGGGGACCTTGGTGACGACGGACCATGCGGTTGGGCGCGACGAAAAGCTGGCGCTGGCTGCCCGCTGGAATGGGGACCTGGTCGATATGGAGACGGCCACGGTTGCGCGGCTGGCGAAAATGCGCCATCTGCCCTTTCGCGCGCTTCGCGCGGTGAGCGACCGGGTCGACGACAATCTGCCGGATTTTGGTCGTTTTACCGACGAGCGGGGCGGATTTCGCGGCAGCTCGTTTGCGATTTATGTAGCATTGCACCCATGGCTGATTGCGACGACGTTCAGACTGGGAAAACAATCCGCGCAGGCATCGCGGTTGATTGCGCGAGCCTTGCGCCAGGTTATCGAGCAAGCGGAATAAAATGGAAATAGTGAAACCAGACAGTTCTTCAACTCATGTCCTGCCGGCAACCATGCGGGCTGCCGTCTATCGCGGCGTCAACGACGTTCGCGTGGAGAGCGTACCTGTTCCGACCATCGGTCCGGGCGAAGTCCTGGTGCGAATCCATAGCTGCGGGATTTGCGGCACCGACCTGAAAAAGATCCATAGCGGTTCGCACTCCGCGCCAAGGATTTTCGGTCACGAAATGGCGGGAACGATTGCAGCCGTCGGCGACAAGGTGCGCGGCTGGAAGGTCGGCGACCGGATCATGGCTTTTCATCACATCCCATGCGGGAAGGGCTGTTATTACTGCAGGAAAAAAACTTTTTCGCAATGCGAGAGCTATAAACGCGTGGGATGCACGGCTGGATTTGAACCCGCGGGCGGCGGCTTCGCCGAATACATTCGCGTGATGGACTGGATTGTCGAACACGGCCTGGTGCGTATTCCGGACCATGTTCCGTTTGAGCAGGCGCTGTGGATTGAGCCCGTGAATACCTGCTACAAGGCGATCCACAACCTGCGTCTTGCAGCCGATGAGACCGTGCTGGTGATCGGACAGGGGCCGATCGGGATTTTACTGGCCGCACTGGCCCAGCAGACGGGCGCGACAGTGCTGACTTCCGATCTGTATGCTTCGCGCCACGAAGTCGCGGCGCAATTCGATCTGCGCCACCCGATCTATGCCGACAAGCAAGACCCCAGCGCCATCGTGAAGGAACACACGGAAGGGCGCGGCGCGGATGTTGCGATTGTCGCGGTGGGCGGCAATGCGCTGATTCGTCCCGCGATGGACGCGGTGCGTTACGGCGGTCGCGTGCTGCTGTTTGCCGCCACGCAGCACAGCGAAGTTGCGATCGATCCAGCCGCGATATGCATGGACGAAAAATCGCTGATCGGGTCCTACAGTTCTTCCGCGGACGTTTTGCAGCAAGCTTCGCAATTGGTCTTGGACGGTTACCCGGATCGCTTCGATTTGACCCGTTTGATCTCCCACACCTTTCCGCTGGAACAGGCGGCGGAGGCCATTGCGTTCGCATCTGAACCGAAACCGGATTCGATGAAAGTTGTGATTCAACCGTAGTCGTCTCCACGTTCCCCGACGTCTAAAGATGAAAATAACCACAAGTCGATCGACCCACGATGCAGTCTGCGAAACTATCGATATGGCCGCTGAAATGAATGCCGCCGTTTTGTACGGCAAAGAAGATGTCCGGATTGAGCGGCTGCCAGTACCCGAAGCAGGAGCAGGGGAGATCGTTGTTCGCGTGGCCGCCGCGCTGACTTGCGGAACGGACCTGAAAGTATTTCGCCGCGGGTACCACAAGAAAATGCTGCAACCGCCCGCTCCCTTTGGCCATGAGATGGCGGGAGTCGTTTCGCAGGTTGGGGTTGGAGTGACAAAGTTTCGAGAAGGAGACCGCGTGGTTGCGGTGAATTCCGCGCCCTGCGGCGAATGCTATTTCTGCCGGCGGCAACAGGAAAATCTGTGCGACGACCTGATGTTCAACAACGGCGCGTACGCCGAATATTTTCGAATTCCCGCGCGCATCGTCGCGATAAATACGTTTCGCGTTCCCGACTCCATTCGGCTGGAGCATGCGGCGCTGACAGAACCGCTTGCCTGCGTATTGCACGGTATGGATGAGACCGGCATCCAGCCGGGGGACCAGATGGTTGTGATCGGCGCCGGGCCCATTGGGCTGATGTTCATTCACGCGGCCGCCCTCAACGGCACCGATGTAATTGCGGTGGTGAAGCACCCGGAGCAGGTGGAACTGGCGCGTTCGTTTGGAGCTCGCCAGATTGTGCAGACCACGACGACCGACGACGTGATCGCATCCGTTCGCGCGCTGACTCCGCGGGGCCGCGGCGCCGACTCGGTTGTGGAAGCGGTTGCGTTGCCCGAGACCTGGCAGTGGGCCGTGGACATGGCGCGCAAAGGAGGAGTGGTCAATTTCTTTGGCGGATGCGCGGCGGGCACCCAAGTGGCGCTCGATACCAATCGCCTGCATTATAGCGACCTTACGCTGCGCGCCAGCTTCCATCATCGTCCGTCCGTGTGCCGCCGGGCATTCGATTGGATTGCGAGCGGCGGTTTCGAGAGCGGCAGGTTCCTGACCGGAAGCGCTCCACTGGAGGATCTGGTCCCAGTTTTTCGACGGTTTCTACATCGAAGCAACGACATCAAAATTGCGATCCATCCCGGCGAGGGGCCGTATGACGGCTAGCGGACTGCGGCAAACGGACAGAAATTCCGAACAGGCGCTGGAGGCAGCGTGGAAAAGACTTCCGGCGGAGTATCACATGCCGGAGCATGTGCCGACCCTGGCCGAAGCGCAGGCGTACTGCCGCAAGTTGGCCGAATCGCACTACGAGAATTTTCATGTTGCCACATGGTTTTTGCCCAGGCGCTTGCGGCCGCACTTTCAGAGCATCTACGCCTACTGCCGCATCTCCGACGATTTGGGAGACGAGGTCGGGGACACGCAGCAGTCGCTGGCGCTCTTGGATTTCTGGAATGGCGAATTGGACGCCTGCTATCGCGGTGTCGCGCGTCATCCGGTATTTGTCGCCCTGGCGGACACGATCCGGGCGTGCAACATTCCAAAAGATCCGTTTGCCGACTTGCTGGTTGCATTTCGCCAGGACCAGACGGTCCAGCGTTATCGCACCATGCAGGACGTGTTCGGCTATTGCCGCAATTCCGCCAATCCGGTTGGGCACCTGGTCCTTTATGCCTGCGGCCATCGCGAGCCGGAGTTGTTTACGCTCTCGGACTTTACCTGCACCGCATTGCAACTGGCGAACTTCTGGCAGGATGTGCGTGAGGATTATCTGCGGGGCCGGATCTATCTTCCGCTGGCGGACATGGAGCGATTTGGCGTCAGCGAAGAGCAAATTCGCGACCGGCGTTTTACCCCGGAATTTCGCAGGCTGATGGAACACGAGGTCGCGTACACGCAAGAATTATTTGCCTCGGGTATGGCGCTGCTCGGTCGCGTCGACAAAGAGCTGGCGGTCGACCTTGCATTGTTCAGCCGCGGCGGGAAGGAGATTTTGCGCGCCATCGCAAAACAGGACTACGACGTGCTGCGCTCTCGCCCTGTCATCTCCAAGCCGCGCAAAGCTGCGTTGTTGCTGCGCGCTTTTGCCGCGCGGCTGACCGCAAGGCAGGCTGCATGAGCGACCCTGTCGAGCAAGCGTATGCCGCCTGCGAGGCGATCGCCCGCCGTGAAGCAAAGAACTTCTACTACGCATTTCTCGCATTGCCGAAGCACAAACGCGCAGCCGTCTGTGCCGTATACGCCTTTATGCGTCACGCGGACGACCTGGCGGATGACGAAGGCCTGCCGCGTGAACAGCGGCTGCTTCAATCGCAACAGTGGTTGAGCGAATGGCATCGGGCGGCGGCCGGCGACTCCACGAACAATCCCGTATTTGTCGCGTTGCGGGATGCGCAACAGCGGTTTGGAATTTCGACGGAACTGCTCGACCAACTGGTGCAGGGGACCATGCTGGACCTTACCGGGCCGGCGGTTGCCACGGAGATGGCGACGTATCGGACCTTCGACGATTTATATCGGTACTGTTACTCTGTCGCCTCGGTCGTGGGTTTGGTTTGCATTCGCATCTTCGGGTATACCGATCCTGGCGCAGAAAAGTTGGCGGAACAAACAGGCATCGCGTTTCAGCTGACAAATATTTTGCGCGATGTTCGCGAGGACGCAGAGCGCGGCCGGATGTATCTCCCGCTCGACGATCTGAAACGGCATCGCCTGACGGTGGAGCAGTTCGCTTCGAATCGGGGCAATCGAAAACTGATGCCGGAGGAACGCGCGCTGTTGGAAATGGAAGCTGGGCGCGCGCGCCAGTATTACCGGGCAGTGGAAGGTTTGCTGCCGCTGATTTCAAGAGACAGCCGGGCAGCGTTGTGGGTGCTGGTGGCGATTTATCGACGGCTGTTGCAGCGGATTGAAAACGCGCACTACGAAGTGTTCGCCGAGCGAGTGAGTGTGCCCACGGGAGAGAAACTGTGGATTCTGGCTCACGGGTTATGGATGGCGTTGCGTTTGCGATTCGCACCAACAAGCTCGTCGACAGGCATGTAGATTCGCGATGACTCCGGCAGGACCCATGGCGAACAAACCACTTGACACTCACGGTATTCGCGACGTCGCTGTCGTCGGCGGTGGCCTGGCCGGTCTGTCGGCAGCCTGCGCACTGGTGGAATCCGGCTATCGCGTTCACCTGGTCGAGCGGCGTCCGTATGTCGGCGGGCGAGCATCCTCGTATGAACATCCCGGCACGGGCGAAGTCGTCGACAATTGCCAGCACGTTCTTTTGGGCTGCTGTACAAACCTCATCGCCTTCTATCGTCAGCTTGGAGTGGCCGATCGGATTCGCTGGTTCGATCGCATTACTTTTATTGAACCGGGTGGGCGCGAGAGCCTGCTTCATCCTGGGTCTCTGCCGGCACCGCTGCATAATGCGATGGCGTTTCTGCGGTCTTCCGCGCTGTCGCTGGCGGATAAAGTGGCGATCGGCCGGGGCATGATGAGTTTTCTGCGAGGCGTTCCCGCGGATGGCGGAGAAAACTTTGCAGCCTGGCTGGTCCGCCACGGACAAACACGGCGCGCCATCGACCGGTTCTGGAATCCAGTGCTGGTGAGCGCGCTAAACGAAGACCTGGACCGCGTTTCGGTGCATTATGCGGCAATGGTGTTTCGCACGTCGTTCATGCAGTCGGAGCAGGCGGGTTGGATGGGAGTGCCGACAATCCCTTTGAGCGAACTGTATTCGCACGCGGTCGGATTCATTCAGTCGCGCGGCGGCGAAGTGGGCCTGCGCAAGAGCGTGGACAGCTTTCAGTACGACGAGGGCAGTCGCCGCTGGCGGATCGGGTATGAAGGCGGCAGCGTGGAGGCGGACGCTGTGGTGCTGGCGGTCCCGTTCGAGTCCATGCAGAAATTGTTGCCGCTGTTACCCGCGCGGACAGATGGCGCTTCCGAATCTCTCGCTCAGAATCTGGGATATTTTCAACACTCGCCCATCACGGGCATTCACCTGTGGTTCGATCGCGAGATCACCGACCTGGAACACGCGGTCCTGCTCGATACCACGATCCAATGGATGTACAACAAGACCTTGCTGCAGCCGCAGCGGCGGTCCGACGACGCAGGAAGTTATCTTGAGTTGGTGGTGAGCGCTTCGAAATCGCTGGTGCCGATGTCTCGGCAGGAGATCCTCGATCTGGCGCTGCGGGAGCTGGCGGAATTCTTTCCAATGGTGCGGAAAGCGAAGCTGTTGAAGGCCGCGGTGGTGAAAGAAGTGCGGGCCACGTTTTCCGTTTCGCCGGGACTGGACGCCTATCGACCTGAACCAGCGACGGCGTGGCGGGGGATTTTTCTGGCCGGGGACTGGATCGCGACCGGCTGGCCATCGACCATGGAAGGGGCCGTGCGCAGCGGGTATCTTGCGGCGGAAGCGTTGACGGAAGCCGATGGAAATCCGCAGAAATATCTTCGTCCCGATTTGCCCGCGCAAGGGCTGATGCGCCTGTTTCAGTAGGGGATTCGGGCCCTCTCGGCAGCGCATTTTTACGGCGACCGCAATGCTCGCGTCCCATCCTTCGCAAAGACGCGAAGGATGGGGCAAATTTTAGTCACAGTTAAGGATGCATTAACGGCTGAGAAAAAATACGCCGGTACAAACACACACGGCTGCGATCCAGCGGCGGCGGTCGACATTCTCTTTCAAGATCCACTTGGCGGCAAATGCATCCGTCACAAACGTGAGGGCCGCGCAAGCCGGAGCGACCAAACTGACGTCTGCCCAACTGAGCGCGAACAGCAGCGAGAAAAAGCTGAGGGCCATGCAGAGCAGGCCGGAAAAAAAACGCCCGTTCCGCAGCACTGCCAGGATGGCCCCTTTCAGTCCGGCATGGCTGCGGATCACGTCGAAATCCCCGATTTCGCGCATGGCCCCGGCAATCAAGACATCGCCCATCGTGGCCAGCAGGACGATCACGCCAATCATCGCCCAGACGAAAGCCTCCCCAGAGAGATTCACGCCGAGTGCCGATCTTTCTGTGGGGAGGCCTCCGCAGGAACAGCGACCGCCTCATTTGGGCCCGGATGGGTGTGATTGGTGAAGGATGGGCCCCGCGTGACGAAGCCGACTCCCAGCGTGATAAGGGCAATGCCGAGCCAACGGGCCGGTGAGATAGTTTCGCGCAGCCAGAATTTTGAGAGAAGCGCGATGATGACGTAGCCAAAGCCGGTGGCGGGGAGAACAAAGGTCAGGTCTGCCCAGGAGAGGGCCGTTAAGTAGGAAGCGAAAAATAAAATTAGAAAAGCAATACCGCTAAAGACCCACGGATTCCTCAGCGCGATCAATAAGCCGGCAAGATGATGCAACGATACGGGGCCAACCTGCTTCATGCCTTTGCTCAGGAATGTATCGCCTACCGATGCGCCGACCATGACAGCGCCCAGGACCAGGTAGCGGCGAAACGTCATGGTGGATTGCGAGAATGCGATGGCGAAGTTCCCTCAACCTGCGTCGCAGGTTTCTGTCGAATATCTCGATCGTTTGCTAGAGTCCTGAGTCTGAAGTCCATTCAAAATTCGATGCATGCAAACGATTCGAACAGGAGCACTCAGGGGCTGAAGCCCATCCGTTTTTGCACCATGTACGGCACGACTGAAGTCGTGCCCTGATACAAGACCTGAAATTATTTCTTTCACAATTTTACGACTCAGGACACTAGAGCGGCTTGAAAGTTATCGTAGTAAAAAAGATATGCGATTGTGAGCGCAGTAAGCAATGGATACAGAGACCGATCGCAGGACCAACCCATGCGGGCATTGCCTGGAATCTTCACTCCGGTCGCTATCACGGCCTCCGTTCAGAAGGACTTCATCCGACATCGAATTACGTCGACTGCAAATCCGCTTTGGAGAAACGCGATCAGCTATTTCGGGGCTGACCGCGCGGATAAAATCGAGCCCGACCGGCGGCGCCCTCAGGCCCCTGCGTGTTGCGTTTCCGCCAGCGCGGCCTTGTCCCGCTTGCTCTTTGCAACTACGCGGTTGCGTTGCGCGCGAAGTTTCAGAAATGCCTTGGCTTCGACATACAAGCGAGGCAAGTCCCGATTTGCGATCGCCTTGCTGACCACGCGCCATGCTGCCTTGGGGCGGAAATAATATTCGTCATAGAAACGATGCACCATCTCCAGAACGTATTCCGTTGGCAGGCCGGGATATTCCACGTGGGCCAGTTGATGGCCTTCTTCATCGACCATGGCGCCGTTGTTGATGATGAAGCCGTTGCTCTTGGCGAAGTCGTAAAACTCCGTGCCCGGATAGGCATGTGCAATGGAGACTTGAATCGTTTCCACGTCCAGCGACTTGGCAAAATTGATGGTGTTGCGGATGGATTCTTTGGTTTCGCCGGGAAGACCCAGAATGAAGTCGCCATGGATCGTGAGGCCGAGATCGTGGCAGTCGCGGGTGAAGTCGCGAGCGCGCTCGACGGTGGCGCCCTTCTTGATGTTCTTCAGGATTTGCGGGTCGCCGGATTCAAAGCCAACGATCAGCAGGCGACATCCCGCTTCGCGCATCGCCTTCAGCGTCTCGCGGTCCGTGGTGACGCGCGAGGTGCAGGACCAGGTAAGGCCGAGCGGCTTCAGTTTTTCGCACAACTCGATGGTGCGGACCTTTTGGATGTTGAATGTGTCGTCGTCGAAGAAATACTCTTTGACATGCGGGAAAAGTTCTTTGGCGTGCGCCATTTCGGCGGCAACATCGTCGGTGGAACGCTTGCGCCAGGCGTGTCCGCTGAGGGTCTGCGGCCATAGACAGAAGGTACACTGCGCCGGGCAGCCACGGGTGGAGTAGAGCGAGACATACGGATGCAGCAGGAAGGGAACGTTATATTTCGTCACGTCCATGTTGGCGGCGTAGACGTCCGTCACCCAGGGCAGGGCATCCAAATCCTCGACCTGCGGCCGATCTGGATTGTGAACGATCTGGCCGTTGTTGCGATAGCTAATGCCAAGAATTTCGTTCAGCGGCTTGCCGTTGGCAAATTCCACAGTGGAGAAATCGAATTCGCGACGGCAAACGAAGTCGATCGCGGGGCACTCATTCAGGGCGCGGTCCGGCGACGTGGTGACCGGAGGTCCGACAAAGGCAATGCGAATCGACGGATTCGCAGCCTTGATGGCTTCGGCCAGCTTTTGATCTCCCTGCCAACCGGGAGTGCTGGTGAACAGCACCAGAAACTCATATTGCTTGCATATCTCGATGGTTTCCGGCGCGGTGACATGGTGCGGCGGCGCGTCGAGAAGGCGCGACCCTTCGAGCATTCCTGCCGGGTAGGCCAACCAAACCGGGTACCAGTAGGATTCGATCTCGCGGGTGGCGGGCCAGCGCGAACTGGCGCCACCATCAAAGTTCTCAAAAGAGGGCGGGTTAAGAAAAATTGTCTTTAGGGGCATAAATTCAGCCTTCAGTTTATCACTTGGAGGCCCCTGCATGTCGGTTTCCGAAGGCTGGCGGAAAGGGTTCTTTTGAGGCGTTTTTCAGGTTTGCCAGGGAATGTGGCCAAAGCGGTGCGGGCGCGTCTCCTAATGAGGCGACGCCGGGGTGAGCGCCGCTCCGGGAACGCCCTGCGGTTGCACGCTCTGTTTGGCCCAGTCTTCCAGCCCGCCTAAGGCGCTCAGTAGTTCCAACTGGACATGTTCCGTGTCAAAGTCCGCATTCAGCATGTCGATATAGCTTGTCCGTTCGTCAATCCGGGATTGCTGCGCTTGTTCCGGTGTGATCGCAGGAGCGTTTGGGGAGCCGTTCCCGCTCTTCATTTGGGTCAGAAGGCTGTCCAGCGTGTCCTTGGCCAGCTCCTGTTTCAATTCGGCAACTTGTTGCTGGGCCTTCAATTCGTCCAGACGATGCCACAGTGCAAGATTGTTTTCAGCGAATTGGATTTTGGTTTGATCGGCCTGGCTTCGGGCGCGTGCTGCCGCGGCGCTGGACTCAGCGGCTTTTGCCCGGCGCACGGGATCAAACAGGGGCCAAACCACCTGGATTTCAAAGCCAAAATTATTTGCCTGATAGGCGTTGTAATACTGTTGATAGTTCTCAAACGTTGAAAACAGGCTGTACTGCGCCAACTGTTGGATGTTCGGCCGATAATTTTGGAGCTCATCTCCATGCGCCATAAAGCTGCGTGAGTCCGCCGTGGCAAAGGCTGCTTGGACCGCCGGGGGTTGTGTATTGGGGATGGGTGTTGAAATATCCAAATTCGGCATTGCTGGAATGCTGTTGGAATCGATGACGATCGAGTCGGCGGGCAAACCCATCAGGTTCGAGATGTGGTTGCGGAGCTCGCCTGCACGGTCTTGCAGTTGGATTTGCTGGACCTTCATTTCCGCGCGCGTCAGGCGGGCGCGTGTTTCCGCCACGCGACTGTCGATGCCGGCGGCAACTCGTTCCTGGACAATGGAAACGAGCTGATCTGCCGCATCCATTGCCTGCTGGAGGGCTGCCAATTGAAGGTCCGTCGTATTCAGCTCTAGAAACGAAGACGCGGTGTCCAAAATGACTTGCCGCCGAGCGTCCTGCAGTGAGAAGTCGGCCGCCTTCAACGCCGCGCGCGCCGAGCGAATGTAGTCCGATTGCGAAAAACTGAAGATCAAGGATTGAGAGCTGGCGTTGAATATGTTTGGCGTCCCCAAGGGAAAGCCTATGTTGGGTGGGCCAATCCCGGAACCAACGGCAAAGTTCGGAATGTAGGCATTGCGCAACTCCATCACCATGGCTTGCGCGCGCTGTTTCTTTGCTTCTGCCATGCGAACGGTCCTGCTGTTGCGCAACGCCAGATCGACCACGGTGTAGAGCGAGACGTCGCCGGTTGTAGAGGCGGCGGCATCCGGAGTGTGAGGCCGGCGCAAGCTTGCGGTTAACACCGGCGCAGCAGGTCCAGTCTGGGATGAAGGGAACTGTACTGCTGTTGGCGCGGGGGCATTCGGCAGCGCAGCATCTGTCCGCTGGGCATTGCCTGCCAGAGTGAGGAATACCCCGGCTGCCAATACAGCGAGAATTCGTTTCGCATTCGGTTGGACCTTGCCCATCTCGTCCGATTTTAAATGGAGCAAGCGGCAGCCATTCCTGTCGATGGCAGTTTCACGCGCGGAAT